>PNBO01000121.1 GCA_003136095.1 Myxococcales bacterium
CCGCCGATCTGGCCAACTCATGGGACAGGGAGGTATGCTCGAAACAGATGGGGTCCTCGAAGAAACCACAGCCGCCTTCCGCAAGGCAAGGAACCTCGTTTCGAGCGCTCGCCATCCTAATCCCGCTCATCGTGGTTGCCCTCTCTCCGGTTCTGGTCGCGGATTTTCTTCGCCTGGATGACCACGAGCACATTCTCGACAATCCCAATCTTCGGAACTTCTCCCTCTCCGGGCTACAGGCATTCTGGACGAAGGGCTATTTCGGCCTATACGTGCCCATCACCTATTCGGTCTGGTGGGTATTCGCTGGCATCGCGCAGTGGTTCGGCACCCTCAGGCACAGCGCATCGCTATTTCACGCGCTCAATCTCGCACTTCACGTCGTCAATGCGTCGCTCCTGTTCTCGATCCTCCAAACCCTCCTTCGCCTCGACCGCACGCAGTCTCCCGCACTCAGCGACTCCCAGACGCGGGTCGTGTCGCTCCTATCGGCGCTGTTCTTCGCGCTTCACCCCGCTCAGGTCGAGACGGTTGCATGGATTTCCGAATTCAAGGGGGGCCTGTCCGGGGTATTCGGGCTACTTGGGATCTGGAGCTACTATCGTTCTNNCTCGGGAAAAGCCTGCGAGACAGCGCAAGCGCTCCACTCTTCTTCGGGATGTTGTTGCTTCCCTTCGTCCTCATTACCAAACAGCTTCAGCCCGACGTGAACTTGGAATTCGTCCCGAGCTTGATTGAGCGGCTTGGCGTGGCATCGGATGCCTTCGCGTTCTACTGCCGCATCCTGCTATTCCCTTTTCGCCTCACGCTCGACTACGGACGGTCCCCCCACTTCGTTCTCGTCCAGGTCCCTGGCTGGCAAATGGCGCTATCGATCGTATTGGCCGTTGTCGGCTTGGCAGTGGTTGGATACTCGCTCTTCCGTCCACGGCAATCCGCGCAGCACGACGGTTCGATTTGGCGTTCATTCGTACTTTGTGGATGGGCGGTGTTCTGCCTCTCGCTCGCGCCCGTTCTGGGCCTGGTTCCGTTTTCGTTCCAGGATACTTCGACCGTGGCCGACCGCCACCTGTATGTTCCCATGTTCGGGGCAAGCATCGCGGTCGTGGGCCTTCTGATCCGGACCCGGGCGACGGTCAGGTCTTTGCGAGTTGCAGGGGCGATTCTCGCGGTCTTGGCGGGCTTGAGCTTCTATCAAGCCAGAATATGGTGGTCGACGGAGACCCTGTTCCGTCATACGTTTGCAATCAACCCCCGAAGCTATGTAGGTCACTACAGCATCGCGGCGGAGCTCTTCGATGCCGGAAGGACGGACGAGGGAATCGAGCAAACGCGCAAATGCCTCGCGATCAATCCGGACTATCTGAGCGCTGAAGTCGCCCTGGGGATCGCTTGGCTTCGAAAAGGAGAGTTCCAGAATGCGATCGATTACTACGGGTCGGTTCTCGCCAAGAACCGAAGCACCCTTGGCAAACGCGCGCCGTTCATCGCCACAATCCACAACAACTTGGGCATGCTCCTGCATCGAGTCGGCCGCAAGACGGAAGGGACGCAACAGTTCGTCGAGGCCGTGGAAGTCGATCCGACGTCTGTCGATGGCCACATGAATCTCGGTCATGCCGCCCTCAACGAGGGCAGATTTGCGGATGCTGCCAACCACTATCAAGCGGCGCTTGCACTCAGCCCGGGCAACCCCGCCGTCCAGCGATGGCTTGACCTCGCACGCCGTGGTGGCCGCATGTAGAAGTCGACAGCTACACGAAACGGTCGCTCATGGCCGCCGTAGCCTCCGCGCAGAAGGCCCTCCCTCTCGCGGTTGCACTTGCGGGATCCAATTTCGGGAATGTCCTGATTCGCGGTTGCGTTACGTTCGACCGGTTACGGTTGGCGCTTCTCTTGCCTGCTTGGGCTCAGGTAAACTAGTCCCCGAAAGGTCTTCATGGGCAACATTCCACGCGCATTGCTTGCCTCGTCTCTTCTGCTCCCCTTGGCCTGCGCGTCGAGCGCCACACCGCCTGGCGGCGGTGGCTCGGGAGGGAAGCAGATCGTTCCATCCGAGGATGGTGGCCCAATGACGGGCAGCGGGGGCGCTGCCGGCGGTTTCGCTGGTGGCGGCGGGGGCTCCTCGCCGCCGGGCGAGACGACGGGTGATATCGGTACCTGGACCGACGCCCCGGGGGCATGCCCGAGCGTGATGACCAGGGTCGATATCAGCACCGTCGCCGACCTCGCGAGCGCCTCGCGCGCCGACGGCACCCACGCAAGCGATCCAGCAAGTGTCTGCTACTTTCTCCACAACGGCACCTACCAACAGTCGGGCAGCTCGCCGGCACTGTACGTCCTCGAGGGCGGCGTCGATGCCAACCACCGGCGCGTATTCATCGGCGAATCGCGTGCGGGCGTCGTCGTCAAGGGGCGCGCAAACATCGAGACCGGCGCAAGTCACGTGCAGGTTTCCAACCTCACCTTCGATCTGACCGGCTACTCGCAGTCGGGCTCGTTCAACACCTTGAACCTTTCCGCCGGTTGCACCGATATCCGCGTCGATCACGTGACTTTCACCGGCGATTGCAAGACCGGCGCGAACGGCGGCCACGTGGAGGTCGACGGCGCCACCGACGTCGTGGTCGAGGCGTGCCTCATCGAGAACTTCGGCCGCTGCGGATCGGACGGTCACCAGGACCACGGCGTGTACTTGGCTTCCGGCAGTCTCGTCACCCTTCGCAACAACGACATCCGCGGCAACGCTTCCCGCGGCGTGCAACTCAACACCCAAGGCGGACAATATGGCACGCTCGACGGGGTCAGGATCGACAGCAACCGCATTCACGACAACGGTCATGCGGACTACGAAGACGGCATCGTGATGAACGCCACCGACTCCGGAATCATCTCGAACGTTGTCATCGTGCACAACCTCATCTACTCCAACTACTATTCCGGACTGCGCGAGGTGGGCAGTGCCTTCAGCGCCGTGAACATCTACAACAATACCTTCTACATGAACGGCCAGCTATCCACGGCACCGGGTTGCTCGGAGGTCAATCTCGACGATATCGGCTCGGGTGCATCCACCTGGATTACCCTCAACATCATCGTCGCCACCCGTAGCATATTGAACGATTGCTACGACTCGCTGCCCCGCGGCTTCAGCCTGACTGACAATTCGGTGCAAGGGACCGCAACGTCCGGCGGCGATGGCAACTGCATCTCCGCCTCGACCAGCGCCGACCCGATGTTTGCCAGCGTCGCGACCGCCGATTTCCACACGCAGAACCCAGCGGTCATCGGCTACGGAGCCTACGCCCCGTGATGTCCGAATCATCGTCGCCGACGATTTTTGTCGCCCACACCACCGACGCCACCGTTGCCATCGACACCAGCCCTACCACCGACGCCAACTCGGGTGGGACCTCGACTGGCGGACCGGCCCGGTGCTGCTCCAGGATAGGGCACCGGGTGATGAAGCTGATCCGCAACGCGCGCGCGACCGGGTAGACCCCATGGTCTTGCCCCAGTCTCGCCGCCTCGGCCCACAGCTCCGGCGGCATCGCCGTCCACCGTTCACGCGTCGTCGGCCATCGCTCGCTTCGCGCCCGAGGCTGTTTCACCCCGGCCGATAGTACCCGTGCTCGTCTTCCCATGACCGTCCTCCCGCTGCCCGTGCAGCGCCCTCGGACGGTAGCCCCTGATTTCTGCGAAATGTTTGCGCACACATCTGGGGCTCGGACTCATGATGCTGGACGGTGGCTGGCGAATGTCTACCCCTGCCCCGCGCCCTAACAGCATCTTGTCTGCGATGCCATCATCGTCGGCGGACTCCTGGTGACACCAAGGGAACGGTCCGTGGTGTGCTGGTCGGACGCACTTCTTGCAGCTGATAGCCAGCGGGCCCGGCTACGGGATGAGCATGATGCCGCCGAGGCACAGGTTGGTCTTGATCGTTGACGAGCCGGGAGGAATCTGGACGCCGATCCAGTCGAGATTGGAAACGTCGGCAAGGGTCAACGCGGTTCCCGCGCCACCCCAGCAAGCCGTGTTGAAGGCCGTGAAGGAGATAGGCGCGTTCGCGGTCATGTCCGCGCAATAGTTGCTCCCGTCCGGATCACCGGCGCGGTGTACGACCGCCCGCAAACCGCTGCTGGGCGAGCCCGAGCACGAGATGTTGATGGTACGGAAGGAGCTGCCGAGAGGGCCCGGCGGGTCCGTGCAGTTTGCCGCGACGATGATGCCCCAGTTGTCGCTGTAGTCCGACGCCGTCGGGCTGGGCGGAAGCGGGGGAATCAGGCCGGTGATGCAGAGACTGTAGATCGAGGTCCAAGTCGTCATCGTGGTGCACTGACTCGCCGACACGATGGTCTGGCCGCCGCATGTCGGAGAGTACAGCGAATCCTGGGGCCCGACCGCGGCCCAGCCCCAACCGTCCATCAACCCCATGGCTTGGCCGTTCATGAAGGTGACGATCGCGGTACTGCCTCCGGCCCCGTTCCGGCCGCCGGTACCGAAGACGCCGCCGGTACCGAAGACGCCGCCGGTACCGACACGACCGCCGGTACCGAAGACGCCGCCGGTACCGAAGACGCCGCCGCTGCCGACACGACCGCCGCTGGCGAACATCCCGCCCGTCCCGACGTGCCCACCAGTTGGGGCGCAGCCCACGACGACGAGGCCACCGCCGACGACCCAGCTGCCACTGCCCGCGCAGCCACCGTTGCCCACCTGCCCGCCGCCGCCTACGTAGCCACCGCTGCCCACAGAGCCACCGCTGCCCACGCGACCGCCGCTGCCCACGCGACCGCCGCTGCCCCCATAGCCACCCCCGCCAAACCATCCTCCGCTGCCGACGCCGCCCTCGGCCGCCACGGTGCCTCCGGCCCCGACCGCGCCGCCGCCCGCGGCAGTCACGCCCGGGCGCGCACACGTCTCGTCGACGCACACCAGACCAGGGTTGCACGCGCCTGCGAGACAGCCGCATTCCTCGCTGCCCAACGCGCAACTGTCCATCGACGTGCGCGCGCCGCAACCAGCGACAGTAACGAGAAGGGCGGCCAGCGGAAGCCACTTCATCGAATGCACCTCCAAGTCAGCAATCCGAAGTTTCGCGCGCTCGCCGAGGCAACGCAAGCTATCCCGACGGGGAAAAGCGCGACCGTCGTCACAGACCCACAAACGACAAATCGCGGCAGGCCATCGTCAGGCCGGCAAAGCCGGCCGGCTTCCCACGCGACTGGCCAGCGGCGGGCGCAGGATGCATTTGCACAAGGCCAGTCGGCTCTGCATGTCGTTGGCGGCAACCCGGGTAGCAGCGTGAAGATTGAACGCGACATGCTGCCCGCATGCGTTGGCCTTGGCCATCGCATGCGCATCGGGGTCGAACCCGATGCGGATGGGCTTGCGCTGGTTGGCCGGGCCAGTGGGCGGCGCACCGGCGATGGGCGCAGCCAAGAGGCGAGCGCGCAGCGGATCTTTGTCGCCCATGGTCTCGTCGGTCACGACGGTGACCTCACCGTAGCCCGGCGCGGTGACGAGCGTGATGACGCCGCACCGTTGGAGCTGCGGAGGGCTCGCGGCCGCCCACCTTGTTGACCCACCGCTTCGCATGCTCGATGATGTCGTCACGTACGCCCGTAGGGGCATGCTAATCGAGTGTGATACCAAAGGCAGACTACCCCGGGCAGACCGACGGCTTCACCGCGGGGGGAAGGAGCAGTCTATGCAGGAGGTGGGAGGGCGCTTCGCTTTTACCTGGGCCGCAATTGCCCTCGTGTGGTTGTCGGGCTGCGGACTCTTCTTCCGGGCGCCCGCTCCGCTCCCGGCGATTCCCTATCCAGCCGCTGACCGCGCCGCGGCCCGCGATCTGCTCGTGCTGCTTCCGGGACGCGGCGATCGGGCGAGCACCTTCGCCGAGGAAGGCGTGGTGCGGATCGCCCAACGTGCCGTATCGAACCTCGACGTCATCGCGGTCGACGCGACCGCTGGCTACTACATCCACCGCAACCTCACCCAGCGCCTCGTGGCGGACGTCTTCGAACCCCAACGCCCGCGCGGGTATCGCTCGCAGTGGATCGCGGGCATCTCCATGGGTGGGATCGGGGCTCTGCTCTTCGCCCGGTTCCATCCCGAGGTCGTTTCCGACGTCATCGCCATCGCGCCCTTCCTCGGCGACGAGGAAGTCATCGACGAGATCGAACGGGCGGGAGGCGTGCTGGCCTGGCGTCCACCGGCGAAGCTCGACCCGGATGACTATCAGCGCGACCTCTGGCGCTGGCTGAAGGCGTGCGCGGAACGCAGGCAAACCTGTCCCCGCATCTTTCTGGGCTTTGGTTCGGAGGATCGTTTCGTGCGAGCGGAGAGTTTGCTCGCGGCTGTCCTTCCCCCAGGCCAGGTCGTCGTGGTTCCCGGTGGCCACACCTGGGAACCCTGGCGGCAGCTATTCACGGCGATTCTTCCCAGAGTGGCCGCCCGGTAACCCCGCCGACATGGGCAAGAAATTCGACGCCCTCGCGGCTGGCGGCAAGGTCATCCTGCCCGTGCAGGACATGTTCTGGGGCGCCAAGTTCGGCATGCTCAAGGACGCCTACGGCATCAACTGGATGTTCAACTGCGACCACAGGCAGGCCGCCTGAGCCGCGAGGCGAAAGGAACGTCATGCGCGTGATGGTGATCGTCAAAGCAACCAAGAATTCCGAGTCCGGGATGATGCCGAGCGAGCAGCTTCTGACCGAGATGGGCAAGTACAACGAAGCCCTGGTCAAGGTGGGCGTCATGCTCGCGGGCGAAGGCCTGCACCCGAGCTCGAAGGGCAAGCGAGTCAACTTCGCGCCCGGCCGGCGAACCGTCATCGATGGTCCGTTCGCCGAGACCAAGGAGCTGATTGCCGGATTCTGGCTGTGGCAAGTCAAGTCCATGGAGGACGCCGTCGCTTGGGTCAACCGTTGCCCGGACCCCATGCCCGGCGAAGAAGCGACGATCGAGATCCGTCATCTGTTCGAGGCCGACGACTTCGGCAAGGAGCTCACCCGCGAGCTGCGGGAACAGGAGGTGCGCCTCCGGGATGCGGTTTCCAAGAGCGGTGCCTAGCCCAGGGTCGAGGGGGGCCATAGTCATTTCGAATGGGGTTTTTCAGGATCGGAGAACCCTGACGGGCCGCATCGCCCAGGATTTCAAGGATGCGGGCATCCCCGCCGACCTGTCCGAGGATCTCGGGCTGGCGCGCTGGCAGAAGCTGGTGTGGAACGTGCCGATGAGCGGGCTCTCGGTCGTGCTCGACACCGACACGCGCGCCTTGATGGCCGACCCGCACGCTCGTGCCCTGGTAGAGGCGATCATGCGCGAGGTGGTGGCCGGTGCACTCGCCTGCGGTCACACGATCCGCGAGGACTTTCCACAGAAGATGATCGACATGACCCTGGCCATGCCGCCGTATCACGCCAGCATGAAGATCGACTTCGACCAGCACAAGCCCATGGAGGTGGATGCCATCTACGGCAACCCGGTGCGCCGGGCCCACGCGGCGGGCGGGGCCATGCCTCTCGTCGAAACCCTCTATCGCCAGCTCATGTTCCTCGACGCGCGCAACTGCGCGGGCCGGTAGGGGCTACATCTTCGACGCGACCGCGGCCGCGAAGTCCATGGCCGCCATCTTCTGCGAGGCGCTGCCGGGCACGTAGTCAGGCGCTGGCCCGTAGGAAGGCGTCATCCGAACCTCGACGTAGTAGTTGCCTTTGCGGAAGTTGATCAACCAATCGGTCCCGCTGTCGGTGATACGTGACTTGGCGCCGATGACCGGCGAAGTCGGATCTGTCCACGTGTTGCCCGCATAGAGGTTGGACTGCAGCACGAAAGCATGCCCCAACTGAACGGACGCAGAACCCCGATGGAAGAAGCCTTCGCGGTGAGCCGGATGCGTAATGTTGCGAGGCCGATTATGTGGCGGGGGCGGAGACGGAGTGATGGAACCCCTAAACGGGCACCAAGCCGGAAACGGCGGACACAGCCAAGGGGCGTCCTGCACACCACCGCACCGGTCCCCGACCCGACTCCACATGTTCGGTGGGCCGTTACGACGCGTGAGCTATTGGCCCAGTCCACATTCGCGGCTAGTATCCCGGTCCATGAGATACGTAGCCATTATCACTCTATGCGTCACCGTCAGCGCGTGCCAGGGATCGAGTAGCAAGGAAAATCCAGATGTGCGTCCGGATGCTCCGGCTTCCGACGTTGCAGGGCCGAGCGATTCTGGAGTTCCCGGCGATGTTTTGGTCGCCTTGCCGCTCGACAGCCCATCGATGGATGGAGGCACGGTCATCGACGCGATAGTTCTGGCGGTCGACGCAAATCCTGGGTTCGATGAGGCGGTTGCTGTCGATCTGGTCACGATACCCGATACAAGAGACGCCGCAGACGATGTCCCTGCACCCAAGCTGGACACGGCTCCGGATACGACGACCGCGGACTTGGGTGCAGACGGCGGCAGCGACAATTGCTCCTCCTCGCCCGATGGCGGTGGTGGTTGCGCCCTCGCTAGCGTCCTCGTCATTGCCCCTCACCCGGATGACGACATCATCACCTCATCTGGCGTGATCGTCCGCGCCTTGCGCCGAGGTGAGCAGGTCCATGTCGTCTACCTCACCAACGGCGACCTCCTCGGTACCGACATCGGGTTGGTGCGCCAGGGCGAGGCCGTCGCGGGAGAAGGGGTGCTCGGCGTCGGCGAGAACAGTCTGATATTCCTAGGCTACCCAGACGGCAGCACGGCGGACTTGCGCAACAGCTCTGTTTCCCCGACGGATGTCTTCACCGCACCGAATGGGGTTTCCCACACCTATGCGGCACATGGCCTGGGTCGGACGGACTATCACAGCTACGCCTTCGGCGCGCCTGCTGCCTACAACTGGCCCAATGTGATCCAGGACGTGGCGAGCGTTCTCAGCTCGCTTCGGCCGGACAAGATTTTCGTTACCTCCCAGTTCGATGCGCACCCAGACCACCAAAGCTCCTACTTTGCCCTCGTCGCTGCCCTGGCGCAGGCAAGCACGGGCCTTCCGACGTACAAGCCCACGGTATACACCACGATTGTGCATACTTCCCTCGATTGGCCGAGTGGTGCCGTTGACGCCGGGTCTTCGTGGCCCAACCCGGCCGCACCCGACCAGTATTTCTCCGAGATCCCTACGCTCGGAAGTACAACATTGCTATGGAGCGATCGCGACAGCCTGGATGTGCCTCTGGCCCTGCAGACGACAACCTTGGACCAGAATCTGAAGTATCAGGCCATCGCCAAGCATGCCAGCCAGTCGGGTGACGATGGTTATATCGGGCTGTTCCTTCACAAGGATGAATTTTTCTGGGCCGAACGTCCCGCGACGCCGAGCAATCGTCCCCCCGTGGTCAATGCGGGCCTGGACCAAACAGTCGTCGGGGGCATAGCGGTGTCACTCGATGGATCGGCGAGCTTCGATCCCGAAGGGAATTCGTTGGCTTTTCAATGGATTCAGGTCGACGGCCCACCCGTCGCCCTCTCCGGCGCCACTTCCGCCCGGCCAACCTTTCTGGCTCCTACCAGCGTGGCGGATCGCAAGACCCTCACGTTCGAGTTGGTCGTGGCCGATGATCGCGGGTGGTCGGTTCCCGACTCGGTCAGTGTCGTGATCAATCCAGGTCTTCCGCCGACGGATCTGGCTCTCGTCGCCACGGCAGTCGCGTCGTCGGAGAACGTCACGACCGATCAGACCGCTGCCAAGGCCATTGATGGCGTTGTCGATGGCTACCCTGGTGACTTTACCAAAGAGTGGGCAAGCGTGAGCCAAGGTGTCGGCGCCTGGATCGAGCTGAGCTGGCCCACGCCTCAGACGGTGAACGATATCGTCCTCAACGACCGGCCCAACTTGAACGACCAGGTGCTGGCCGGCACTCTGCTATTCAGCGACGGAACAACCCTGGCCGTGGGGGCCTTGGACAATTCCGGCGGGTCCAATGAGATTCAGTTTGCTCCCAAGCAGATCACCTCGGTCCGTTTTACCATCACTCAGGTCAGCACAACGACAAGCAATATTGGCCTCGCGGAGTTCCAGGTCTATTCCCACTCCGCAGCTGCCCCGTAGCGTATGAGCCTAGTCGGAACAAACGCGATTTCCCCTTCACCGAAGGGCATTCGCAAATGTCCGATAGGAAATCTTGGACGAAGCCGCTTGCACGGCAGCTTGGCGGCCGTGCCTTCGTCTTGGCCCACGACCGGCGCCGCGTCCTTCACTTCAACGTCACCGAGTTCCCGAGCGCGCAATGGACAGGCCAGCAGATCATCGAAGCCTTCCCCGAGGACACGGCGCCCACGTACATGATCCGCGACCGCGACGGAATCTACGGCGACCAGTTCCGCCGTCGTGTCGAGGGCATCGGCATCGACGAAGTGCTCACGGCGCCACGGTCGCCCTGGCAGAATCCCTACGCCGAGAGACTCGTGGGCTCGGTCCGCCGCGAATGCCTCGATCACCTCATTGTCCTCGGTGAGCAGCACCTGTACCGGATCCTGAAGTCCTACTTCGCCTACTACCATCGGTCACGCACTCATCTATCCCTGGGCAAGGACGCGCCGGAGCCGCGACCGGTCCACCCGCCCAGCATGGGCAAGGTCGTGGCGCCGCCTGAAGTCGGCGGCCTCCATCACCGATACGAACGCCTCGCTGCCTGAAGAGCGCGTCTCTTGCGGCGTTCCACCCACGGAGGCGGACGGCCCGAGTCTGCCCACCCGCCGATTCCGCCCACAGAACTTCGACGATCCTGGCCGCGATCTGCGGCTGCGCGACCGCGAGCACAACGCCAAGGCCCGCGCTCTATCCGGGAATGCCTGCCCGCTCGGGCAGGATGACAGCTTGGCGAGGGACAGCTACTGCACCAGGGCCAGCAGCGGCGACGGGAACACGCCCAGCATCAGCACCACCGCGGCCAGCACCACCAGCACGACACCGGTCGCGATCGACGGGTAGCCACGGGCGGGCTCGGCACGATTGCGGAAGTACATCGCGACCACGATGCGCAGGTAGTAGTAGACGCTGATGACGCTGTTCAAGACCGCGGCTACCACCAGCCAGACGAGCTCGGGCCGTTCGACGGCGGCGCGTAACAGGTAGAACTTGGCGAAGAAACCGCCGGTCGGCGGCACGCCGGCCAGCGAAAGCAAGAAGAGCGTCATGGCCAGGGCCAGGGCCGGCCGCCGACGCGCGATGCCCGACCAGTCATCGACGTGCAGGCATTCGTCGCCCTGCCGCCCGACCCAGGCCGCGACGGCAAACGTACCGAGGGTGGTCGCCGCGTAGGCCCCGAGATAGAAGATCAACGCCGGTTGCGCGGCGGCCACGCCGTAACCGATCGCCGCCACGCCGACGAGCAGATAGCCCGCGTGGGCGATGGCCGAGTAGGCCAGCATGCGTTTCACGCTCTCCTGCCGGATCGCCGCCAGGTTGCCCAGGGTCATGGTGGCGAAGGCCAGCAGGCCGATGGCACGTGCCCAGCCGGCGTGCCCCAGCGCCACCTCGGGCCGTGCCAGCGCCGAGCCAAGCAGGCGGATCATGCCGCCAAAAGCCGCGGCTTTGATCCCGGCGGCCATGAAACCGGTGACCGGGGTGGGCGCGCCCTCGTAGGCGTCGGGCAGCCACATGTGGAACGGCACCGCCGCGACCTTGAAGAGCAACGCCGCCAGGATCAGGAACACGCCNNAGCGAAAGCTCGCCGCCGGTGGTGCCGTAGACCAGCGCCATGCCGTAGACGAAGAACCCGGTGGCCAGCGCCCCCATCAGGAAGTACTTGAGCGCGCCCTCCGCCCCCGGGCCGCTGCGCGGCCGGCACCCCACCAGCGCGTAGGCCGCCAGCGACATGGTCTCGATGCCGATGAGCAGCGACACCAGGTGCGTGGCGTGGACCACCATGATCATGCCCGCGACCGCGAAGAGAACCAAGGCGGGCAGCTCCTCGCGCGGAAAACCGTGCTCGCGCGTGAAGGGATCGAGCACCATCAAGGTCATGCCCCCAGCCAGCGCGACAATTATGTCGAAGACCAACGCCATGCGATCCGCGACCCACATGTCGGAAAGCACGGGCTGGGCGCGGCCCGCCTGCGGCAAGGCCAGCGCGCAGAGGAGCACCACCGCGGCCAGGGCGGCCACCGACAGCCAGTTGACGACCGGACGAAAGCGCGCCGCCACGAAGACGCCAGCCAACAGCGCGAGACAGCCCGCGCCGGCCGTCACGACGAGCGGCGCCAGCGCGTGCGCGAGGGAGATGTCGCCGGTCATTCCATCCCTCCGCGCGGGCCGCGCCAGGTGGGCCGCATGTCCGCCGGGCGGCCCGCGCCGCCTGGGGCAGTCATGCGCGCCGGCGCCTCGGGCTTGCCGCGCGCTTCCGCCAGGCGGCCACGATAGTTCTCGAGGAGCGCATCGACCGAGGCCTCGCTGCGGCTCAGAATCGGCCCCGGCATAAGGCCCATGCCCAGCGCGAAGACGACGACGATGCCAAATACGATCCGCTCCGTCCACGACAAGTCGCGCACGTGCTCGTCACGGTTTTCCGGCTTGTCGAGCGGCCCCAGCATGACCTTCTGGAACATGGTCAGCAAATAGACCGCGGCCAGGATGACCGCGGTGGCCGAGATGGCCGCCATGAGCGCGGGATGGGCGAAGGCCGGCGCCATGCCTGCCTCCCGCCAGGCCTTGCCGGCATTGAAGGTACCGATGAGCACCAGGAACTCGCCCACGAAACCGCACAGACCGGGCAGGCCGGCCGAGGCGAGGACGATGACCAGGAAGCACGCGGCGAATACCGGCGTGCGCGCCCACAGCCCGCCGAAGTCGGTCAGCTTTCGCGTGTGCCGGCGCTCGTAGAGGATACCGACCGCGAGGAAGAGACCGCCGGTGGAGATCCCGTGCGCCAGCATCTGGTACATGCCGCCCTGCACGCCCGCGGCGGTGAAGGTGAGGATGCCCAGCACCACGAAGCCGAGGTGCGAGACCGACGAGTAGGCGACCAGCTTCTTGATGTCGTCCTGGGCGTAGGCCATGAGCGCGCCGTAGACGATGCCGGCCACGGCCAGCCAGGCGACCAGCGGGGCCGTCTGGTGCGCGGCTAGCGGGAAGAAGGGCAATGCGAAACGCAGGAACCCGTAGGCGCCCAGCTTGAGCAGGACCGCGGCCAGGATGACCGAGCCGCCGGTCGGGGCCTCGACGTGGGCGTCGGGCAACCAGGTGTGCAGCGGAAAGAGCGGCACCTTGATGAGGAAGGAGAGCGCGAAGGCGCCGAAGCACAGAAGCTGCGTGCCCTCCGGCAGCATCAGGCGCGACCAGGTGGCGTAGTCGAACGTCCAGCCGCCGACAAGACCATGCACGGCGACGGCCATAAAGAGAATCGCCGCCAGCATCAAGAGCGAGCCGACCAGGGTGAAGATCATGAACTTGATGGCGGCGTAGACCCGGCGTTCGCCGCCCCAGATGCCGATGATGAAGTACATCGGCACCAGCATCAGCTCCCAGAAGACGTAGAAGGCGAAGAGATCGAGAGCGAGGAACGCGCCGATCATGCCCGATTCGAGCATGAGCATGGCCGCCACGAAGCCGCGGTTGCGGTCGCGCACGAAACCGGTGGCCTGCGGCGAGAGCAGGGTCACCACCATCATCAGCGTGGTCAGCATGAGCAGCCACAGCGAGATGCCGTCGACGCCGAGGTGGAAGCGGATGCCGAGGGCCGGCACCCAGGCCCAGTTCACCTCCATCTGGAAGCCGGCCTGGCCGGGCTCGAAGGCGGCAAGCACGCAGAGCGATTGCGCGAAGGTGACAAGCGCCACCGCGATGCCGTACCAGCGCAGCAGGCGCGGGCTCTTGCCCGGCAAGAGCAGCGCGACGGCGCCCGCCACGAGCGGCAACAACGTGGTGATGGCGAGACTGGTCATGGCCCGACCTCGATCTCCCGTTTCAGGGTTCGCCGGGTGTGCCAGCGGATGTCCTCGATGGTGATGTCCACCGTGTAGCGGGCGGGGCCGCCGTAGAGCCAGAGGGCGGTGGGGCTGGTGCCTTCGCGGTCGGGCGTTCCGTCACCGTCGAAGTCGAAACTGTACTTGAGGTTGCCGCTTGCCGCCTCGGGGTCGACCAGCGTGACGCGTGCGACGTGTCCCTCGACCGCGACCTGCACCTCCTGGGGCGCGGCCGGGCGCGCGGCGAACCACACCAGGACCGCCAGGCCGATGACGAACGCGGCGAGGTAGCGCTGCACGTCCCCGGCCTGGAGGAAGCGGCAGATGCGGCCACCCAGGTCGGCGGCGAAGGCCCAGCCACCGATGAGGATCTTGTCGATGAGCACGCGATCCACGATGAGGAACAGATAGCGGCACAGGATCTGAAGCGGGCGAACGATGATCGCGCCGTAGAGCTCGTCGATGCGGAACTTGTCGCGCACCAGAGACACCAGACGGGGCACTTTCCGCGCGAAGGCGTGGGCCGGCGCGCGGTAGCCGCCGCCAAAGAAGAGATAGCCGAGGCCGATGCCGGCCAGCGCGATGACCGTCGAGAAGCCCATGGTCATCCACTCGGAGCGATGGGCGACCTCGAGGGGCGCGCCCACGGCCGGCGCCAGCCAGACCGCCAGCGTGCTCTCGCCATGCTTGCCGAACAGCGCGCGGATGGCGGGTGGAATGCCGGCGAAGCCCGCGAGGAGCGCGCCCGCGGCCAAGACCACCAGCGGGAAGACCATCGAGATCGGCGATTCGTGGATGTGGTGCTGGGTCTGCTCGTCGGCGCGGCACGCACCGGAGAAGACGAGAAAATAGAGCCGGGACATGTAGAACGCGGTGCCGAGTGCGGCGACGAGCAGGATGGCGCCCACCAGCGGCCCGACCCAACCAAGCCCGTGGCCGTAGACCTCGGTGGCGAAGGCGCCGTCGAGGATGGCGTCCTTGCTGAAGAAGCCAGAGAAGATGGGCACGCCACAGATAGCCAGCCAGCAAATCTGGAAGACGCGCGTGGTCCAGGGCAGGCGCTTGGCCAACCCGCCCATCTTGGTGATGTCGCCCGAGCCGCTCATGGCGTGCATGACCGAGCCGGCGCACAGGAAGAGGCCGGCCTTGAAGAAGGCATGGGTGAAGAGGTGGAAGATGCCGCCGGCGAAATTGCCGGTGCCGACGCCGACGAACATGAAGCCGAGCTGGCTGACCGTCGAATAGGCGAGGACCTTCTTGAAATCGTTCTGGGCGAAGCCGATGAGCGCGGCGAACAGCGCCGTGAACGCCCCGACCACGGCAACAATCGCCAGCGCGGCTGGCGCCAACATATAGATGGCCGACATGCGCGCGACGAGATAGACGCCGGCCGTGACCATGGTCGCGGCGTGAATCAGCGCCGACACCGGGGTGGGGCCGGCCATCGCGTCGGGCAGCCACACGTAGAGGGGGATCTGCGCCGACTTGCCGGCCGCGCCCAGGAAGAGGAAGACGCCGGCCCAGAAGGCGACCGGCTGGCCCAGCCACAGGGGAGCGGCGAGCCCGCTGCCCGGGTGCGCGGAGCCCAGAATCGCGGGGATGTCGAGCGTGCCGGTGGCGCGGAAAAGCAGGAACATGCCGATGAGGAAGCCGAAATCGCCGATGCGATTGACGATGAAGGCTTTCTTGCCCGCGCTGGCGTTCGCCTGTTCCTTGTACCAGAAGCCGATGAGCAGGTAGCTCGCCAGGCCCACGCCTTCCCATCCGATGAAGGCCACGGGCAGGCTGTCGCCCAGCACGAGGATGAGCATGGCGCCGCAGAAGAGATTGAGGTACGCGAAGAACCGCGCGTAGTCCTCGTCGTGGGCCATGTAGCCGACCGAGTAGACGTGGATCAAGGTACCGATGAAGGTGACGACCAGGCACATCAGCCCGGACAAGGCGTCCATGCGTAGCGAGAGATCCACGTTGACGCTGCCGCCGGAGAACCAGGCGTAGACCAGCTCGGAGATGCCGCCGGCGTGGACCACGGGCGGCAGGCCGAAAAAGAAAGCGTCGAGCGAGATCACGCACGACGCGAACACGGTGAGAATCGCGATGGCCTGCACCACGGAACGCGAGTGGCGGCGGCCGGCGAGAATCAGGTACGCGGCGCCGAGGAGCGGCAGAAGCGGAATCATGTACAGGTGCGAGAGCATCGTTCGTTCCGTCAGTTTCGCAGCTCGTTGATGCCGTCGAGGTCGATCTGCCGCCGCGTGCGATAGACCGACACCACGATGGCGAGCCCGACCGCGGCCTCGGCGGCGGCCAGCGCCATGACGAAGAAGGCGACCACGTGGCCCTTCTGATCGCCGAGCCCGCGCGCGAAGGTCAGCAGGGCCAGGCTGCCGGCGCCGAGCTGCAACTCGACGCTCATGAGCACGAAGAGGGCATTGCGGCGCAGGAGCACGCCGGTCGTCCCGATGAAGAACAGCGCGAGGGAAACCAGGATGTAGAGATGGCCCGGCATCAGGTACCTCCTCCGGCTTCCGAGGATCGCGGGGGCCGCGCCGGCCGCGGCGGCCGCGCCAGAAGCACGCCGGCGACCACCGCGACCAGGAGGAGAAGCGAGATGGCTTCGAAGGGGAAGAGGAAATCCGAGAAGAGGAGCCGGCCGATCGAGGCGACGTTGCCGTACTCGGGGATGGGCAGGGTGATGGAGGTAGCAAGCACCTCCGTGCGTTGCTCGTGCACCACGATCCAGGCCAGGCGATAGAAGAGGTAGCCGGTGGCCAGGACGCCGGCCGCGCGCACGAACAAGCCGCGCAGGGCGATGGGGTGCTCCTCGTCGCGGTTGAGGATCATGACCGCGAAGATGAAGAGCACCATGATGGCGCCGGCGTAGACCAGGACTTGCAACACGGCCAGGAAGTGCGCCGACAGCGTCGCGTAGAGTCCGGCCATGGCACAGAAGGCGCCGATCAGGGCCATGAGCGCCGTCACCGCGCTCTTGCGCGTGATGGTGAGCAGTGCGAAGCCGAGCACGGATCCGGCCAGGACCACAAAGGCGATCTTGTCGAGCAGGCTCGGACCAGCCAGCACGTAGTTCATGGGGCGACCCTCCCGGCCTTCCGCTTGGCCTCGAAGTCGGCGCGAAACTTGGTAAGAAACGCGAGCATGGGCCACGCCGCCGCCTCGCCCAAGGGACAGATGGTGTTGCCCGCGATGCCAGCGGCGATGCTGCCCAGGAGCTCGACGTCGCCCGGCCGGCCCTCGCCGTCGGCCAGGCGCGTGCACGCGCGCGCCAGCCAGGCCGTGCCCTCGCGGCAGGGCGTGCATTGGCCGCAGGATTCGTGCGCGTAGAAACGCATGATGGTGGCGCAGAAGGCGACCACGTCGGTGGTCTCGTCGAAGACCACCACGCCGCCCGACCCGGCCATGGTCTTGAGGCGCTTGCCGCCGCCCATGTCGAAGGCCACGCCGGGGCTGACCTCGACGTCCTTGATGCGGCTGTCGGTCATCAGGGTGTCGAACTCGATGGGCACGTCGATCTCGCTGGCATCGAGGACCGGCATGGAGCTGCCGCCGGGAATCAGGCCCTTGAGCCGCCGGCCGCCCAGCATGCCGCCGCAGTGCTCGTCGATGAGCTGGCGAAAGGAGATGCCCATGGGGAGCTCGAACACCCCCGGCCGGTTCACGTGTCCCGAGACGCTGAGCACCCGCGTGCCGCCCGACTTGCCCATGCCCTGCTTGGCGAAGGTGGCCCCGCCGTGGCTGACGATCTCGGGGATGTTCATCAGGGTCTCGACGTTGTTGACGATGGTCGGCTGCCCGAAGAGACCGCGCACCGCCGGGAAGGGCGGCTTCATGCGCGGCCAGCCGCGCTGGCCTTCCAGCGAATTGAGCAGCGAGGTCTCCTCGCCGCAGATGTACGCGCCCGCGCCGCGATGGACCGTGATGTCCAGGGTGTAGGAGCCCATCACGCTGGTGTGCGCCTTGCCGAGCAGCCCGACGGCGTAGGCCTCGTCGACGGCGGCCTGGAGGATCTTGGCCTCGCTCACCATCTCGCCGCGAATGTAGATGTAAGCGTGCGCGCACCCGAGCGCATAGGCCGCCACCGCCATGCCCTCGACCAGCAGGTGCGGATCGCCCGCGATGAGCACCCGATCCTTGAAGGTGCCGGGCTCGGATTCGTCGGCATTGCACACCAGGTACACCTGCTTGGCGTCCTTGGGCAGAAAGCTCCATTTCATGCCGGTGAAGAAGCCGGCGCCGCCGCGCCCGCGCAGGTTGGAGGCCTTGACCTCGTCGACGATCGCCGCCCGCTGCATGGAGAGCGCTTTGCCGAAGGCCATCCAGCCACCGCGCGCCCGGTAGGTGGACAGCTTGCGGATGTCGGGCACGCCGATGTTCTTGCTGACGATCTTTTCGCCGGGCGTCGGACGAAACACCGCGAGCGCGTCGATGGGCGGGACGGCGTGGCCGTTGCTCGCCGACTTCTCCCGTAGATCGTCGAGCAGGCGGTCGAGCTTCTCTGCCGTGAGCCCACGGTGCCAGGTGCTGCCGATGGCCACCGAGGCGCCGTGCTCGCACCCAATCATGTCGTCGTCCTCGTCGAGGCTGANNATGTTGCTGCACACGTGCAGCCGATGACGTGCTGGCTTTTCGCGCCGGAACATGGTGTAGAAAGTCGCCACTCCGAATACGTGCGAGAGTGGCAGATCGAGCAGGCCCGCAGCCTGCTCCAGCGCCGCGTCGGAAAGATGACCAACCTCATCCTGAATCAGGTGAAGAACGGGAATGAGCGCGGCCTGCGCGTTCGGGTAGTGCCCGCGCGCCCGAGCGATCGCTGCCTGGGTTTGAGGAGACAGGTCGATGGCCATGGACCTCGGGAGAGGACTTTGCGAGCAAGAAGGCGGAAGGTCAACTCCCCTCGTCATGGCAGCCACGCACCAATGGCCGGCGCGTCACACGCGTCGCAAATTCACCCACCTTTGCGGACCGCCGCGGCCCCAATTCGATGAGGTGAATGCCTCTGAAGCCGGCCCCAGTTGCCAGTGTGCAGCGGCCCATTCGAGAGAGCGGCGCTCGGTCTCGGCGAGCGGACGGCTGCAACGGGGGAAGAACATGTCCCACCCGCCGGACGAGCGACTTCGGGCGCGCGATGCGCGCCCGTGTCGCTCTCGGTCGTCGCTTGGCATCCGGCCGCGGACGGCTGGAGCAGCTCCTCACGCCGACGGTTGGGACATGTTCTTCCCCCTGCGCGCCGTCCGATTCCGTGCAGGGGCCGACTTCTGAAGGGGTCGTACTCGGGGCTCCTGCCTGGACAAGCGCAGTTCCAGTCGCGAATGCGAGCTCGGCGCGCGGGCGAGATAGGGACGACTCCGAGGCGGCATGGGCGAGCGCCGCGAGCGTCCGCGCTCGCGCGCCAGCGAGCCGGGAAGGGGCCCGCGACCAGCTTCGCTGGTCGCATAGGGACACGGATGCTGAGCGCGCCACGGACGCGCGCAGCGCAGCCTATGGCGTGCGGCCGCCGAGGGGTCGTCCCTATCTCGCCCGAGGAAGCCGAGCGCCGCTCTCCCGAATGTAGAGCGTGGCGAATCGATGGGCAACGTGGGCACTTAACCTCGAACTAGCATCTGGGCCGCGGCGTCGCCGGCGACCCTGGGCGCGGCCGTCCCCTTCACCGTGATGAGGCGCACGCGTCTTGGGCTTCAGACCCAGGCCCATTCCGCCGATGCAATTGTCGAGAATGTCTGTACGCATACTCATCGTCGAAGAGGACCGGTCGACTCGGGAGGCTTTCCTGCGCGTGATCTCCGCGCTTGGACACGAATGCACCCCGGCGGAGAACGTCGCGCAAGCGCTGACCGCGCTCTCTGGGGAGGTCTTCGGCCTCTGTGTGGTATCGCTTGGCTTGCCGCCGGAGGCCTTCCGCACCATCCGTGCTGCCGCCCAGGAGCGAGGCGTCGCGGTATGCGACCTGCCCGCCAGTCTGCGTACGGAGGGAAATGCGCGGCCCCCGGCCATCCTCGATCTTCCGCCGCATGGCGTGGATCTCCGCAACCTTCTCTCCGAGCTGGAGGACCGCCTGATTGGCCAGGCGCTCGATCGAACCGGGGGGAACAAGAACCGGGCCGCCGGCTTGCTCGGCATGAATCGCACCACGCTGGTCGAGAAGCTGCGCCGGCGCTCCGTGGCCTGACTCACCTGAAAATCATCGCGCGTGCCGCCGCGGATCCGGCGCTTTTCGTCACCTGTTTGACGGTCAAGCGGCCAGACTGACGTCATTCGTCTGACGATCGGAGACCACGTCCGATACGAGGGTGAGCCAGATGGCGGGGTTAGCGCGACCTTCCTCATGGCACGAGAGGTGCACCGGAGGTTCGCATGCCCAAACCGAAGCAAAGCCATCGGAGCACGGGACGGAAGCAGCGAGGGGGAACGGCGGCCATGAAGCGCGTGCGCAAGCCCTCCGCCAAGGCGCTGGCTTCGCGGCGAAAGGTGTACGCGGAGCGCTTCTTCCCCTACATCGAGAAGGTCGCCCGCCGGCTGGCACGCCGCCTGCCCGCCCACGTCGAAATCGACGATCTGGTTTCGGCGGGCGTGATCGGGCTCATGGAAGCCGCCGACCGCTACGACCCCAAGCGCGCGGATCGCTTCGAGGCCTTCGCCGAGTTCCGCATTCGCGGCGCCATGCTCGACGACCTGCGGGCGCGGGACACGCTCTCGCGCGACATGCGCCGGCTCTCGAACGAGCTGCGCAGCGCGACCCGCAAGCTGGAGTCCGAGCTCGGCCGCACTCCCGACCAGGCGGAGCTGGCTTCCACCCTCGGGCTCAACGTCGACGAGCTCTACCGCCGCCAGCAGAAGCTGTCCGGCTCCTCGGTGGTCGGTATCGACGACGCGGGCCCGGATCTGCTCGAGCGCACGAGCGACAGCAGCTCTCCCGACCCCTTCGAGATCACCGCGCATCGCGAGGCCCTGGCCCGCCTGGTGTCGGGCATCGACGACCTGCCGGAGAAGATGCAGCAGGTGCTATCGCTCTACTACTGCGAGAACATGAACTTGAAGGAGATCGGCCAGGTTCTGGGCGTCACCGAATCCCGGGTCTGCCAGATCCACGGCGAGGCCACGCGCCGCCTGCGCGAGACCCTCTCCATCCTCGAGGATACGATCGCTGCCTAGCCCCTAACTCACCGAGTCGGCAGAAGCTCAAAAACCGGCTCAAGCTTCCTACCAAAGGACCGATGTGCGGGTTTATGGCACCGTCCAAAGCCCTTAGAGAGCAAAAGGCCAGAATCTCCGCGCCACCGAGCGCGCACGCGGAAGTTGTCGCGCGGCAGGTGCGAGTCGAGGAACTGCGCCGTCTCGTCGCCCAGGGCGCCTACAAGGTGGACCCAAGGCGCGTGGCCCTGCGGATCTTCGTCAAGACGATCGGGACCTACTCCCCTGAGAAACGCACGTAGGTGTGATCTTCTCCCGTGGCCGCCCTGAGCACCTTCAGGATGGCCTCGCAATGCGCCTTGACCTCCGTCTTCGCCGAGCCACGCAATCGCTTTTCCAGCTCCACGATCACCAGCGGAATCTGGATCTGGTTGAACAAGGTGTCGCCGAAGGCGTCCACGAACCGTAGGCAGGGCGACGTCCCGTCCTCTCGGTCGGGTAGCAGCTTCTCGGTCAGGTTCTGGTCATCGAGAACCTCGTCTTGAACTTCGCCTGACTCGGTCTCTACGCGTACGTCAATTCCCATGGTTCCTCCCAACCTGGAATTTGTCTACACTACAATTACCACTGTAAGGTCGTCTGCCGGTCGCCGCAATAGCGTGCCGGCAAAGAAGTCCATTTGTGTTTCCGTTGCAGCGTGACAGTCGAGCGTGGCGCGAACGCCACACCTGGCGGGCCTACGGATTCACCGAACGGCGCAACCTGGCGAAAACCTGCCCGGTATCGTCCATCGCACCCGCGGCACGAAAGCTGCTAGCCTGAGCTCCATGCGCGTGCTGCCATCCGCTGAGAAGGCCCGTTTCGCCCGCAAGCCCGAGATCGCCCTCGCCGTCTTTGGGGCGTTTCTCTCCTCCACCTGCGGCGGATGCCTCTCCAACGAATATGTGATTCCTCGCGCCGAGTTGTCTCGCCTGGCGCAGCTCCCGCCCGAGCAGCGCGGCCAGCGTGTGCGCGTCGTGCAGAATCTCGGCGACCGGCGCGGCGAGGCCATCGACACGACCCGGCCACAACCGCCGCCGGCGCCCGGCTATGAGCAGGGCGGCGCCCCACCGCCCGAGGGCTACGTGGAGGGCGGAGTGGAGCCCAACGTCGGCGTCGGCGTCGGCGTCATCATCGCTCCGGGCCCGCCCCTTCCTCTGATTCTGCCGTTCCCTCCCGGCCGGCCAGGTCCTGGCTTTGCCGGGGGCCCCGGCCCCGGACCGCGCGGCCTCCCCGGCGGCGCCATGGGGCGCTCGGCGCCAGTGCGGCCAGGTGCCTCGCCTGGCGGCGGCAAACTCCCAGCGGGCAAGATCGGCGGCGGTGGTGGCAAGGACGATCTTGTCGCGCTTCTGATCGTGGTCGCCCTGGCCGCCGCGGTCGGCATGGTCGCCACCGAGGGCGCCCGCTACGACGGCGAGGTGGCCATGTACCCCTGGCAACCGCTTCACCTCCAGGATGGAAATGGCCAGGACCGCGAGGTGCCTTTGGCTCAGATCACCCCCGCGGACGCGACCGCGACGGGCAAGGCTCTGATCATGGACGACGAGGGCTGGGGCCTCATGCGCCTTGGGCGCCGGCCGCTCGACCGGCAAGGGTTCGCCTTCAAGCTGGACATCGGTGGGTTCCATTCGTCGAGCGCGAGCCTCGACGGCGACGGCATGGGATTCGGCCTGCAATTCGGCTACTTCCCGCATCATCTCGTCGGGGTGCTGGGCGGCTGGTCCATCGCGGGTGGTTCGGACGCGGCGGGCAAGTCGTTCACGCGCAACAACCTGGCCCTGGAAGCGCAGGTTTTCCCCGTCGGTATTTGGCGTCTTTACCTGGGCGGCTTCGGACACGCGGGCATCCAATACGCCGACGATGCGACCGGCGGCACCCGCAACGGAACCGCAGTCGGCGGCGGCCTTCTGCTCGAGCTGGGACTTACCGCGCGGCTGGCGCTCACCCTGCGCGCGGACTACACCAGCGCGAAGATCCGCCCGGACGGCGGCTGGCAAGCCGGCGAGCTCTTCACCGCCGGCATCGCGATTTACTAAAAAGTGCTAGATTCCGCGCGTGCGTTGGCGACGTTCCTCGCCAGAGCCGGCCCGCGTCGAGATCACCAACCCATCCGACGGCGGGTTCTGGTTCTGGCTATTCAAGTTCTATGCATTCGCGGCGATATGCCTCGCCGGCCTCGCCGTGCTCGGCGGGATCGCCCTCTACGCTTACTTCGCCAGCACCCTGCCCAGCCTGCCCGACTTCGACCGCTACCGGCTGGAAGCCGCGGCCTCGACGCGCGTGCGCGCATGGGACGGAACCGATTTGGCCGAGCTGGCCAGCGAGCGGCGCGAGATCCTGCCGCTTGACGCCTTCCCGAAAAAACTGCTGCAAGCCTTCGTCGCCATCGAGGATCGCCGTTTCTACGAGCACAGCGGCCTCGACTATCGCGGCATGTTGCGCGCCCTGGTCGCCAATCTGCGCGCGGGCCGCGTGGTTCAGGGCGGCTCGACCATCACCCAGCAGGTCGCGCGCTCCTTCTTGCGCTCTTCGGAGCAGACCTTGCAGCGCAAGATCCGCGAGGCCATCCTGGCGCGGCGCCTGGAGGCGCGCTACGCGAAGGACCAGATCCTGGCGCTCTACCTCAACCAGATCTTCCTCGGCCACCAGTCGTACGGCGTGGCCGCTGCCGCTCGCCGCTACTTCAACAAACAAGTCAGAGAGCTCGACCTGGCCGAGATGGCCACCATCGCCGGCATCGTGCAGGCGCCGAGCCGCTACTCGCCCATCCTGGCGCCCGACCTGACCCGCGTCCGCCGCGACCAAGTTTTGGCCGCCATGGCCTCGGCCGGGGTCATCGACGGCGCGAGTGCGGAGGAGCTGCGCAGCCGGCCGCTCGAGGTGCACCAGCCGCCCGACGTTTTCCGCGAGCGCTCGCCCTACTTCGCCGAGCATGTGCGGCGGGA
>PNBO01000211.1 GCA_003136095.1 Myxococcales bacterium
CCAGCGCCACCCGCGCCAGGTGAACCGCCGTCGGTTGCATGCAATCCCAAAGGCGTGCGGGGGCAGGCCAAGACCATGGGGATGAGCAAGGCTAGACGATTCATCTTCGTCTCTTTCCCGCGAGTCGTGCGGGAACGCATGCAGGCTACATGAAAGGGGACCGTGCGGGTATTTCCAATGCAGGCAGCTTGAGTAGGACCGTGGTCCAGCGCAGGTGGACGCACCGAATTACGCGACATCATGTCAGCGAAATCCTGCGTCAATGAAGGCCCGTGATCGTCGTGGCTGCGACTTGGCTGGGCAGGGTACCCCACCCCCTACCCAGTACGCGTTTCCCAGGTTCGCGAGCACGGCCGGTTTCTGCAGGACTATAGCTTACTGGGATGAGTGGCCGGAGCCCTTCTTCCCGCCGGTCCTGCCCCGCCGGCTCGGTCGCCCAGGCCCTGCCTGCTTCGTCCGCGGCTTGCGGATCAGCCGGAATGGCGCGACCATGATCAACATGTTTTTAAGGTTGCGTGTCGGTGCCTTGGTTCTTCCGGTGCTTCTTCTCGGTGGTTGCGGTGGCGGGAGTTTTGCTGCCAAGTGTGTTCCCGGCGCAAGCGTGGCGTGCGCATGCCTGGGGCAGCAGAGCGGTGTCCAAGTCTGTACCTCGTCGGGCACGTACGGGGCGTGCGCGTGCGGTGCGACGCCTACGGCGGATGCCCGCGGCGGCGACACCGTCGCCACCCAGTTCGATGCTGCAGCTGTGGGTGGTAGCGTCGGTTCTGGCGGAACCACAGCCTCGACCGGCGGAACTGGCGGCTCTGTCGCTACTGGTGGCACGCTCGACGCTGGTGGCAGCGGGGGAATTGTCGGCACCGGCGGTACCACGAGCACCGGCGGTACGACTAGTCCAGGTACTGCAACGGGTGGGCGCGGGACTGGCGGCACAACGGGCTCGGGCGGTACGACCCGGTTAGGCGGTATGGCAAATTCGGGTGGGATGATCAGTTCGGGTGGGATGACTGGCAATAGCGGCGCTACGGGCTCAGGAGGGACGACCGGCACGGGTGGAATCACGGGCACGGGCGGCGCGACCGGTAGCGGCGGTTCGGGCAGTGGCTCCAGCAGCGATGGCGTGCTGTGCCCACCCCTGAAGAGCGCGCTCATCACCGACTTCACGTACACGCCCATCGACGGCGCAACGACGGGGACCGATTTCGTGCACTTCGACGATGCGACTTCGTTGTCCGGAACCGAGAATCTATATCCCGTCGCGGGCAGCTATCCGCTCACCTCCGACGTGACTAAGAACAATTGGCACATCAGCGGCACGCTCGGCGACTATTCAGGCTTCGGGCTCAGCATCGAGAACTGCAACCGGATCGATGCCTCGGCATACCGAGGAATCTTCTTCACCATCTCAGGCTCGGTGCCCCAGGGCAATCAGATCACGATGGGCATCGGAACCTTGAACAACACGCCCGCTGCCACGTGGCTCATCGCTAATGGCGACACGTCGACCATGCCCGCCGACCCCGGCCGCTGCATTCCCACCGCGGGTAACCAGTACTACCACCCGGGTTGTACCGACGCCACGACGCTCATTCCAGTGACGCCGACGCCGACCGTGCAGAACATTCTGTGGTCCGATTTCAGCGGCGGCGTGCCCGAGGCCTCCGTCAACCCGAGCGGTATTGTTGCCATATACTGGTACTTTCCATGGTCGTCCGGGAGTACTCCGAGTGCCGTCGATATCGTGATCGACGACCTCTCGTTCATTCCTTGATGGGCCGGGCAATCCGCTCTAGCCACGTGCTCAGCAGTCAGCTCACGTGGGTCGTCCCGAAGCCCTACTCGAACCCGTAGAAGCGCTGGTCTCCCTACGCCATCTTCTTCCCGCCGGTCCTCCTCCGTCGTCTCGGTCGCCCAGGCCCTGCCTGCTTCGTCCGCGGCTTGCGGAACAGTTCGGTCACGGGCACGCCGAACGCGCCGGCAATCTTGGCCAGGGACCTGACCGTCAGGTTCTCCCCGCCGCCCTCGATGCGCTGCAAGTATTTCAGCGTGAAGCCAAGGCGCTCCGCCTACTGCTCCTGGGTGAGCCCAGCCCGAAATCACGGGCATCGAGGACAACCCACACCTTGAAGACCGGCTGCCACGTCGGCTGTACCTTTTGAAACGCGGCTGAGGTCGACAAGCGGTGCTAGGATGACGGAGTGATTTGCCAACTTGGCGAGAGACGAGGATTCTCCATGCCACCGGATCAGCAACCCGGTGCGCGGCATCCGACCCGCGGCGTTTTCCGCTGGCAGAACCCGGGGCTGAGTTCGGTCGAGGAACGGCACCCGCATTGCAGCACGGGGTGGTACCCCATGATTCATACCCTTTCAAAATCGATCCTTGCCTGCCTTCTGGGAGCGCTTGCACTCTGCGCCGCCGGTGACGCCCTCGCGCAAACCGGCACCGGCGGAGCCACGGGCAGCGCAGCGCTGAGCACGTCGGATTTCACCTTCTTCCTCGAATACTACGACCCCGGCCTGAAGCAGTGGACCCAGATGAACTCCACGCAGCAGCAGTTCTTTTTCAACCGTGCCCGCTGCGAATGCGACGGCGATACCACGAACTGGAGCGGCTACTTCAAGATCGCCATCCAGCCAGGCTCGAACACGTCGAGCAAAGTAGCAGCGTTGCTTGCCCTGAACCAGCTCTCCGTCGGCAGCGCGCGGCTTTACGCCGGTGGCAATGTCGTCAATTGTCTCGACCCGAACAACGTCTTGGCTCCGTCGTTCTGCCTGAATCTCATCGAACCGGGCAACCAGGCGGCGGGCATCGACGGTGGCATAACGGCCGTCGCGAGCCTCCGGGTTTGGGAGAGCAACCCTATCCCGGCCGCGTGGCTTTTCAACTCGACAGCCTCGCCCGCTTGCACCTCGGCTACCGCCTGCGACTCCACCGCGAACTGTGGGACGGTCACTCCCATCACCGCGACCATCTACATCTGGGTGCAGACCACTGCGCTACAAACCCCCGATATCTCGAACCTGTCGTTTAACGTGAATCTGGTCGGCCAGGTCTCCTTCGCACCGACCGATGTCACCGTACAGGGTGGCAACGAGGCCCTGGCCGTCAGTTGGGATTGGCCGACCGATCTCAACCCGTCCGCCAATCCGACCTTCATGGGGGTGCAGCTCTTCTGCGTGCGCGGCCAAAACAACCAGGTCTTCCGGTCCGGCACCTTCGGTGCGGCCTACATGACCTCTGCGACCCTGTGCCCGGCGACCGTACCCCCTCCGTCGTCCGCTGGCGGGTTTGCCCAGCTCGACCCGAGCTACCTGTGTTCGGGTCTGCTTCCGACCACCGCGACCAGCTATCGCATTACCGGTCTACAGAACGGAATCCCCTACGGTGTCGGCGTCGCGGCGGTGGACAAATACGGCAACCTCAGCAGCGTCTCCGATACTGTGTATGCATCGCCCATTCCATCGACCGAGCAGGGCGGCTCCTGCGAGCTGACTGGCTGGCATGGGCGTCCCGGTGGCCTCGGCGGCCTCGGGTTGCTCGGGATTGGGTTGCTTATTGCACTGCGCTTGCGGTCGAAGTCGCCAGCAACGATAGCGGCGCGCAGGTCATGGCCGACGCCAAGCTCAAGGTCATCGCCACCGAGCTGATTACCAAGGTGCGCACCAGCGTAACCATCGACTGGACCCTGCGCGAGAGCGCGCGGGCAGAAATCCGGGTCATAGTGAAGCGCATCCTGAACAAGTTCGGCTGCCCGCCGGACCTGCAAGAAGAAGCCGTTAAGACCGTGCTCATGCAGGCCGAGCTGCTGTGCGCTGATTGGGCGGTGGCGTAGGCTGCTTCTCTCCGCCAGGTCATGCTCATCGGCGAAGCTGGCGAACGCCATCCCGGCACGCCTTCATCAAGAGCCGGTTGGAAGGCTGCGCTCCCCGGACGATTTGCTCACGCTGGCTGATGTCGGAATGTCCCCGTCCTCAGCGGACGCAGCGCACCCTGTAGCTGTTGCTCACGTCAGCGCTCTCCGCGCCGCCGTAGTTGAAGCTGCCGAGCCACGCGTAGCCGGACGAGCCAGCANNTGGGCAAGCGAAAACCCAATCCGGCGCTCGAACAGTAGGTCTGCGCGGCGGCCCATGTCATGGTCGTGGTGCTTGCCTGTTGCTGCCACACTAGGTTGGTGAGCGTGTCGCTAACCAATCCGCCAGAGAGCACCACGAAGCGCGACGTGGGATAGCAGCGCGCCCCACGGACACAGCGCACCCTGTTGTACATGTTCGCACCCATACTGCCCTGATCGCCGAGGGAGAAGTCGCCCCAATACTTTGGGGGGCCGGTGGCGGCCGGTGAAGAAGCATCCGGCGAGGATGGCGAGGAATTCGTGTTTGGGAAGGCCGAAGAGGTCCAAAAAGCGAACGAAGGCGTGTTTGGGAAGGCGGTCTGGTCGATGGTCGGATTCGTCTTGGTGAGATCCATGATTGTGGATAGCTCCATCACCGCTGGCAAACGCCAGCTCAAGCTGCCACCGAGGGTGAGCGAGGCGCAGTAGTCTTGGGCCTCAGACCACGTGCATGTCAGGTTGAGGTTTGCGCTGTACGCGCGGTCGGCGTCACCGCTACATCCTGGTCGCGTCCCAGAACCATCGCGTTGCCAGACTAGGCCGGTGATCGTGTCGGTTACGGTCAAGCTGTCTGCACTGACCACCAACTCTCCAGGATTTGCGCCATCTCCCGATGGCAACCTCGTGCCGTCGCAGCTCTCGTTGGAGCCGTCACAGCAGACCGTGTCCGACGGGCAATCCTGGTTGGTCGTGCAGGGCATGCCGTAAACGCTGCTGCTTCCAGTCGCGCCGCCCGTTCCACCTATGCCACCACTGCCACGGGTTCCGCCGCTGC
>PNBO01000106.1 GCA_003136095.1 Myxococcales bacterium
TTCTCGTCGGGCGGCGCCGGATCGGCAGAATAATCCCCCGCCGGCAATCCACCCGCGCCGTCGACCGCGACGAAAGCAAGGGCGACCCCGGAACCCAAGTCGACCTGCCCGGCGCCGACGACCGCGACCTGCGGGTGAAGCGCGAGGCCGGCATCGCTTTGCAGGTACGACTGCCACGCGACCAGTGTGCCGCTGCCCGTGCCGACGTAGCGAAAGAGATCCCGATGCAGCAACTCGCCGACGGTGAACCCCTGCCGTTCGACCAGGTGCCAGATGCCGCCTTGACCGGGATAGCCGACGTGGTCGAGGTGGAAGTGCGAGACGACCACGTAGTCGAGTGCCGCGCACCCGAGCACCGAGCGCACGTACGCGCCGATGGTTTCGGCGCCGTCCGACTTGTCCCACTCGGCCTCGCCGGCGTCGATGAGCAGGCTGCGGCCGGCGGGGCTCACGATGAGCGTCGACACGGCTTGGCCGGCATCGATGTGGTGAATCTCCAGCCAGCCCGGTTGCCACGAGCCGCTGCCGCACGCGCCGCTGCCCTCCCCGACCGCGCCCGGCGCTGCCTGCCCGCCTCCCGCGGAGACCTCCGGAAGTGCGGGCAGGCAAGACGCCGGGAACAAGACCCCAACGAGCAGAAGAAGGATTCGTGGCATGCCACCTTATCGGCGGCGGGCATCGGAAAGTTGCTTGCGGAGCAAGCAGGCACGGAAGCCAAGCTCTTCTGCCTTGCCTGCGTGCGGTTCGCGCTGCAGCAGGCGCGAAAACGGGGACGGTTTCGACGGGGGTCGCTACTTCTTCTCGGGCGCAGGCGCAGCCGTGGGCTCGGCCGGGGTCGTGGCGGCCTTGGTCGCCTTCTTGGCCTTCTTCTCCTTCTTGGCCTTGCTATCCGCGGGCTTGGTTTCGCCGGCCTGAGCAACCTTGTGCGTGGCGGGCGTGGTCTTGGCGGTCTTGGTGGCGGCGAAGGCCGAGGTGCTGGCGAAGGCGGTGAGGGCGAAGGCGAGGATGATCTTCTTCAACATGGCGGGTTCTCCTTTTTGAGATGGTTCGCGCCAAGCGAAGCTCGGCGGCTTCCCACGCGGCTGGGGTCTTGCTACCGGGAAGTGCAGAGCCCATGCCAGCGACGGACGGAGCGCGAAGTCCTGGAATCCAGCCATTTGCGCGTTGCGGACTATTGCCGCGACGCCATTCCGCCCCGCCGCCCGTGCAAAAGTGCTCAGGTTGGTAATGGGAACTCTGAAAGGGTTCCCAAACCCTCCCGCGACGCTGCGCTGCCGGCAAAGCCGGCAGGCTCCGCACGCGAAAAATGGCGCTTCGGGCGCAAGCGTAAGAAGGTGAAGCCATGGGGGCCTTCTTTGCCGCGTTCCGCAGCAAGCGCGTCGCGGTGCTCACCGCCTTGGGATTTGCCTCCGGCCTGCCCCTGGTCATGTCGGGACAGACGCTCAGCGCTTGGATGGCCACGGTCGGCGTCGACATCAAGACCATCGGGCTTCTGACCCTGGTCAGCCTTCCCTACTCGTTCAAGTTCCTGTGGGCCCCTCTTCTCGATCGCTATGCCTTCCCTCTCTTCGGCCGCCGCCGCGGCTGGATGGCGCTGACGCAGCTTGGGCTCTTCGCCGCCATTTGGTTCGAGGCCAGCGTCGATCCCAAGGCGACCCCCAGCGCCATGGCCGTGGCCGCGCTGCTGGTCGCCACCCTATCCGCCAGCCAGGACATCGTCAGCGATGCCTACCGGACGGACGTGCTGCCGCCCGAGGAGCGCGCCTCGGGCACCTCGACCTTCGTGTTCGGCTACCGCATCGCCATGCTCGTCTCGGGCATGGGCGCGCTCGCGCTTTCCGACCACCTGCCCTGGCCGACCGTGTTCCGCCTGGTGGCCCTGCTGATGCTGCCGGCGGTGGCCATCACCTGGTGGGCGCCCGAGCCCGTAACCACGCGGACGCCACGAACCATCAGCGCCGCCTTCACCCTGCCCTTCGCCGACTTCTTCTCACGGCCGCGCTCCCTCATCGTCCTCGGCTTCGTCATGCTCTACAAGTTCGGCGACTACATCGCCTCGAACATGAGCGTCCCCTTCCTCATCGCGCTCGACTTTTCGCGCACCGAGATCGCCGCCCTCTCCAAGGCCATCGGCTTCGGCGCCATGACCTTGGGCGTTCTCCTCGGCGGCGGCCTGGTGGCCAAATTCGGGCTGCGCCGGTCCCTCTTTCTCTTCGGCGCGCTCTCGGCCGCCACCAACAGCGGCTATCTCGCCCTGGCCATCGTGGGCAAGAGCCACCTCCTGCTCGCCGCCGCCATCGGCGTGCACAACCTCTGCGCCGGCATGGCCGACGCCGCCTTCCTCGCGTTCCTCATGTCGCTATGCAATAAGTCCTTCTCCGCGACCCAGTTCGCGCTGCTGTCCAGTGCCTCGACCCTCGCCGGCCGCACCCTCGGCGCCTCCGCCGGGTACGTGGTCGCCGCCGGCGGATGGGCGTCCTTCTTCGGCGCCGCCATGTTCATGGCCGTGCCCGCGCTGATTCTCCTGTCGCTGCTGCCGGCGAATACCGATCCCGTCCCTACCCCGGGGAACTGAATCAGAGAGAGCACCGAGAAGACGGAGAGCACGGAGAAGCGCGGGGTTCGGGTTTGCTGGGCCCATGGCACGGCGTTCGCAGTGCTCGGGCTCCATGCAGCCACCTGTCCGAAATAGCAGCCATGGCGCGACGATCATTCCACTGCCCCGGCCGATAGTCGGACAGGCGGCCGGTATTCCGGCCAAGCCGCCGCGGCTTCTCGACCAGTTTCGAGAGCGGCTGCGCACCCTGCACTACAGCGCCCGGACCGAAAAGGCCTACGTCGGCTGGATACGCCGGTTCATCTTCTTTCATGGCGAACGTCAGCCCGACGACATGGCCGAGGCCGAGATCGGCGCGTATCTGTCGAGCCTTGCCGAAGCGAAGGTCAGCTCGTCGACCCAGAACCAGGCCCTGGCCGCACTGCTGTTCCTTTACGAGCAAGTGCTGGGGCGCGAGCTGGCGTGGCTCGGGAACATCGTCCACGCCAAACGGCCCACGCGCGTGCCCGTCGTGCTCGGACGCGACGAGGTGCGCACCTTGCTCGCCCAACTCGACGGGATCCCGTGGTTGGTTTGCGCGCTTCTCTATGGCGGAGGACTGCGCCTGCTCGAGGCGCTGCAAATGCGGATCAAGGACATCGATCTGGACCGGCGCGAGATCACCATCCGCAGAGGCAAGGGTCAGAAAGACCGCCGTACGGTGCTCCCGGACGTGCTCGTCGAGCGACTGCGTTCCCACCTGCGGACCGTCCGCGAACAGCATGACCGGGATCTCAACCAGGGCGCGGGCGCCGTCGCCCTGCCCGAGGCTCTCAGCCGCAAGTACCCGAACGCGCCTCAGGAATGGATCTGGCAGTGGGTCTTCCCGGCAACTCGGACCTACACCGAGCCGTCGACCCGGGAGGTACGCCGTCACCACCTGCACGAAACCGTCATCCAGCGGGCCGTGCGCAAGGCCGCCGTGGCCTCGCAGATCTCGAAACCGGTCACGCCGCACACGCTGCGCCATTCGTTTGCCACCCATATGCTGGAGGCCGGCTACGACATCCGCACGATCCAGGAGCTTCTGGGCCACCGTGACGTGAGTACGACAATGGTCTACACCCACGTTCTGAATCGCGGCGCTGGCGGTGTTCGTAGCCCCCTCGATCGCTGAGAAGCAGCAGCCTTGCTGCCTTTCGATATCGTCCTATCCACCATCCCGCGCCCACCGATTTCCAGGTGCCGGAGTCTCGTCCGCATCACCGTAGGTGCCAACCCCGCGGAATCGCTGGGCCCGGTTTTCCGTGCCCCGTGAACCCCTCGCAGGGATATTGGGGTAAGCTCTG
>PNBO01000105.1:0-28327 GCA_003136095.1 Myxococcales bacterium
CCCGCGCCGCCACTCGACCCGCCCGCACCGCCACTGCTCCCGCCCGCACCGCCGCTCGACCCACCGCTCGTGCCGCTCGATCCGCCTGCAGCGTGCCCGCCGGTTGCCGAGCCTCCGGCGCCGCCGCTCGGCGCCGGATCGGAGGATTTGCAGCCAACCAACGTCAGGGCCAAGGCAAGACCGGCAATCCGCCAGGCATTCAGACTACACGTTTGCATTACACACCTCCGAACGTCGCAAAGAGCCCATTGGGTTTGAATCGGCCGTCACACGGCCGCTGCTCGTTGGCATGGGTGGCACCCGGCCCTTGAGCCCGCGGGAAAGGTGCCAAGGGAGTATCGGGCGCGGCCACCGCCTGCAGGCCGACGCCGATCTCGCGCCAGATGTGCGCCACCTCGAGGTGCAGGCCTGTGAGCAGGCGCACCGGGTGGCTGGCGAAGCGGTGCAGCCCCTCGGTGCGGACGCGCTTGCCGTCGAAACGACCCAGGACCAGCCGGCCGCTGTCGGCGCCCAGATCGATCGGGGCCAGATTTAGCATCGTCACGACGAAGATTCCTTGGCGTGGTCGCGGGAAACCGGAACGGGCTTGCCGCCCTCCGCTTCCCCCCACGTGGAGGCATGCGCTTGGATGTGATGGATGGTGGCAGATTATGGAGTAGTGTGGAAGCAGATGATGATCCCGCTTTCCACTTCTTCCCCGACCGAATGGCCGCAGGTGGCACCGCACCAGATCGCGGCCTTCTTCGCCTCCCCCGATCTCGGCGGCCGCAAGGACGAGATCTGCGACATCGGCCGGCGGTTGTGGCAGCGCGGCTACGTCGATGGCAACGGCGGCAATATCTCGGTGCGCGTGGCCACCGACCTGGTGCTGTGCACGCCCACCCTGGTGTCCAAGGGGTTCATGCAGCCCGCGGACATCTGCCTGGTCGACATGGATGGCGTCCAGAAGGCGGGCGTCAAGAAGCGCACCAGCGAGATGCTCCTGCACCTGGAGATGTACAAGGCGCAGCCCGCGGCGGTCGCGTGCGTCCACGCGCACCCACCCTACGCGACGGGCTTCGCGGTGGCCGGGGTCAGCCCGCCCACCTGCATGGTCCCCGAGATGGAGGTCTTTTGCGGCGAGGTGCCGGTCGCGCCCTACGGGACGCCCGGAAGCCTCGAGATGAGCCGAGCCGTGGCCGCGCTGGTCGGCCAGCACAACACGGTGCTGATGGGCAACCACGGCGTGGTGTCGTGGGGGCAGTCCGTCGAGGACGCCTACTTCAAGATGGAGATCGTCGATGCCTACTGCCGGATCGTGCTGGTGGCCCGGCAGGTGTCGAGCCAGCCCAACGTGATCCCGGCCCCGCGGCTGCGCGAGCTGCTCACGACCAAGCAGACCCTGGGGATGCCCGACGCCCGCTTCGGGCTCAGCGAGGGCGAGCTCGACGCCCGCTCGGGCTGGCAGCCGGCGTCCGCGTCCGCCTCCGACGCCGATACCGAGGCCCTGGTCCGGCGGATCACGGACGAGGTCGTGCGGGCACTACGGAGATAGCCGCGCATGGGATCGGCCATGAACAGGGGCCAGCGAAGACGCGTGGGGAGCCGGCCGGTTTTGCCGGCCGCGTACCATCGCGGGAGGGTTTGGGAACTCCTCCCAGGGTTCCCATCAAAATGAAAGCGCCTTTGCGCATCCGACGCATCCGTGAATTGCTGCAGGCGCAGGAGCTCGTGGACCTGCAGACGCTGTGCGAGGAGCTGGGCACCTCCGAATGGAGCGTGCGCCGCGATCTCGCCGAGCTGGAACGGGCCGGCGTGGGCAAGCGCGTGCACGGCGGCGTGCTGGCGGCCGTGCCGTAGTCGGAGGTGCTGGACTTCGGTCGGCAGAGCCTGCCGGCCACGGACGAGAAGCGCCGGATCGGCCAGCTGGCGGCCGGACTGGTCAAGGACGGCCAGACCGTGATCCTGGACGGCGGCAGTACGACGGCCGCGGTCGCCCGCGCGCTCGCCTCGCGCTCGCTGCACGTGATCGCCAACTCGCTGCCCATCGCGCAGGCATTCTGGGACTCGCGTACTGCGGAGGTGACGTTGACCGGCGGCTTCCTCTATCCGCGCCTGGGCGTGCTGCTGGGCTCGTTCTGCGAGGAGATGCTGGCGGGTGTGTCCGCCGACCTGGCCATCATGGGCGTCGGGGGCGTGACCAGCGCGGGCCTGTCGAACAACAACACGCTGATCGTGGGCGCGGAAAAGCGGATGATCGCGGCCGCGCGCAGGGTGATGATCGTGGCCGACCACGGCAAGTTCGGCCGGCAGGCCATGGTGCCGCTGGCGCCGCTCGACGTGGTCAACGTGGTCGTCTCCGATGGCGCGCTTGCGCCCGCGCACCGCCGGCTGCTGCGCCAGCACCAGGTCGAAGTGCACCTTTCATCGTGAGCCAGAAACCCGATCACGTCGAGGAGCCCCGCCCATGCCGACCACCGCCGACTTCCCCCTCCTTCCTGCTGGCCAGCGCCTGAAGGGGCGCATCCCCAAGATCGGGATCCGTCCGGTCATCGACGGCCGGCGCAAAGGGGTGCGCGAGGCGCTGGAGAAGCAGGTGATGGCCATGGCCGAGTCGGCGACAGCGCTCTTCACGCGCGAGCTGCGGCACGCGAATGGAATGCCCGTGGAATGCATCATCGCCGACACCTGCATCGGCTCCGTGGCGGAGGCCGCCGCCTGCGCGGAGAAGTTCCAGCGTGAAGGGGTCGCGGTCAGCCTCACGGTCACGCCCTGCTGGTGCTACGGCACCGAGGTGATGGACACGGATCCCGTCGTGCCCAAGGCGGTGTGGGGCTTCAACGGCACCGAGCGCCCCGGGGCGGTGTACCTGGCGGCGGCACTGGCCGGCTACGCCCAGAAGGGCCTGCCCGCCTTCGGCATCTACGGCCGCGACGTGCAGGACAAGGACGACCGCACGATTCCCGAGGACGTGCGCCGCAAGCTGCTGCTCTTCGCGCGCGCCGGCCTGGCGGTCGCCGAGATGCGCGGCAAGTCCTACTTGAGCGTGGGCGGCACCTCCATGGGCATCGCGGGCAGCATCGTGGACCAAGACTTCTTCCTCTCGTACCTCGACATGCGCGGCGAGGCGGTGGACATGACCGAGGTGGTGCGCCGGATCGAGGAGGGCATCTACGATCAAGCCGAGCTCGAGCGGGCCGCCGCCTGGGTGAAAAGACACTGCCGCGAAGGCCGCGATCACAACCCCGAGGGCCAGCAGGCCAGCCGCGAGCAGAAGGATCGGGAATGGGCCGTGTCCATCAAGTCGGCGCTGATCATGCGCGACCTCATGGTGGGCAATCCGCGGCTGGCCCAGGCCGGCTTCTGCGAGGAGGCCCAGGGGCACAACGCGATCCTGGCGGGCTTTCAGGGGCAGCGGCAGTGGACCGACCGCTTCCCCAACGGCGATTTCCTCGAGGCGATGCTCAACAGCAGCTTCGACTGGAACGGCATTCGCGAGCCCTTCCTGGTGGCCACGGAAAACGACTGCTTGAACGGCGTGGCCATGCTGTTCGGACACCTGCTCACGAGCAGCGCCAGCATCTTCGCCGACGTGCGCACCTACTGGAGCCCCGCGGCGGTCAAGCGCGTGACCGGCTTTCCGCTGCCAGGAGTCGCGGCGAGCGGCATCCTGCACCTCATCAACTCGGGCGCGGCCACACTGGATGCCACGGGCTGCCTGCGCAAGGACGGCCGGCCGGCTCTCAAGCCGTGGTGGGAGATCAGCGCCGAGGAGGCGAAGGCTTGCCTCGAGGCCACGCGGTGGTGCCCGGCCATCCGCGACTACTTCCGGGGCGGCGGTTTCTCCAGCCAGTACCTCACCCGGGGTGTCTTCCCCGTCACCATGCTGCGGGTGAACCTAGTCAAGGGGCTGGGTCCCGTCCTGCAACTGGCGGAGGGTTGGACAGTGGAGCTGCCCGATGCGGTGCATGCGAAGCTCGACGAGCGCACCAACCCGACCTGGCCCACGACCTGGTTCGCGCCCAGGCTCACGGGCAGCGGCGCCTTCGCGGACGCCTATCAGGTGATGGCGAACTGGGGCGCCAACCACGGCGCCATCAGCCACGGCCACATCGGCGACGCGCTCATCGCCCTCGGCGCCCTGCTGCGCATTCCGGTGAACATGCACAACGTGGAGCCCGAGCGGGTGTTCCGGCCGGCGGCATGGTCCGCCTTCGGCACCCAGGATCAGGAAGGCGCCGACTTCCGCGCCTGTGCCGCCTACGGCCCTCTCTATTGAGGCTGGGTTGTCGACGCCGATCTCGCAGCCGATCCCGGGCAGTGCCGGTCCCGGCCAGCCCGCAGCGCGCGGCATGTTCACGCTGGCGGACGGGCGCCGCGTGGGCCTGACCTTTGCGCTGGTCACCTCGCTGTTCCTCTTGTGGGGTTTCTTCCTCAGCTACTTCTTCATGTCGATCATGTTCCCCACCATCTTCGCGCTCGGCATCCACGACCTCGGCCGCCGCGCCAAGCAGGCCTCGGCCTTCATCGTCATGGCCATCGTGGGCGGTGCCATGCTGCCCAAGCTCATGGGTTTCGTGGCCGACCACAGCGACATGTCCCGCGCCTTCATCGTGCCCCTTTTCTGCTTCGCCCTGGTGGCCCTCTACGCCTGGCGCTGGCCCGTCTTGAGCGGCTGCGCCGACGGCAGCGGCGGCCGGCCAGAGGGCCGGCACTGATTCCTTCCATGTTCGAGTAGGCCGAGCCCATCGCCTTCGCTCCCGCCCTCCCCCGACGACGTTCTGCGGCTATCGCGGGATGAGTGCCCCCGATCGGGGATATCGGTGGGTCGCGACGAGCGTGTAGAATTACGCTTGGGCAGCGCAAGACGGCGGGAATCGGCCGGGCGCGAATTGCCTCCTTCCCATCATGACCCGGCCCGATTTTGACCTGCGCCCTTTTGCCCCCGAGCTTCTGCCCCAGGTGGCGGGGTTGCTGCGGTATTTGTGGTCGGCGGACGTCGAGTCCAACCAGCGCGTCTTCGCGTGGAAATACCAGGACAACCCGTGCCTGGCGTCGGCACCTGGCATCGTCGCCTTGCTTGACGGCAGGGTGGTCGGCTTTCGCGGATACCTCGTCACGTCCTGGAGCGCGGCTGGGTCGAGCGACCCGATCAGGATTCTGTGTCCAGGGGATACCTGCGTCGACCCAAGCTGTCGCCAGTGGGGATTGAGCGTCGCCATGGGGAAGCTGGCCTCGCGGCACTTCGCCGCGGAGTTTCCGCTCTTTCTCAACACCACCACGACACGTCCTTCGCTCCCCGGATACCGGAAGCTGGGATTCCTGCCGCTGGCAAGCAAGGGTTATTATTCCGCCTATCGGTTCGTCGATCTGGTCCGCTACATCCGTGCCTATTCCCGGCGGCCGTCGCCGACCTCGCGGGTTCGCTATGGCGAGGAACGGGACTTCGCGGTGACCGGGGACCCGCGCGCGGAGCAGATGGCGACCGTCGCTCGCCGGCAGGGCGAAGCGTGGCCGGGGCTGCAGCCGCTGCGCACCGCCGAGCTCTTCCATTGGCGCTTTCGGCATCCGCAACGCACGTACGTCTTCTACTATGCCTACGCCGGAAGCGAGTTGCAGGGCTACGTGGTTCTCGGGCTCTCGCCCAATCTGCGGCGCGGCTATCTGCTCGACTTCGTCGATGTCGACCGAGTGTCGGTGGAGGCCCTGTTGCGCCGTATCCTCGATCGTCACGAGATGGACATCCTTTCGATCTCCACGGCCAGCCTGGGCTCCACCGCCATCGATTGGCGCTCCTTGGGCTTCAAGGAGGCAGGGCTGCTGCGCCGCTTGGAAAGGCGACGCACCGGCGAGTTGCCGCTGCTCGTTCGTCCGGTAGCCGCGGACTTCGACGAGCGCGCTTGGATCGTCGCCGGGCTCGACACCCGCGACATTCGTAATTGGCAGTACCGGGAAATGGTATCGGATGCCTTCTGAAGTCCTCAGCCCAGCGCCGGTGGCGCGCGGCCCCGCCGACCCCATGCCCACGATCCCCCACGTCGGACACCTTCCCGTCTTGACCTTTCACGCGATCGAGGCAAGCGATTCGCCCATCGCCTTCCCAGGGCGGCTGTTCGCGGAGCTTCTGCGGCTCGCCGCGGAACATGGGTACCGGACCATCTCGCTCGGCGCGGCGCAAGCCTGTCTCGCAGCCGGCACCGGTTTTCCCGCGCGCTCCGTGGTGATGACCTTCGACGACGGCTATCGTAGCGTGTTCGCGGAGGCCTATCCCCGGTTGCGTGACCACGGATTCTCGGCCACCCTCTTTCTGACCGTGGGCGAGACTTCGGATGGTGGCGCGCGGGAACGAATGCCCTCGCTGGGCGGACGCGAGATGTTGAATTGGGACGAGGTGACCGAGCTGGCCAAGGCCGGCTGGGAGATCGGGGCACACTCGCTCAGCCATCCCGATCTGCGCCGCATTCCCCTCGCGCACGCCATCCGGGAGATGTCGGAGTCGAAGCGCCGGATCGAGCAGCGCCTGGGCAGCACGGTGACGGCCTTCGCCTATCCCTACGGCCGAAGCAATGCCTGCGTGCGGGAATGGCTGGCCAGGGAGTACCTATGCGCCTGTGGAGTTTCGCCGGGACTGGTGTCGAGCCACAGCGATCCCTTGGCGCTCCCGCGGCTCGACATGTACTACCTGCGCTCGCGTATTCTGCTGCCGTTGCTCTTCTCGCCGTGGCTGCCGCCGTATCTCCTCCTGCGCCGTATTCCCCGCCGCCTCCGCGCCCTCATCCGGGAGGGATTTGGAACATGATGCGGCCACTGCGCTTCTGTATGATCACGACGTTCTACCCGCCAGCCCACTTCGGTGGGGATGCTCGCTTCGTCGAGAACCTGTCGCAGGCACTCGTGGACGATGGGCATCACGTCGAAGTCGTGCACTGCCTCGATGCCTATCGACTGCTGGCGCCGGAGCAGCCGGTGGCGGCTTCGCCCGCGGAGCATCCCGGTCTGGTCGTTCATCGGTTGCACAGCCGATTCGGCCGGCTGAGCCCCGTCGTCACCAACCAGGTGGGCCATCCGCTCCTCCAGCGACGACGGCTGAGGCGAATTCTCGCTGCCGGCTTCGACGTCATTCACTACCACAACGTCTCCCTGGTGGGCGGTCCCGCGATCTTGCGCTACGGCACGGGGCTCAAGCTCTATTCCACCCACGAGTTCTGGCTCGTCTGCCCGATGCACATCCTGCACCAGAACAACGAGAGACCCTGCGAGCATCGGGCCTGTCTGCGCTGCTCCCTGGCGTTCCACCGCCCACCCCAGTGGTGGCGCTATGGGGGCCTGCTGTCTCGGGCGGCCCGCGCCGTGGATCTGTTCATCTCGCCCTCCCATTTCTGCATCGACAAACACCGGGCGATGGGTTGGACCGCGCCGTTCGTGCGGCTTCCCAATTTCGTGCCCCGGGTGGAATGGCGCGCGGCAGAGCCACGACCGCCCTCGGCTCGCCCCTACTTTCTTTTCGTGGGCCGGCTGGANNAATATTCACTTCCTGGGCTATCGTCGAGGCGAGTCCTTGCAAGAGCTCTATCGTGGCGCGGTGGCGTTGCTGGTGCCCTCCTTGTGCTACGAGGTCTTTCCCACGGTGATCCTCGAGGCTTTCCAACATGGCACGCCGGTGATCGCGCGCGATCTGGGCGGCATGCGCGAGATGGTCGATGAGAGCCATGGTGGCTTGCTGTTCAGGGATGACGCCGCGCTGGTTCGGGCGTGCCAGTCGCTACTCGATGGTCGTTCCCATCGCGACCACTTAGGGGGTTCCGGACGGGAGGCCTGCGCCAGGATCTACAGCAAAGAGGCGTATCTGGCGCGATACTATGAGCTGATCGAGCAGTACCGGACACGCGGCCGGGCGAGCAAGCGCGAAGCAGCGGCCAGTGCGACGTGACGATGGGGAGTTGCCCAACCTGACTCTCCCTTCATCCAATAGCGCCGCCATCGGGAGCCCGGCACCTTGACCACCGCGCGATTCCGGACAGACGGATCCGCGCCCAGACCGTGGGCCCCAGCAGTCACGAACACAGAAGGATCAAGGTGGCACGGAGGGTCATGGGTGCACCGCAAGAAACTCGCCGTCCTAGGACCGCCTCGAACATAATAGTGTGTCTATAAGGGTGGGCGTGAACCGTTTCCTACCCTCGCGCTACTGAGAGTCATGGTCTACTGCCTCTGGCAGGAGCGTACGTTACATCCATCGCGCAAGGAGTCGGTATGCAGAGGTTTCCTGGCTGGGCAATTCTGATGGTGGGCGCTGGCGGTTGGCTGCTTTCCTGCAACGGTGCGAATTCCAAGGCCGACGGCAGCGGGCCCGGTGCGGGCGGCAGCCACGACGCGGCCGCGGGCGCTACCGGAGGGGGTACCAGCACGGGTGGCCAAACCAGTACGACGGCCACCGGAGGAGCGACCAGCTCGAGCAGCGGGGGTGGTGGCGGGAGCACAGGTCCGGGCAACGGGGGAGCTTCCAGCACGAGCCCGGGCAGCGGCGGTGCTCCTTCCACCGGTGGGATAGCTGGCTCGGGTGGAAACGGTCGGGGCGGCGGTGGTGGCACGGTGGGTGGTGGTGGCGGCGCGGCAGGCAGCGGTGGCAACGCGGCGAGTGGAGGAGGGGGCACGGCAGGATCTGGAGGGACCGGCACGGCGGGAAGCGGCGGGAGCACCGGCGGCAGTGGCGGCGCCGGCGACGGGGGCGTCCCCATCACCTTGGGCGGCCTCACTCTGACCGTAGGCGGCGGGACCTTGAAGATCGAGGTGTGCACGGAGAACGTGATCCGGGTTGCCTTTGCCAAGAGCACGACCTTCTTCACCCGCGCCAGCCTGACCACGGCGGCCAAGCAATGCGTCCCGGTCTCGTTCACCACCACCACGGCGGGCAATGTGACCAAGCTCGCCACCGCAAAACTGACCGTGCAGGTCGATACCACCACGGGACAGGTGACTTTCCTCGATCCGGCCGGACAAACCATCCTGGCCGAGAATTCCGGTGGCGGGCGCACGCTGACCGCCGCGACCGTCCAGGGCGAGGCCACCACCAGCGTTCGCCAGGAATGGGCGCCCAACGCCGACGAATCGCTCTACGGCCTGGGCCAGCACCAGCACGGCCTCATCGACATCAAGGACACCGATCTGGATCTGCACCAGTACAACACCAAGGTGTTCATCCCGTATCTGGTGTCGAGCCGCGGGTACGGCATCCTGTGGGACAACACCTCGTACTCGCGCTTCGGTGACCTGACCGACGCCGTGCCCTTGCCGGGAACCACCGGCCTCTACGCGACGTCAGGCGATCCCGGTGATGTCAACCCGGGCTCGGGCACCGTGAATTGGTCCGGAAACGTCAGCCCGACCGTGACCGGCGACTACACCTTCCGGACCTACTCGTCCGGCCAGATTCAATTGCAGGTCAATAACCAGACCGTCATCAATCACTGGCGGCAGGATTGGTTGCCCAGTGAAGACCTTGCCCACGTGAAGTTGACGGCTGGTCAGTCCGTGCCGGTGAAGTTGCAGTGGACCCGCCAAGGCGCCAACGTCAACATCGTTCGGTTGCTGTGGAAGCCGCCGGTCAGCAANNCTGTGGGCCTACGGCTTCTGGCAGTGCCGCGAGCACTACAAGACCTCGCAGGAGATTACCGACGTGCTCAAGGGCTATCGCGATCGCAGCGCCCCCATCGACAACATCGTGCAGGACTGGCAGTACTGGGTCGAGGATCAATGGGGCTCGCACCAGTTCGATACCAGCCGCTACCCGGATCCAGCGGGGCTGGTCAAGACCATCCACGACACCTATCACGCCCGTCTGATGATCTCGGTGTGGCCCAAGTTCTACACCACCACCGCGAACTACACCGCGCTGAATGCCAAGGGCTACGTCTACACACCCAACGTCACCGAGGGCAAGGTGGACTTCGTTGGCTACGTCTTCACCTTCTACGATGCCTTCAGCTCGGGCGCGCGGGCCATGTACTGGTCGCAGATGAACACGGCGTTGTTCTCGCTGGGCATGGACGCCTGGTGGATGGACGCCACCGAGCCCGAGATCGTCGAGGGGCCGTTCACCAGCATCGCGTCGCAGATAAGCACCAACCAGACCCACATGAACCCGACCGCGCTGGGCTCCGGTTCACGCATGCTCAACGCCTACGCCCTGGTGAATAGCCAGGCCGTGTACGAAGGCCAGCGCGCCGCCGCCCCCAACCAGCGGGTGTTCATCCTGACCCGCAACGGTTTCGCCGGGCAGCAGCGCTATTCCGCCGCGACTTGGTCGGGTGACATCTCGTCGACCTGGACGGCGATGCGCAAACAGATCCCGGCCGGCCTGGGTTTCTCGGTGTCGGGCATGCCGTACTGGACCCTCGACAGTGGCGGGTTCGCGGTGCCCGACCGCTTCGCGACGTCCAGTCCGGCCGCGGCCGATCTGGCCGAATGGCGCGAGCTGAATACCCGCTGGTTCGAGTACGCGACCTTCTTGCCGCTCATGCGCGTGCACGGCCAGGCGCCGGTCCGCGAGATCTGGCAATTCGGCGGCGACACCAGCACCGCCTATGCGGCCATGCTCAAGTTCGACAAGCTACGCTACCGCATGCTGCCCTACGTGTACTCGCTGGCCGGGGCCGTCACCCAGCGCGCGGGCACCATCATGCGTCCGCTGGTCATGGATTTCCGCACCGACACCACGGCGCGAGAGATCGGCGACGCGTACATGTTCGGTCCCGCGTTCCTGGTCGCGCCGGTGACCACCTACCAGGCCACCACCCGCTCGGTGTATCTGCCGAGCACCCCGGGCGGCTGGTACCTGTTCTGGACGGGCGCGACTGCCGCCGGCGGAGCGACCGTCTCGGCCCCGGCCCCGCTCGACGCCATGCCGGTCTACGTGCGCGCGGGCTCCATCCTGCCGCTCGGCCCGGACCTGCAGTACACGGCGGAGAAGCCCGCGGATCCCATCACCCTCTTCGTCTATGCCGGCGCCGACGGGGCCTTCACGCTCTACGAGGATCAGGGGACCACGAATGACTACGAAACCGCGGCGTTCGCCGAGATACCGCTCAAGTGGACCGATGCCACGAAGACTCTCACCATCGGCGCGCGCACCGGTTCGTTCACCGGAATGCTCTCCTCGCGCACCTTCCAAGTCGTCCGCATCGCCTCGGGAAAGGCGGTCGGCTATCCCTCGACCGCGACGCCCGACAAGACGGTGACCTATACCGGCGCGGCGATGGACGTCGCACTTCCCTAGCGGTCGAGACACGCGCCAGGAAGTTACGGACAGGACGCAAGCGGGTTCAGAGTGAGCCCGCTGATGTTGGTCTGCAGATTGTTCGGAGGAGTGCCGGTGATGTTGGCGGCAATCACGCCCTCGGTCATGCGGCTGTTGAGATCCGCGGAAGCCGTGGTCGACCAGCTATCCCCCCTGGCGGAGGCGCCGGCACTGGTATCGACGAGAATGTACTTGCCGGTAAGGCTGTGCAGATACGCGTAGGTTGCCGTCTTGCCGTTGTAGGAAGTAGCGCTGGTATTGGCAGGAATGAACCCATTGTTGTCGCCAAGGCCCGTGGTCCAGACCATGTCATAGTTGGCGACCTTCATTGCGTTCCAGTAACTATCCGTAACATCATCCGCGTTCCAGGCGGAATGATTGACGGCAACAACCGCATTGGGCATATTCGACTTGATGGCACAGGTGATGTCAGCCGTGAGTTGACCGAGCTTTGCGTAGCTCAAGGGGGCCGATTGAGTGGTGGCGGAGTATTGGACGAAGTCTCCTTCGAGGAGCCAAACGAGTGGCTTGGTTTTCCATACGGCATAGGTTTGCTGCGCGTACCAGGCATAGGCGCTGACGATCTTGCTGTAGTTGGCCGTGATCAATGCGGCGCCGCCGGTCGACAGATTGGCGCCATTGGGGTTGGTGTTCTGGTCTGGAAAGCCATTGACATGACCGTAGTATCCAATGATGTACGCGTAGTAAGCGGGTATGATGTTGGTACCCGAGAGCTTGGTGAGCCAGGAACCGTTGTTGAACGATGGGAACGTTCCGTCGGCCTTGATATTCGAGCCCGCCCACTGTGACATGAATTGCACGTAGGAATCGTTGGTGTACGAGGCTGAACCCGGATCGGCGATGCCCCAGGCGAAGTTGCAGCCGAAGGGGTGCAAGTTGAGCGTCGACGAACCACAATTGCCGGAGCTGCTCCCACCGGCGCCCCCTGTGCTCGTGGTACCGCCGCTTGCCGGCGTGCCCCCGGTTCCCTTGGCGCCGCCCGTCGCAATTGTGCCGCCGCTTGCCGGCGTGCCCCCGGTTCCCTTGGCGCCACCCGTCGCAATTGTGCCACCGCTTGCCGGCATGCCCCCGGTTCCCTTGGCGCCGCCCGTCGAAGCTGTGCCGCCAGTTGCATTCGTGCCGACTGCGGTTGTCGTGCCGCCGGTTGCCGTGTTGCCGCCATTGCCATTGGCGCCACCGGTCACCACCGCACCGCCGGTCGCCACCGCGCCGCCCTTGCCAGAGGCGCCGCCCATTGCTCTTGAACCGCCCCCGCTTGCACCGCCGTCGGCCGTCGGGGTGCCATCCGTCGTACCGCCGGTCGCAATAGCGCCACCGTTGCCCGGCGCTCCACCATTGCCACCCGCGTCTCCGTTATGGCTTCCAGCGCAGGCGCCGAGCGAGGCTACCAAGGAGATGAAAGCTACTCGAACGTGACATGGCGTTCGGGTACTCGCACGCTTGGGCATTCCTAACTGTAAACGGTGGAGGACGCCCACGCAAGGATGAGAAGGTGCTAGAGCACCGAACGGGTTGGTTTCTCCGAAAAGTCTGGCCTTTGTGCCAGACGGGGGTAGCCGAAGGAATGAACCACAGAGGACACGGAGGACCCTGAGCCCGGACCGGAATGGGAAGGGTTCGGATCCGGATCCGGGAGCCCTTTCCATCCGTCTCTGTGTCCTCTGTGTCCTCCGTGGTGAACCATCCGAGAATGTCTCGGCATTCAACCCAATTGGTGCTCTAGGAGGATATCCATGAGGTTGCTTCGTGCCTTCCTCGCCGGCGCCATCGCCGAGGCGGCTCCCCACGGCGTCGTCATGCTCCAGCTCTCGCCCGCGCCCGTTCCACCCGACATGCGCTGGGGCCGAGCCGCCAGCCAATTGACACGCCGGGTTCGCCCGACCATGATCGCCCGATGCACACGCGCGAGATCGTCTTCGTGATGACCTTTGCCCTATCGGCCGGCGGCTGCATCTCGGGCGCGGGCGTGCGCCCCTACCGGCTCTATCCACCCGCTCCCCGGCCCCTCGGTCCAGAGCAGGTTTCCACCCTTACCGGCTACGTGCAATTCGTGGACGGCAATGACGTTTCGTCGCTCGGCGGCTTCTTCGAGATCTTGCCCGGTTGCCACGTCATCGGCACGCCATCGCACTGGGGAGAGCGGACACCCGGGGGCAATTCCGCCGTCGTCGCGACCACTGGGCGATGGACATTCGCCTTGCCGATGAGGGCGGGCCATCAGTATCGGATTGAAGTCATCGTCGGCGTGATGACGGCGCCAACGGGGCCTCTCACCATCAAGGGTTACGAGAGCGACCTGGGCGGCAACCAGACGCGCGAGTTCGAGCACGCCACGAGCCTGAAAGACATCGAGGCCTGCAACGCGGAGGCGGTGCGGTCTCTGCCCGCGCCACGGTGATCGGCGATTGGTTCAATGAGCCCTCAGAGGACTTCCAGGAAACATATCAGAATTCGGAACCCATACAGGTGCCGCCGCATATCCCATGGGTGTCTATCGGACCGTGATATTCTCTGCAAAGGATCCGTTGAATGGACTTTCGAGCTGGGCAAGACTGGAGGGTGCGAGAAGACGCAAAGGCGATCTGCTTGCTGCAATTCACAGCCCCGTTCACGGGTGGCACGAGCGTAATAGTTCCAGCAGGCGAGATCTTGATTGTCGAGTCCGATCCACTCCCTCACGCAAGAGGGGTCGGATTTAGGCCAAAGCGATATGCTGAGCTGATGAAGAGCGTGGTCGATGCCAAAGACCTGGCGAATTCGAAGTTTGCTGGCTACAGCCTCGTCATCAAATTCGAAGAAGTCGCCCGGTGCTGCATGATCGAGAGCGGAGCCCGATGATCGTGTTCAAGGGGATGATTGCTCTGTCGGCGCTTCTTGGCCTGGGGGCGACGTCCGGAGTGGGAAAGCCTGTGGCGGAAGGGCAATCGGGGCAAGCATCCCGAGGGAAAGAGTCGGACAAGACACGGAAGGAGGGCGCGGATGAACATAATGCCCTGTTTGGGAGTGCCGTTGAGCTGGTGCGACGACACACCGACTGGCGGACAGGAGCAAGTCTGTGCCGCTGACCGCGTTCCGGGCGGCCATTGCCGAGCACCTGGCGGTGAACCGCTCTTCCGACAGCTATCTGGCCGGAGGAGCGGCGCTGCACATCGAGCCCAACTCCAAGCGGTACAGCAACGCCCTCGACTACTTCCACGACTCGGAGGAGCGCGTCGCGCAGGCGGTGCGCGACGATGTGCGATTGCTCGAACAGTCGGGCTACCAGGTCGAGGTATTGCTGCAGCAGCCTGGGTTCACGCGCGCCATCGTGCGCAAGGGCGAGGAGGCGACCAAGCTCGAATGGGCGCACGATTCTGCTTGGCGTTTCCTGCCCACGGTTCGCAGCAAACGGTCGGGCTTTCAGCTCTCGGGTATCGATCTCGCCATCAACAAGCTGCTGGCATTGGTCGGGCGCGACGAACCCCGCGACTACCTCGACATCCACGAGGCGATGGACGTCCTGCCCCTTGGGGCTTTGTGTTGGGCCGCGGCGGGGAAGGATCCTGGCTTCACGCCCGCTATGTTGCTCGATCTGTTGCGCCGCCGCGGCCGGTATCACGCAGAGGACTTTGCCCGGCTTCACCTCGCGCAACCGGTCGACCTGCCCAAGCTGAAGGCGCGGTGGCTGGCCGCACTGGACAAGGCCGAGCACTTCTTCACCACGCGCGATCCGAGCGAGATCGGCTGCCTGTACTATTCTCGTTCGCTGCAGAAATTCGTCGAGCCACGGCCAAGCGACGACGTGGTGCCGCACTATGGTCGCCCAGGCGGCGTGCTTCCTACCGTGGGGTAGCGCCTGGCGTCTGCCCCCTACCTCCTACCTCGGCTCCCCGTACACGATCCCCCGCCCGCCGGTTCCCACGTAGACCCGGCCGTAGACGCGTGGGTCGCCGGTGATGACGCCGCAGAAGCCGTACTGGTGCTTGTCGTCGTTGATCCGCACCCAGGTGGCGCCGACATCGTCGGAGCGGAAGAAGCCCCGCGTCTCGCCGATTTTGCCGATGAGATACAGGGCCGGGTACTTCTTGCCGTCGGCGGGCTTGCCGAAGCCGAGCGCGTTCGCCTCGCTCACGCTCGCGATGCTCTCGTAGCTCTTGCCCGAATCGGTCGAGTGATTGAGCTCCTTCAAGTTGGTCAGCCACAAGTCGCCCTCGATGCCGGGCGTGGCCTGCGCCGAGGCCGAGCTGAACTGGTAGTCGGCCAGGGTGGGCAGCCCCATCGGCGACGCGGTGAAGTGGGCGCCGCCGTCCGTGCTGGTGAACGCCTGCCCGCCTCTGGCGTCGAGCACATAGAGCTTGTTCGGGTTCACCCGGTCGGCGGCCGGCCGGAAGGGAACCGGTGCCCAATCAGGACTTGCTTCCGCGTTGGGCAGTCCCTCCGCCTTGGCCCAGGTCGCGCCCCGATCTTTCGAATAGACGACCGGCCCCTCAAACGGCGCCCACAGAAAGGCCGAGCCGTCCGCGGCGACCGCGATCGAGCCCGCGCCCTTGCCCTTGGGCATGGACGCGAACGGCTTCCAGGTCTTGCCGCCGTCGACGGAGAAGGCGCCCCACTGCCCCTTGTCGTGCCAGCCGGTGCGCGCGACGATTTCCGGCTTGCTCCAGGCGATGTCGATTCCACTCCCAGAGCCACAGAGCGGATTGTCGAACATCCCGCCGGCCGAGGGCGCGTTGATATCGTCATGGCGGAAGCCACAGAGATCGCCCATCACGCTCAAGAGCGGCGGCCCCGCAGGTGGACTGACCAGGCCTTTGATGACCGTCTCCTCCAGCCCGCGGTCGAGGAACATCCAGTGGGTGGGCTTGTCGGCATCCGCGGCGGTCGCATCCTCGGTCACCCAGATCCCTGCCCCGGTCACGTACATCACGCGGCTCGGGTTGAAGGGGTCGATGTCGATGTCGCCCATCCAGCCCCTGCCGATCGGTTCGTCTTTGTGCCAGTAGAGGTACTTCGCGCCGGCGTCGTCGCGCACGACCTTGGGGAGAAGGGCCTTCCAGGTCTTGCCGCCGTCGGTGGTCCGAAAGACCTCATCGCCATGGGTCCAACGGTCGATGGTGCTGACCATGAGGGTCCCGGGATGAGCGGCGTCGACCGACAGCCCGCCGTAGCCGAAGCCGTCGTTCTTCTTCGGGGCGGCGGGCGTGATGTCGGTGAACTTTTCCTGTTTGGGCTGGTACTTCCAGACCGCGCCGTCCGTCACATCGTTCGGGCCCGGGCCGTTGCCGTAGCTGAGGTACAGGACACCCGCGGAGTCAAACTCGGCGTGGCTGGCCATCACGCCCTTGGGCTGCTTGGGCACCAGCTTCCACGTCGCGCCGGCGTCGGTGCTGCGGTAAAGGCTGCCGTCCTTGTTGGCGACCGCGGCGTAGATGATCGGCGTGGCCTTGCCCTTGGCGCCGCTCGCCTTGTCGAAGAGGACGACCGGGATGCCGATCTTGTTGGGATCCTCGGCGACCGGGAAGCTCTTGACCTTGTCCCAGCTCACGCCTGAGTCCGTGCTCTTCCAGAGACCATTCTTGCGCGAGCCAAAGTAGAGGATGCTGGGCAGATTGGGATCGACGACCAGTCGTTCGCCCATCGACCGGCCGTTCTCGTTGCCGCCCATCTGGATGGGCATGTCGGTCACCTGCCAGGTGTTGCCGCGATCGTTCGAGCGCAGGATGGCGCCGTTGCCCACCCACGAGGTGGTGTAGGTGCCCGCGGCCAGGTACACCTTGTTGGGATCGACCGGATCGGCGGCCAGGCTCTCGATGCCGGTGAAGTTCGATTCGCGCCCCAGCTCGTCGGTGATGGCAATCCAGCTCTTGTCGGCCTGGCTCCAGCGGTACGCGCCACCCACGTCGGTGCGGGCATACACGAGATCCTTCTCGGCAGGACTGAAGATGATGCCGCTGACGAAACCGCCGCCGAGGATGGCGACGTTCCTCCAGTTGTAGGCGACGCTCTTGACCGGGCCGCCGCTCTCGCCCACCTGGGCTGGCGGAGCCATGGCTGCAGCAGGTGTCTGCACGCCCGATCCCTCGGCGCAAGAGCATATCTTGCAGCCGGCCTGCATCGAAGCCGTCGAGATCACCGCCAACGAAATCGCCCACGAAGTTCTAGTAGTCATTCGCTTAGCTCCTTTTCTCCTAGAGCAGGTCGCCATAGAGGATACCCCTGCCGCCGGTGCCGAGATAGACGCGGCCGTACCGGCGCTGATCGCCGGTCAAGCAGTTGATGTAGCCGAACTGATGCTGCGGATCATCGATGCGCTGCCAGGTCGCCCCGGCGTCGTCCGAGCGGTAGGTGCCCCAGACCGCGCCCGCGGACCCGGCGAGGTACACGGCCGGATAGCTTTGCCCGGGCGCCGGCATGCCAAAGCCCACCGCGGTCGCGCCGTTCACCAGCGGCATCGACACGAACGTCGCGCCCGAGTCCGTCGAGTGCAGCAAGGCGGTGCTGGTCGGGACCCAGACATCGCCTTCGACCCCGAACACCGGCCGCGGCCGTCCGGACGAAGTGGCGGTGGACTGAACGAAGCTCGCGCCGCTGTCGGTGCTCACGTACATCTTGCCTCGGAGGCTGGCGTAGAACGTAGCCGGATTGACCCGGTCGGCGGCCACCAGCGCGCCGGCGGAGATCCCCGTGCACGCGGTCCACGTGGCGCCGCTGTCTTTCGAGTAGGAGGGCGTGGCCCCCTTGGCCGCCCAGACGAACGACTTGCCGTCGGCCGAGACCGCGATCGAGCCCGAGCCCGTGCTGCCCGAGGGCGCGCCCGCGAACGGGGTCCACGTCGTGCCCCCGTCCAGGGAGTAGGCGCCGCACGGCCCGCCCTTCGACGAGCTGGTGCCTACCCGCGCGACGAGGTTCGGTACCAGCTCGGCGAAATCGAGGCTGGTGGTGTTGCCGAAGACGGGACTGCTGAACATGCCGGTCGGCGGGGAAACGTCGAGGTCGTCGTGGCGGAAGCCCGCGATGTCGCCCACGCCACTAAGCAGGGGGGCGCCCACCGGTGGGCTGATGAGGTCGAGCGCCACGGTTTCCTCGAGACCACTGTCAGCGAAGCTCCAGTGACTCGGAGGGCCGTTGTCGGGGACGTTGACGTCATTGCTCGACCAGATGCCTTGCCCCGTGATGTAGAGGGCTCGGCTGGAATTGAAGGGATCGATCTCGACGTCGCCCATCCAGCCCTTCGCGGGCAAGCCGGTGGTGTGCCAATAGAGCCATTGCGCGCCCGCCACATCCTGCTTTGCCGCTGGCAGGAGCGCCAGCCAACTCGCGCCGCCGTCCGTGGTGCGGAAGATCTCGCCCGGTGACCAGTTATCGATGGTGGTGACGATGAGCGTTCCCGGGTTGGCGGCGTCAGCGGAGATTCCGCCGAAGCCACCGGAGGAGCGCGGGGGGCTTACATCGGTCCAGGTACCATTGGCCATGCCATGGCGCCAGACCGCGCCCCGGCTGATGTTGTTCGGGCCGGGTCCATCGTTGTACGTGAAGGACAGGTTCCCGCACCCGTCGAGCACCGCGTGATGGGGCATCATCCCGGTGGGCTGACCCGCGACAACCTCCCAGGTCGCCCCCGCGTCGATTGAGCGGTAGAGCCCGGCCTCGGTGGTCGCGCCGACCCCGACGTAGATCGTCGGCGTGGGGCTGCCCGGCGCGCCGCTCTTTGGATCGAAGACCACGAAGGTCAAGCCGTAGCCCGTGGTGCCCGCATCGACTTTGGTCGCACCGATGGTCGGGAAACCACCGACTGGATTCCAGGTCTGGGCGAAGTCCGTGCTCTTCCATAGGCCCGCGTTGCGCGAGCCGAAGTACAAGGTGCTGGTCAGGTTGGGATCGATGGCCAGCCGCTCGCCCATCGAGCGACCGTCCGCATTACCACCCATGGGAGCGGAGATGTTGTTGCGCGTCCAGGTCTGGCCCATGTCGATCGAGCTGAGAATCGAGCCGTTGCCGGCCGTGAGGTACTCCCCGGCGGCCAGGTAGACGCGATTGGGATCGACCGGATCCGCGGCGATGCTCTCGATGCCGATGAGGTTCGAGTTGTCGTGCCCGACCCAGTCGGTGAGGGGCATCCAGCGCTGCGCGGCCGGGTCGAAACGGTAGGCGCCGCCGACATCGGTCCGGGCGAAGACGAGACCCGAAAGCGCGGGGCTCATGACGATGCCGCTGACGAAGCCCCCGCCGTTGATGACGACGTTCTTCCACAGGTACGGCCCGGCAGTCGTCGTGTCCCCGGACGGGATCCCCCCATCGATCAAATACGATACGGGCGCCGGCGCTTCGCAGGTCAGCGGCGCCGCGGCGACCGGGCCATCAATGCCAGCGGGTGGCGGCGCAGCGTCGGCGTGGCCAGTATCGACGCACGCCACACTCCCGCCGAGCCACACCGCAATCGCCGCCGCCACTTCAAGCCTCTCCCCCCTGGGGAGAGGCCGCCACGCGGAGCGTGGCGGGTGAGGGGCCCTCGTGAGCGCTGCGCCGGCCCTATCCGTGGCGTGTACGGCGAGCATGGACAAGAACGTTGGACCTAGGTGGCGGTGGCGAAAGAGCTGCCGTTACTGCTTCTCAAGGACGATATCGTCGATGTAGATATCGAAGTTCCTCGCCGTCCCGCTCCAGGTGGCGAGCCGGAACTCCCAGAACGACTGCAGGTCGAACTGGGCACCGCCCCCCTTGGTGAACGCGGAGATCGGGAGCTCGACCTTGTGCCACTTCCCGTCTTGGAACCCCTTCGCATACCTCTCGACCGGCAGAGTGGCGCTGTCCTTCTTGTTCCTGCTGCACCCGAGCAACACACCGACGGAACCGGGGTCCGGCGCGGCCTCGGCGGACTTCGCTTCGACGCGGATCTGGAACGTCAGGTGGCTGTACGGAGTCATGTCGACCCCGGCATTCTCTGGGTACCACCCGAATAAGTTCCAGCCCATTCCAATGTATCCCGGCCCCTCGCCGTGCAGCTTGAGAGCGGTGCCCCCATTCAGTCCGCTGCCCGAATCCGCTCCGACCTTGACCTTGCAAGTGGCCTTCTGGTCGCAAGCATCCCACCCTTGGGCGCCCCCGCCAGCCCCGTCGCCGTCCCAGAGAACGAGCCGGCTGCCGGCCGCCGCGGGCGCGGCCGGGGCGGCATTCGTACCCGCTGCGGCTGGTGCCGCAGCCGCCGCCGGCCCGGCGGCAACCGCCCCGGGGCAAGGTGGGCAGAGACAACCGGCCGTCCCCACGCAAGCGAGGACGGCGAGCCAGGCGTATGCATACTGCGAATTGGGCGTCATGGGAGCGTGCTCATGGGATGAACGAGAGGTCGTCGAGCGTGATGTCGACCGGATAGCTCGACCCAGTAGTCCACACGAAGTACCAGTAGATGGAAATGATATCCTTGGGTTCGACGCCCGAGACGGGCTTGCCGCCAGCGAAATCGGTCCAAGCCAGACTAATGGTGGCCTGACTTGCGGTGACGGGAACCGGGGCCTCGGGATCTTTGCAGGTCGACTGGCTGTACCTGGTCAAGGTGGCATCTGCGGGAGGCATGCAGCGGCCCGGGTCGGTCGCCGTCGCCGAGGTGTCGTTGTGAGCGATGAGCCAAGACGCAGCGACGGCATCGTTCAAGGTTCCCATGCCCATCCTCAGCGTTCCCCCGCCGAGCGAGCCAGAAATCTTGAACTGGATCCCCTTGTAGGCTGACGCATCGACCCGGCTGCAGCTGTCCAAGTAGAGGTTGAAGCCCGAGTAGTTGTCGATGGTTCCGGTGATGTGCCAGTTGTTTTGGGTCACGTCAGAGGTCAGCGGGGTGGCTGAGTTCGTCCAGACGGACGTGCCGCCCGACAGTGTCGTCGTGGAATCCCCGAAGCGAGCCTGCGAGGTGCTTGTCGTACCGCCATCCGAGGGCGTGTAGGTGAAATCGGTGATGAGCGCCTTGGTCACGGGGAGACACGCCTTCCCATCCGTTGCAGCCGAGCCGGTCGTTCCCGCGGTGGAGGTCGTCCCCCCCGATCCGCCTGGAGCCGTCGTCGTCCCGCCGCTCCCGCCACCCGAAGTGCCCCCGGTACCGGGGGGATTGGACTCCGAGGTCGTGCAGGCGACAAGCCCGCACGCGAGGCAGAGCGTCCCCAGAAGAGAGAATGACGTCTTTCCAATTCGAAGATTCGTATTCATGAGAATTGCTTCCTTTCTGTCGGTTCGTGCGACCTCGACGCCGCGTAAGATCTCTCGTTGCTCGCTATCTTGCTCCGTCGCTATCTCAATTCTGCCCCGCATCTATGTTCTTGCTGTAGAAGCCCAAATCATCCATCCAAAGTTCCGTGTTCGCTTCCTTGGGAAACCGCACAATCAGGTTCTTGAGATTGTCGGTCAGAAGCCCGTTTCCGGGCACGTTGCCAACCTCGGTCAGGACCGCATTGGGAACCCGATTCGGCAACGCATTCTGGTGGAATGCGGTGAACGGTATGGTGTAGAAGCTCCAATCGGCCGTCACCAGCATCGTGACGTAGTAGCTATTGCCGCACTCGTCGGGATAGACCGCGCGGGTCACCGTGCCGCTCGATAGGGTCTGACCCGTGCCCGGATCGGTTCCCGTCCCGCCGGCGTAGGCCGTACCGCCGGCGACTCCATAGTACTTGCAGTTGGACCCGCTCAAGTTTGCCGTATTCGGGTCGTCGAGCAAAAGCGTGAAGCCCTTGGTCGTGTTGCCGGGAGCGCGCGCCCAGAACGAAATGCCGTCGTACATGGACACGTCGCCAGGGCCGAAATTGCTGTATCCGGCCAACGAGCCCCAATCGTCGTTGCCGGACGTACGGAACACCTCCGCCGCCGTGCTGCCGCAGCGCGCCCCATCGGCGATCTCCTCGACGTCCGCGCTTGCAACCTTGTTGGGCGTACCGTCGCCCGAGGCCCAGAAGGGTGTCCCGCCCACCGTATCGAAGGGATCATAGATTTTCACCTGATAACCGTCGTCAGCCGTGCAGTCGATGGAAACTTCCTTCCACGTCTGATAGGGGGTGCAACCCACCACCCCGCCAAGAGCCAGGAGCAGCAGGCAGAGGTGCCCCACCCCAACTTCTGACCGAGCTCCCGATGTAGGCTTGCGGCTCATGATACGAAGGCTACCACCAGTAGGTGGCCATCAAAGAGAAGACGTCATGGTCCGGGTTCACCGGTTTGGCATTCGCCGGGTCATACGCTGAGATGGTCTGCACGCCACTCCCGTAGATGAAGTGCGAGTACTGGAGCGCCAGCTCACCCCGGCTCTTCCAGTCCATGTGGAACAGGAGGCGAGAGGACGAGATAGTGAAGGCCTGCTTCGAATCCTGGCCGCGGAGGCGCACGTGATCGAAGCGCTCGGACACGCCAAACCAGGACAAGGGCAGGTAGGTGGCCTCTCCGCCCATCTTCGCCTTGAACACGCCGTCGTAGTCCGAGTCGTGGCTCTTGACGTAGGTCCCAACGCCAAACAGGCTGACCAGGACGTCCGGGCTCACCCCGGTGTACAGATCGCCGAACACCAGCCGCGCGATGCTGAGATCGTATTGCGCGCCGAAGGTGGAGAGCGAGCCGTTACCGTTGCTGTTCGGCCCGAGGTAGTGCGCGATCAGCTCGGGCCCGCCGCGCGCGTTCAGGATCTCGATGGCGCCGGAAATCGTCGCCGCATTGGTGAGCTGGGTTCGCGCCCCGCCAAGATAGAGGTGCCCAGCGCGCTTCGCGGTGAGTTGCAGGTCGGCCCCGAACACGGTGATCCTGCCATCCGGAATTTGGCCGTTATTGACCTGGTCGTCCTGCGTCCAGGCGGTCAGGTAGTGCAGGCCGAAGCGCGCGAGCCCGGCGTAGGCGACGCCAAGGTGCGCGTGGTTGACAAAGGTCGCGCCCACGTTGGTGGGCGCGTAGTCGTTCCAACCGGCGGGAACCATCCCGGCAGGCGGGCGAGCCATCTGCCCGCCCAAGCCCTGCTCGAGCACGAAAAAGAGCTCGCCGAGCTTGTATCCCATGATGATGTTCTCGCCGATGGTGTTCGTGCGCGCGATGAGCGGGGTGCCGTAGCGGCCGGCGTCCCATGCCCCCATCGCGCCGTAGCGGCCTGTGAAGGCACCGACGTTGAGCTGGAAGGGGAAGCCGAAGGTCTTGGTCAGGTTTGCCGTGACGAACGCATCGTTGACGCCGAACTGGTCGACGGGGTTGAAGTAGCCGGACCCATCCATGGCGGACGTGCCTGCCAGGATCGCCGTGGCATACACCGACTGGTTGCCATAGAGGAAATTGAGCTGTAGCCAGGGCGAGGGCACCACGCCCGTGTATTCGAAGTCCCTGAGATCCTGGGCCATGAGCGGCGGCGAGTGCAGAACCGTGTCGCTCTGGCCGGCCATCGTGGTCTCGCGTTCGTGTAGGCCGAGATGCGCGGGCATGAGGATGTAGCCATGGAAGTCGAGCACATTTTCCTTCGCCTCCGACGGCTTGATGCCAAACGGGACCGAGGGAGTCGCGCTACGTACCTGCGGCTCGCCGGGCGACATGCCGAGGTTCGGGATTCCCTGATCCGCGCTACCCTCCGCGGCCAGCGCCAGCGCGGGCATGGCGAGCACGGCCAAGGCCGGTCCGAAGAGCTTCCAGCCGGACCTCATTGTGAAAAGGACGGTTTTCATCGTCGAGCGCTTTCGGTTCAGAAGGTGACGTAGCCGCCAAGCACGATCATGTGCTTGTCGTACGGCAGTCCCGAGTTATTGTCCGCGGCGGCGCTGTAGAAGCGCCGCCCATAGATGAGCTGAATGCGGTCCAGGCTGGTCCAATCCGTATGGTAGGCAATGCCGGGATTCAGACTGTAGACGCTCCAGCGCTGCCTGATGGTGACGTGGTTCGGGGTGCCGGGCCTGCAGGCGTTGGGGTCTGTGATGGGGTTACCCGGGGAGCCAGGCGGGCTGTCGAGGTCGCTGAGGTTGGCATCGCGGCTTTCGCCGAAGGCCTGGAAGGTCAGGCTGAGCTTCGAGGTCATTCGGTATTCGCTGTCGACCCCGAAGAAGTAGCCCATTGCATTCTTGTAGGCGGTGTCTTCGGTCGCCAAGGTGCGGGTGAGCATGCCCGCAATGGCCACGCGGATGTCCGGAGCCCGGCTATTGAAGCTGCGCGGGTGCCAGAGTATGGACGCGACACTGAAATTGTACTCGGCGCCGACGACCACGACCTTGCCATTGCCGTTGCTGTTTGTCCCGAGGTACTTGTTGATCATTTCCCGGGTGCCCTGCGTCCAGTCCACCGCCCACCACACGCCATTGCCGACGGACGCGGCATGGTCGAAGTTGTACAAACCGCCGGTGAGCCCGACTTGTCCCCACGGATTCTCCTGCCAGTGAGCCTCCGCCAAGTAGGTATCCATTCGCCCGTCGTGCGGCGAGTTTTTCAACGACGTGCACAGGTAGGTGCGGTCGTCCGTGCCATAGTCGGCCGCGTAGTGCAACTTGACAGCCCACTGCTTGTAGTTGACCGAGAGGTGGGCGTGATGCACCCAGTTCGACGTGCCGGTTTCGATCCAGGGATCGTAGTCGCCGCGCGGGTAGTCCTCGGGAACGCCGGGATTGACGAGCAGGCCGTGCGTGAGTGAAACGCGCACGTCGCGCGTCAGATCAAAATCGGCGTTGGCGGTCTCGCCGTAGCCTTTCAGGCCGAGCATGGGGCCGAAGATGCCCCAGCCCCACTGGCCGGGACCGCCGTACACCTCAATGAAGGATCCGACCTTGAACTGCAGCCTCAGCGTGCCGATGGGATCGGGCGTGAACAATAGATAAGCCACGCCGAACCCAGGCCCCTGTTGCGGGTTGTAGTAGCCCTGGTACTGCTCTCCGTTCAAGCGGAAGTAGTAGCTGACGTACGCCTTCAGGGACGGGGTGCCGTAGTCCAGATTCAGAGTGGCGCCAGAGCCTCCCCAGAACGGGATCTTGCCCGTCGAAAGCAACGGCGCATGCAAGGCGGTGCCGGAATAGCCTTCAGGCGCATTGCTCGGCTTGGCGCCAATACCAACCGCCTCAAATCCGAAGAGACGGCCGTGGAAGCCGAACTGTGGCGCGCCCTTATCCGCTGGCGCACCGAAAGAAGGAGCTCGGCCGCCCGGCGCGGGTGGCACGGGTGGCGCCTGCGGCGACATTCCCGGGCCCGGCGGAACCTCAGATCCCGGCAAGGAATCGGCCGACACGGCGGGCGTAGCTTCTTCGGCTCGCGCCGCACCAGCCGCGAGAAGGAGCGCGATATACGCCAGAGACGCGTAGCGGCATTGGAGACGGACCATCAAGCCTCGACTAAAAGGCGGGCTTTGCGAGCCGGCCGCGTGGAGCGAATACCAGGAGAGAAGCGATCACGTCTCAAGGGTAGAAACTCTTGTGCGCATTGCAACATAACGTGCCATTCATGCAGTAGCATTAGACTTCGGAGCGGCTCACGGATTTTTTCTGTCGTGTCGAATCGCTATGTGGCTGGCGAAAGTGGCCGCGCCCCACGCCACCATCAACGCCTCGGAATCTGTATTGAGCTCGCATTGGCAGGGCCGATACCGCCGGTCGGCAGGCTCGCCCCTTGTGCCGCGAGGAGGAAGCTCACGACCGCCCAGTAGTCCGCTGGCTTGAGCTCACCCGCATGTCCCCTGGGCATGTGTGTGTGGGTGAACTCGTAGAGATCCTGGGCGGTTCGGAAAGGGTCGCGCCACGCCGCACCCGCCGGCCGGGCCTGCGCCTCGATCTGCAGGAGCTGGGGGTCGGTGAGCGGCGAACCAGAGCTTCCGGTGTCGCGAGGGTATTCGGGCAGCGCGCCCGTGCCCAAGATGGCCGGAGCGTCGCCGCGTCCCTCGCCGCGCTGGCCGTGGCATTGGGCGCACTCGTTTGCGAACGTGGTCTCGCCCTGCCCGGCCTGGTCATGCGCCCGCGCGAGGTCGGAAGTGGTGGCGCCCATCTGGGTCACCGCGCACCCGAGCGCGACCAACCCGCAGAGCAGGAACGCCCCGCAGACCACCGACGTTCCTAAATAGGCAATACGAGACGACATCGGGCTCACTCTCCTCTTCGCGGCGGCGAATGTTATCCGCTCCCCGTCGCCTTGTGTAGTAAATTCGTGCCGGCCCGGGAGCGCCCTATCGTGTCGCTCGCAAGCAAGGAGAAGTCTAGAACGCGATGCTCATCCAACTCGGCGCCGTCGACTACAGCCTGCTGATCGTCTACTTCGTCTTCGTCCTCGGCATCGGCTTCGTGGTGCGCAAGGGGGTCAGCGGGACGAAGGACTTCTTCGAGTCGGGGCGCGCGCTGCCGGCCTGGATCTGCGCCCTGGGTTTTCTTGGCGCGAACCTGGGGGCGCAGGAAGTCATGGGCATGGCCGCCTCGGGCGCGAAGTACGGGATCATGACCAGCCACTTCTACTGGCTGGGCGCCGTCCCTGCGATGGTGTTCGTGGCCGTCTTCATGATGCCGTTCTACTACGGCTCGAAAGCGCGTTCGGTGCCGGAGTACCTGAAGCTCCGCTTCGACGAGAAGACGCGCGGGTTCAACGCCGTGGCATTCGCGTGCATGACCGTCATGTCCTCGGGGATCTCGATGTACGCGCTGGCGACCTTGCTCCACGCGATCCTCGGCTGGAATCTCCATCTCTGCATCGTTGCCTCGGGCGTCGTCGTGCTCGTCTACATCTTCATGGGCGGGCTGCGGTCGGCCATCTACAACGAGGTTCTGCAGTTCTTCCTCATCGTCTTCGGCTTCTTGCCGCTGGTGCTGCTCGGTTTGAAGCAGGTCGGTGGCTGGCACGGCGTTACCAGCCGGCTCGCGGTCGTCGCCGCCCGCAGCGGAATGCCCGCGGGCGCCTGGTCGCACACGTGGAAATTCACGGGTTCGGCGGCGGCGAACCCGATGGGGATCGAGTGGTTCGGGCTCGCCATGGGCCTCGGCTTCGTCCTGTCGTTCGGCTACTGGTGCACGGACTTCCTGGTCATTCAGCGCGCCATGGCGGCGAAGGACATGGGCGCCGCTCGGCGGACTCCCATCATCGCCGCGTTTCCGAAGATGCTCTTCCCGGTCCTCGTCATCCTGCCGGGAATGCTGGCCATCGCAATGCACGTGGGTGGCGACGCGCACTTCTCGCTCCCGAGCAAGGGCGACAGTCTCAACTACGACATGGTCGTGCCGGCCATGCTCGCCCACTACTTCCCCACGGGCCTACTCGGGCTCGGGCTGACGGCGCTGATTGCATCGTTCATGTCCGGCATGGCGGGCAACGTCACCGCATTCAACACGGTCTGGACGTACGACATCTACCAGAGCTACGTCCGGAAGAATGCCAGCGACGCCCATTACCTCGCGGTGGGGCGCGCCGCCACCATCGCGGGAATCGGCGCCAGCGTGGCCTGTGCCTACTCGGCGGCGAAGTTCAACAACATCATGGACGTCCTGCAGCTCGTGTTCGCTTTCGTGAACGCGCCGCTTTTCGCGACGTTCTTGCTCGGGATGTTCTGGCGACGGACGACGGGCCACGGCGCCTTCTTCGGGCTGCTGGCGGGCACGGCCGCCGCCGCCGTTCACCATGGTCTGTCCTTTCCGAAGGGGGCTAGCGCGGGGATCAAGGGAGGTTGGCTGTCCATGTCGTACCCGTATCCGAGCGAGATGGCGCAGAACTTCTGGACGGCCATCTGGGCGTTCTCCGCGTGCTTCGTCACCACGGTGGCGGTTTCGCTCGCCACCCGACAGCGCAAGTCGACGGAGGAGCTAACCGGCCTCGTCTACTCGCTGACGCCCAAGCCAAAGGAAGAAGACGTGGCTTGGCACAAACGGCCGGCCATCCTCGGCATGGCCATGTTGACGCTTGCCGTGGTCTTGAACATCATCTTCTGGTGAGCTGACGAGGAAAGGTCACGCGTAAAATGCATCTCGACGTTCGGTTGCCCATCGGCCTGATGTTCTCGGTCTTCGGCGTGTTGCTCGCCGTCTTCGGCCTCATATCCGATCCCAAGATCTACGCAGAGCACTCACTCGGCATCAACGTCAACCTCGACTGGGGCCT
>PNBO01000105.1:28360-28867 GCA_003136095.1 Myxococcales bacterium
ACCCCTCAGCGGCCGCATGCCAACGGCCGCGCGGACGCGGCCATGGCACGCTCGGCTCCTGGGGCCTCCCGCGACCAGTGTTCTGATGGGAACCCTGGGAGGGTTCCAATACCCTCCCGCGACGGGGTTCGTCGGGCAAAGCCCGCCGACCCCCACGCGTTTGCTGGTCGCCGGCCNNGCGAGTTCTACACGGGCGGACCCTGCTTCGGAGTCGTCCCTATCCCGCCCGCGCGCCGAGCTTGCGTTCGCGAAGGGTGTCTCCGTTTTCCAGACGATTCCCAAGCGTGAGTGTCACAAGAGCCTGCCTCTGCACGGAATCGGACGGCGCGCAGGGGGAAGGACATGTCCCGACCGTCGGCGTGAGGAGCTGCTCCGGCCGTCTTCGGACGGATGCCAAGCGACGACCGAGAGCGACATGGGCGGGCTTGCCCGCCCGAAGTCGCTCGTCCGACGGGCGGGGCATGTCCTTCCCCCGTTGCAGCCGTCCGCGCGCCGAAGCCGAGCGCC
>PNBO01000354.1 GCA_003136095.1 Myxococcales bacterium
GCCGTGCACAAGAGCTATATGGCGAAGTAGGGAGTGGGAGAGCCAGATTTTCACCACAGAGAGCGCAGAGAGCGCAGAGACGGAAAGAGAAAGGGTTCGGATCTTGGGGGCCGCGCCCTTTTTCGCTTTCGACGGTGTGGGTCAGGCACCCTTTTTTCTGGCTGCAATAGCCTGCAACCTCTTCACGTCGAGTCTATCCTTGTCGCGGTTGGAGTCGGTCTTGTTCCGGATCAGGGCGTCCCAGCCCAAGAAGCTGACCTGATGATCGCCGAGCTCGCCATAGACTCGCGTCGCCCATGCATCGTCGAAGGACACGCCTGAGATGGATGTCAGCAGATCGATTCGATTGGGTGGTCTGCCGAGCTGCACGACCCGCTCTGGCGTGGTGAAGTCGTCCGGTCCAAGCTCGAGATTGCCGAACCCAAAGTCCTTCAAAACCTGCAGGATACGTTCGGCGTTCTCCCGAATCGGCCGAAGCAGTAGGTCGATGTCACCCGTTAGCCGTGGATGGCCGTGAAACGCCACCGCGTATCCACCGACGACTAGGTACTCAACCCCCCTGGAGTTGAGCAACCCGATAAACTCGCTCAAATCGCGCTGCAGCTTGGCCATGGGATTCCTGATAGTTCGCGATCAGGTCGAGAAGAATGTTCACGCACTCCGAGGCTGAGAGACTCGCGTAGTATTCTTCATCCGCGCTGTCGGCGGCCGCAAAACTGGTGAAGACCTGAGCAACTCGTTCCACAGGCGTGTAGTTTACCATGCCTCTACCACCGGCGGGCTGGGGGAAACCAACCTGCCAATGCCCCGGGCACTTGCATCCCAGGATGGTCCCGCGGGTCGGCTTCCAAAACACGACGGTGCCGGTTTTAGATCTTGGAAGTCACGGGGCCGCGCGCAACTTCACGCCTCTCGCGAGCAGGCCCACCGCGCCGACGATGAGCCCAACGTCGAGAGTGACGCCAAGTCGTGCCACGCCGAACACTCCGTAGAAGAGGCCAGCGCCCGCCAGGAGCAAGGCCCACGCGCGGGAACCTAGACCGTCAACCACGAGAGCGACGCCGATCACAAAAGCCAGCGTCGGGCAGGGGATCAGGCCGGTCGGAGCCGCATAGAGGTACCCGAGCAGAGATCCGGCATCGAGAAAGTGCGGATAGCCAATGCCGAAGGCCACCATGGCCAGGCCAAGCGCCAGCGCCCAGCGCGGCGGGCGGCAAGTGGCATCCTCGGGCAAGCGCAGCCCGAGGATACTGAGCGTGAGGGCCAGCACCGTGAAGATCACACCGTTGAAAGGGTTTCCGTGAATCCATGCCATGACGGCCACCGATGACACCGGCAGCACGAGGGCCGAGGCAACGAACCGGCGGGAAGGTCGCCAGCCGCAGATGAGCCCGATCAGGGCCATGAGCGCCAGGATGTGCCAGAGCGTAGCGAGGGTTTGCGCCTGGTTGGCGATGGTGTGAAGCTCGGCAAGGATCTGGGGTGGAGTGGGCACGTTCCTAGCCTTTGCGATAGCGGATGCAGCGTGATTTGGCAACCCCCACCCGCTGCGACCGAACCTTTCCAAGGTGGAGTACGTCCAAACTCGGTGACACCGCGTCCGCCGAACGCTATGTCGCGGCAACGGCATGTTCGGCGGCACGCCTCTTCTCGGCGATCGCCCCCACAGCTCTTCTGAGAGATCCTTACGCCCCTTGCCGGATCACGGTTTACCATGAGGGGAAGAACCGACTATCATCCGAGCATGCTCCTCAGAGCTCTCTCCGCACTGGCCCTGCTACTGGTCTTCCATTGCAGCAAGCCTGGCGGCGCCAGGTTGGTTGATGGTGGCGGTGCAGGCGGCGCTGCGGGCGCAAACGATGGAGGGGCAGGTCAAGCCGGTGCGCCAGGCGACGCGGGAGCGACCTGCGCTGCCGGCCTCATCGGCACCTGGAGCATGGTCTCGGTGATCTGCGGAGGCACGGATGTCACACAAGACCTCAATACGAACGGGGGCATCGCCGGTATGCGCATCGACCTCAGCAGCATCGGGGGCTCGTGCAGACTCGCAAGCACCGGGTCTGGGCCCACGTGCACGGAAGTCGAGGAGTTCGATCTTCTACCGGACGCGGGCGGAACATTCTCGGTAGTCTCGCGCGGTATCACGAACTGCCAGCCCGCTCAATGCGTGTTCAACGCCAACGACGGGCCGTGCATCCTTGGCGACCGGGCGAGCCAGACGAGTCTGACTTCGATCAAGTTGGACGGCGGCAACCTGGTAATGACCTCGCAGCCACCCGCGGGTGTGTGCGGTGGGTATGGCGTTGCGACAATCCTGACCTACGGCAAGTCCTGAGGTTGGCTCACGTCCGCCGAACGGCATGGCGTTCAGCTGCGGGCTCGCCGTACGAGTCGGCGTCTCGATTCTACACGATGTCCCCGCGGCGCCCCCGTCAGTGCTGCAGCGGCTTGTTCGGCGGCTCATCTATAATTCGTGCAGCCGTCAGACCGGCTTCCGTCGTTGCTTGCGCCCCGAGGCCCGGTCACGCCGGTGCAACAGCCACTCGATGACGGAAATGGCGGGAAGGACGGAGAGCGAAGCACCCACGGTAACGAGGATTCCGATCGGGCTGACTTTGTATCCCCACATTGAGCGATGCAATTCACCTCCTCGTCCTGCGCGAACCTCCAGATACTGGTTTGCAATGAATGCAAATCCGCCGACCGTGATGAATAGCGCGATCGCGATCCTTAGCCGGTTCTTCCAGCCGTGCAGCTTGGTAGGTGATTTTGGTGCAGAACGGGATCCCCCTTCGTCCTCGTCAGGTTCTCGGTCATCCTGGTCGTCGACCATCACTCAGGAATTATAGCGGCACTCCCTGGCGTGAGCGAGTCTGCCTAACGGCTTGCCGTTCAGCTGCGAGCCCGCCGCCGAGTCGGCGCCTCGATTCTACACCAATGTCCCTGCGGCGGGATCGTCTGCAACGGCAGGTTGGACGGCTCAAACGATTCAAAGCTCCCTCATCGGATTCCGGGGTGTACGATTTAGCCATCGAATGTCGGAGCCGAAGCGCCACCACGTCGTTCCCGAGTTCTACCTGAGAAGGTTTTCTCGTGAGGGCGAGATCGAACTCGTCGCGAGAGACGATTGCCGGGCCGTCGTCTCCACGGGGGTTTCAGCTGCTCTCGTACAAAAGTATTTCTACAGCATCGATACCGACCAAGGACGCGACGCGATCGTCGAGAAGATGTTCGCCTCGGAGATTGAGCGTCCGGCGGCGAGGGCAATCGCGAGGGTCATAGACCAGAAGAAGCCCACCTCGTTCCCAGGGCTGCGGGGCGCGATAGCGGCCTTTCTGGCGTTCCAATTCGTTCGTGGGCCGGCTGCCAGACACGCTGCCGTCGAATTCTTCAAGGCTGGGGCACGCAAAGTCACATCCATGGCCACGCCCGAGATCGTCCAGGGCGTGCTTGCCCGGCAGGGTGAGCCTATTTCGCTAGGCGATGCTCGGGACCTCCTCAGTCTTGCTCAGACTGACGACCGCATGGAGGTTTCCAGCGAAGCAAACGTGCACTTGAGCGTAGCGCTGAAGACCGCCCTCAAGCTCATACCGATCTTTCTGCAGCGGGCTTGGACAATACTCGACTTTCCAGCCACGGCGCTTCTGACAGGGGACGAGCCGCTGGCGCTTGTCGGTGAATCACTTGCGCCCGGCGAGGCTTTGGGTGCTACGGATGCGCCAGAGATCGTCTTTCCAACAGATCCGAGGCATGCGCTCATTCTAATTCGGCCGGATCTGAAACGACGTGACGCGAGATACTCGGGCACCCAGAGGATGGCAGACATCATCAACGCCCACGTCGCGTTCAGCTGCCATCGCTTCCTCATTCGGTACCCAGGCACAGATCCGTTAGGAGGACGGACGATTCCGGAAAAGGCTCCTCCGGTGATGACAATCGGCGACCATGTCATCATTCAACCGCGCGTCTCCCTCCAGGAACGCAGGGAGTGGCTCCGCCACCAGCGTCGTAGGCGGTAGCCGCACAAATCCGTCCGCCCAACGACTTGCCGTTCAGCGGCGGGCGCCGAGCGCTGCAACCGCTTATACCGCAGCTCTGCGGCACCGAATGTCCGTGCTAGCGGCATCGCACAAGCACGTTGTACTTCTGGACCGCGATCGGACCGTTTGCCGTTGGTACCATCGTGATGTTCGAGTCCTTGTCCACGATGTCATACCCTCGTTCGCAAACACGCGCGGCTTCCTCCCAGCAGTTCTCGATACTGCGCCTGCACGAGATAGCTTGATGCTGACTGCCATCCGGGCCGCGGACAGCATGCGATCCCGCGCCACACCCGGAAGCTAGCAAGATGCCGATGACGAAGGTTGTGTTCCGCACTGATTCCTCACTCTCTGTCGGTATAACGCCTGGCCGTTCAGCAGCAAGCCCGCCGCCGAGCCGGCCCCTCGATGATATTACGATGTTTCTGCGGCGAGATTGTCTGCTGCAACGGCATTATGGCGGCAACTACCGCGGTGTCTCGGTCACCTTCAGCTGCCGAAGCAGTTTTCCGTCAGACGCGAGAAAGCAGATGTGGAGCACCTTCGGAATCGGGCGAGCAACACCAGTGTCAGCCACAGCACCATCGACGTCCACCTTGACGTCGATGCCGCAGGTACTGGCAGTCAGTCGCCGAACGCCAGCGACGCCACGGCGAAGCCGCCATGCTCTGCCGACGTAGTCGGCGGTATCATTGTTCGTGACGACGAGGAAGAGGCTGATCGGATCCTGTGCGACGGAGGCAGAACCATCGGCTTCGAGGATTCGAGCTTCGAGGCCAGACTTCTTGTGCACCACCGAATGGAAGCCAGTCACCATGCCAAGGAATTGCCACTCGGGCCCTTCGAGGGGCTCGTCGCCCTTGTCTGCGGCAAAAGCGCCCCTACCGAAAAAGAGAAGGGCCACCACGGTGCCTAGGATTCGTGGGTGTGTGCGCATCTGCATGGGAGTCGTCGTCCGTCCAACTTTGTATTCGGACGCAGAATCCCGCCGCACGCTGTTTTTCGCAAGCGGTGTAGGTCAGGCGGCCAGGCCAGGTCCGCGTCGATCGCTTCGAGGGATTTCGAGATGTTGCCGGCTGCGGATACCGACCTTGGTGGCTTGCCCTACGCCAGCGCCTCGTGCACGATGGTGGTCAATTCCTCGTCGGTGAGCACGATGGGGTTGCCGCGCATGCTGCTCGCGGCCTTGGCTTTCTCGACGAGCAATGGCACCTCGTGCGGTTGCACGCCGAAGGCCGCGAGCTTGGGGATGGCGAGCGCTGAGGTCAGCTCGGCGACCCAGCGGGCGGCGTCCTCGCCTTGGGCGAGGAGAGCGTTCAATTCGCGATAGCGGCCGAGGCTGGGGCTTTGCGGCGCGCGCTGCTCGAGGGCGGCGACATTCGCGGCCATGACCGGCGGCAACAGCGCGGCGCACACGGCTCCGTGCGGGGCTTGCCACATGCCACCCAAGGGAGCGGCGAAGCCGTGCACGGCCCCGAGGCCGGAGTTCGCCAGGCACAGTCCGCCGAAGAGACTGGCGACGGCGAGATCCTCCCGTCGCTCGGCGGTCAGGCCCTCTGCAAAGGCCGGCCGCAGCGAGCGGGCGATGCGGACCACGCCCTCTCTGCCGAGGCCGAGCGTGAAGGCGTTGGCACGGATCGAGACGAAGGACTCGACCAGGTGGGAGAGGGCGTCGAGGCCGGTCCGCGCCAGGATGGCGGCGGGAATGCCCTCCAGAAGATCGGGATCGACCAGGGCCAGGATGGGCAGCAGGTGTGGGCTGCGCAGGCTGGCCTTGACCCGCGCCTCGGGCGAGGCGAGGACCGCATTCTTGGTCACCTCGGCGCCCGTTCCCGCGGTGGTGGGAATGGCGATGCACGGCAGGCCGGGGCGCGGCAGGGGCTTGCCCTGGCCGACGATCTCCATGAAGTCGAGCAGATCGCCGTCGTTGCCGGCGAGCGCTGCAATGGCCTTGCCGGCGTCGATGGCGCTGCCCCCGCCGAGGGCGACCACGGCGTCGCACTTCTCACGCGTGGCCAGGGCGCGGCCTTCGTTCACCATGCCGAGGGTGGGCTCGCCGGGGATGGCGTAGGGCACCACCGGGAGCTTCACGCTGGTCCGGAAGGCGTCGCCATGGCGCGAGGAGCGTCCCGTGACCAGCAAGACTCGCTTGGCCCCCATTGCGGCGAGGGCAGGCCCTGCCTGCGCGACGACGCCGGCGCCCAGCACGATGCGGCCGGGCGCGGCCAGCTCAAACGCGGCCATCGAGCGCCCAGGTCGCGGTGGGGGTCACGGTCGCGCACGACTTGTTCGTGCGCGGCTCGGCCATCATGGGCGCCACCGTGTCCCGCCAGGCCTGGTAGTGTGCCGTCTGCTTGTGTGCCGCCGCGCCCTCGGGTCCACGATAGACCTCGATGAGCACGAAGCGCGTGGCATCGGCGGCTTCCTGCGCGACATCGAAGCGCACGCAACCCGGCTCGCGAAGGCTCGCTGCCGCATTGGCCAGGCTGGCCGTGCGAAACGGCTCGATTGCCTCGGGCAGCACGTGAACGTAGATCAACACCGCCAAGTACGAATCCGACATGAGCGAAATCTACCTTAGTTTTTCACCACAGAGGACACAGAGGACGGAAGGGGAAGGGTTCGGATCTTGGGTGGCGAGTACGGCGAGAACCCGAGGGATGCATTGCGCTCTACCTCGAAAGGCAGTCAGCGGCGCTCCGGCCTGCGCCGACGTCCCAACCCATCCCCTTACTTCTCCCTCTCGGTGTCCTCTCTGTTCTTCCTCCGGTTCCGAACCCTTCTTCCTCCGTCTCTGTGCTCTCTGCGCTCTCTGTGGTGAAATTTCCTAATATCCAAGCCGCGGCGACAACAACTTCTCGGCCTCTTCAACGCTAACCCCCTTGCGGCGTGCGTAGTCTTCCACCTGATCGCGGGCGAGGCGGCCGACGTCGAAGTAGCGCGACTGGGGGTGCGCGAGGTAGATGCCGCTCACGCTGGCGGCCGGCCACATCGCGTAGCTCTCGGTCAGGGTGATGCCGGCCTCCGGCGCCTGCAGGAGGTCGAAGAGCTTTCCCTTCTCGCTGTGCTCGGGGCAGGCGGGATAGCCGAAGGCGGGCCGGATGCCGCGGTACTTTTCGGCGATGAGCTCTTCGTTGCTGAGCTTTTCGGCGGTGCCGTAGCCCCACTCGCGGCGCACGCGCGCGTGCAAGCATTCGGCGAAGGCCTCGGCCAGGCGATCGGCCAGGGCCTTGACGATGATCGAGTTGTAGTCGTCGCGTGCCTGCTGGTACTTGGTGGCCAGCTCGTCGGCGCCGAGGCCGGCGGTGACGGCGAAGGCGCCCACGTGATCGGCCAGGCCCGCAGCGCGCGGGGCCACGAAATCCGCGAGGCAGCGGTAGGGCGGCTCGCCGCCCTGCTGGCGCAACATGGGGAAGCGCACGAGCTCCCGCTCCCTCTCTTCGTCGGCGAAGAGCACGATGTCGTTGTTCTCGGCCGCCGCGGGCCACAACCCGTAGACCGCAGAGGCGCGGATGAGCTTGCCCTGCACGAGCTCGTCGAGCTGCTTCTTGCCGTCGGCGTAGAGGTCGCGGGCCGCGGCGCCGTACTTGGGGTGGTCGAGGATGGCGGGGAACCTGCCGCGCAGCTCCCAGGCCGTGAAGAAGAAGGTCCAGTCGATGTACGGGACCAGTTCCGCGAGCGGTTGATCGGCGAGCACGCGCCGGCCGAGGAACGACGGAGTGGGGATGTCGCCGG
>PNBO01000179.1 GCA_003136095.1 Myxococcales bacterium
GTGTAGAGCACCTCGCGGCTCTTGCCCTCGATGCGCAGATCCTTGCCCGCGATGAGCAGGGTGTAGCGCCAGAAGCTACCGGTCACGCAGGGCCTCCTCGTAGAGGGCGCGCACTTCGGCGGCGGGAAAGCCGGCCGGCTGCGCGCGATCGAGCGTCACGCGTCCCCGCCGGATGACGACGAGGTGGCCGGCGACGGCAGACGCGGCCTCGAGATCGTGGGTCACCAGAATCACCAGTCGGCCGGCCTCGCGCTCGCGCCGAAGCTCGCCCACCAGCCAGCGCACGCCCGTGGGATCGAGCGCGGAGGAAGGCTCGTCGAAGAGCAGGATCTCGGGCTCGTGCAAGAGGGCACGCGCCAGGGCCAGGCGTTGCAGCATGCCGCGCGAATAGGCTCGCGTCGGCAGGTCGATGCGCACGTCGGCCAGGTCGACGCGTTCGAGCATGGTGGCGATGCGCTCCTCGGCCGAAGACAGGGCGTAGAGCGCGGCGAAGAGGCGCAGGTTCTGCCAGGCCGAGAGATCGGGGTAGACGCCGGGCTCGTGGCCGACGTAGCCGATGGTCTGGCGGGCGCGGTGGCCGAGCAGTTCGTCGCCGAGCCGGATTTCCCCCGCCGTCGGGCGCACCAGCGTGGACAGGATGCCGAGCAGCGTGGTCTTGCCCGCGCCATTGGGGCCGACGATGGCTGTGACCCGGCCGGGCACGAATTCCAGCGACACATCGACCAGGGCGCGCTGGCGGCCGTAACTCTTGCAGACCCGCGCCACGCGCAGGTGGCGGTCGCTCATGCCGTCACCCCTCCGCCGCGGGAGCTTGTCGCCGCGGTCGGCGGGCCGCGATCACGCCGGCCGCGACGAGCAGGGTGACGAGGATTCCGGTGATCCACTTGCCCGCTTGCCCGCGGGTCGGCAGGGCGGTCACGACCAGGCGCAGCGGCTGGCCCGCGGGCAAGCTGTCGAGGTCATACATGCGCAGCTCGTTGCCGTTGTCGTCGCGCTCGGCCGGGCGGGCGCGCAGGCCGCGCGCGGACAGGCCCACGGAAAGCGTGGCCGGAATCATGACCAGCCCGCCCTGCATGCCGAGCGGCATGGGCTGCACGATCTCGACTTCGGGCGTTTCGTGCGTGTTGAGCCCACAAGCCACGCGGATCTGGGCCGCTGCCGCCGGGTTGTCGGTCGGGGGCAGAAGGCCGTGCAGGATGGCCCCAGCGCCTTCCTTCAGCTCGACTTCCACGCCGCCCGACAGCTTCTCCGCGCCCGTGCAGCCGTCGGCCAGCGGGATGAGCAGCCCGCGCGGACCGGGATCGAAGATCCTGTCCGAGGTGTTCTCGACGACGAGGTTCTGCAGGAAGGCGAGGGAATCCTCGTGCAGCTCGACCATCATGCGCGAGTTGGCCGAGACGCGCAGCACGGAGAGGTCGCTGGTCTTGCCGGGCATGCGCAGCTCGCCCGCCGATCCGCGCTTGGCCTCGAGGGCGAAGAGCGGGGTGCCGATGCGCATGCCGTCGCGCTCGACCACCGCGGCCCAGTGTTCGCCCTCGCCGCCCTCCAGCCCGGCAAAGCGCGCGGTGCCGGAATCGTCGGTGTCCGCGTGCTTGACCTCGACCCCGCCGGCGGCTGGCCGCGCGCGCGCCAGGTCCACGCGCACGCCCGGCATCGGCTTGCCGTCCGCACCGAGAACGTGGATCTCGATGGCGCCGGCCGGCAGCTTGTCACTGGGCTCGATCTTGCCCGCGCGCACGCCGAGAGCCTTGGGCCCGCCGCCCATGCCGTGCGGGCTCTGTCCCGTCATCTCGGCCATGGCCTCGGCCGTGTTGGCGCCGACGATCATGAGGAGGCGCGTGCCCCCCTCGGCCGGCACGGGAAACTCGGCGGTCGACAGGGTTTCGCCATCCACCTCGGCCTTCGCGCCGAAGGTGGCGCCCACCGGGACCTTCGCGAAGATGGCGCGGCCGTCATCGCCGGTCTTCACCGTCGCGGTCCCCTCTTTTCCGCCCGCCATGGTCCACGTACCCACGATCGCCGCGCCCGCGATGGGCTCGGTCATCGATGGGTGCGTGAGGCGGACCGAGATAGTGCCCACCGGCAGATCCTGGACAAAGAGCGGCGCGCTCATGGCGGCGCCATGGTCCGGCGGCATGTCCTGGGCGAAGGTCGCGCTTCCAGCGAGCGCGAAGGCGAGGAGGGCCCAGTGCCAGGGGCCCGGTTTTCGGGGCGTGATGCTCGTTTTTTCGACTGGCGGCCGCATGTGGGAAGGTGCCTGCAACATAGCACGACGAGGGCGCGGGTTCCCGCCAGGGCGGGGGACTTGGGGAAAATCCGAGCGAACGACTCTCATTTTCTAGCGGCCGCCGGCGAAGTAGTCGCGCGGGCTGGCGCCGCGCAGGGCGCGGAACACGCGGTGGAACTGCGAGTAGCTGCCGAAGCCGGCGGCGTAGGCGGCTTCGAGCAGGTTGCTGCCGCCCGAGTCGACGAGCGACAGGAAGCGTTCGAGGCGAAGCTGGTTGCGGAAATCGACCAGCGAAACGCCGGTGTCCGACTTGAACACGCGGGCGAGGCGCGACAGGCTGACACCGATCTTCTTGGCGATGTCGCCACCGCGCAGGGATGGATCGTCGGTCAGCATACGCACGGCCGAAGCCACCGCTGGGTGCCGCGTGGCGGGCCCGTAGGTCACCCTACCGGACCCGCGCAGCGCCGTGAGACGGAGGCCCAGCAGCGCGCAGAGCATGGCGGCTTCGGCTTGCCTGACCGGGTCCACGGTGGCACTGGTCAGTCCGGCGTCGTTGTAGAGCATGCCGAGCGGCCTCTGCGCGGAACGGACGGGCGTGCACGCCACCCAGCCTTGCCCCACCACCTTGGTTTCTGTCGGGCCGTTCACGATGAGCGGGCAGTTGTCCGCGACGGTCCAGTGCGCGTCGCCCGACATCGCTCGCGCGAGGACGCGGTGGCCGGCTTCGTCGAGCTGAAACATCACGTGGTGCTCGTCGACGACGTTCCGCCGCAGGTCGGTGCCCCAGGAGCCGAGCATGAGGCCGAGCTGGTCATCGAAGAGATAGAGCCCGGCGCGGACCAGCCCGACGGGGTCGAGCGCCAACTCGACCGTGCGTTTGAGCAGGGCATCGACCTCGTTGATGGTGAAAAGATCCCCGAACGCCAGCAAGAGATCGACGGCGTCGGACCGTGAACGACTTCCGCCCCAGGTCGGCCGAGGCGGCTTTTTCCGCAGGATGACGGACCAATCGATGCGCCGCCGTTTTGCCATCGTGCTGCGTCGAGCTTAACCGCAAGTTTCGGAGGCAACAAGCTGATGTACGCCATATATGCAACCTCGCGGCCAGGGATGCGAAGACGCGTACCTGCGTGTCTGGGAGACTGTGCCGCAGGAGGGAGTCCCATGAAGTTCAAGGTGCTCGCAAGTTGTTTCGTCACTTTGCTGTCCCTGGCAGGCTGTTCGGGAGGAGGGACGACTGAATCAGCGACGGGCGGTAGCTCGGGAACGGGCGGCCAGACGCAAACTGGCGGCAGTGGTGGCGGCTCCGGCGGGAGCGTCGGGAGCGGTGGAACCACGAGAACGGGCGGCACGACCGGCGCCGGCGGCACGACCGGCACAGGCGGCAGCTCCGCCTCCGGCGGGACGACGAGCGCGGGCGGCTCCGGTACGGGCGGGACCACGGCGACCGGCGGCAGGACCGGCACGGGTGGCAGCTCCGCCTCCGGCGGGACGACGAGCCCCGGCGGCACCGGTTCGGGTGGCACGACCGCCACGGGTGGCACGACCGCGAAGGGTGGCAACACTGGCGGCGGCGGAACCACCAGCACGGGCGGGACCACGGCGACCGGCGGCACCACCTCGAGGGGTGGGGCGGATGGCGGCGTGGGCGGGACGACGGGCAAAGGCGGGGCGATGGGCGGGACGACGGGCACGGGCGGCGGCACGAGCGTCACGGTCGGCGCTTCCGGCTATCCAGCGGCGGGAGCGAGCGGCCAGACCCAGCCTTCCGGAACCGGCTCGAAGGTGACCGTACTTCCGTGGGCCGGATTCAAGGGGGCGATCTCGCTCACCCACGACGACACGAATCAGTCGCAAATCGATAACTACAGCAAGCTTCAGGCCCTCAACGATAAGGGCAACAACGCTCGCTTTACGTTCTATATGCAGACTGGCAAGACCGCGCAGATGAGCAGCAGTGTTTGGACGCAAGCCGTGAAGGATGGACACGAGCTAGGCAACCACACCAAGAGCCATTCCCCGCCCGCGAACACTTCCGATATCCAGGCTGCTGAGGACACCCTCAAGAGCATGTTCGGGGTAACCGCGTACTCGTTCGCCGCACCGAACGGAGATAACTCGTATGTAAGCGCGATCCCGACAATGAAGGAGTTCCTTACCAATCGCACCGCCGGAAACAGTGGCGGGATTGCATTTACCGACAACCCCAGCTCCAAGCAATGGCAACTTCCATGCATCATTCCGGCTACGAACGCCAGTTCGAGTGCCATGGCGAGCCCTCTTAACCAGGCAGTCAGCGCAGGACAATGGGAGATCAATCTTGTCCATGGATTCAACGGGAGCAGTGGCGATGGCGCCTACCAGCCGGTGGACATCGACCAGTACACCGCGGCGGTGACCGCGGTCAAGGCCACGGGCAACGCCTGGATCGACACCGTCGGCAATGTCTCCGCGTACTGGATTGCCGGATACAATTTCTCAAAGCTTACACCCACGACCTCGGGAACCGACAAGACCTGGACCTGGAAGACCTCCGACTTCAACAATCCCTTTCCGCCCGGCCACTACCTGCGCGTGACGACCGATGGCGGCGTCCTCAAGCAAGGCAGTACGGTCCTGCAATGGGACGACCACGGCTATTACGAGGTCTCCCTGGATGCGGGAACACTGACGCTGTCGTCGCAGTAACTCGCAATGGAATCGAGCGGAGGCTTTCCCATCATGAATCGGAATCGTATCAGCGTTTGTGCGGTTCTTGCGGCCGTCCTGGGATTGCTCGCGGCCTCTCCGTGCCTTGCGGCTTGGCAGAATAGCTACAGCTTCGGGGCCACCTTGCAGGGGGATCTCTACACCCCCAGCAAGTTAGGCACACCGCCCGCGATCCTTGTCGCAATACATTACTGCAGCGGGAACTCGTCAAACGCACACGGTTGGTTCCAGACAGCCGCTGACAATAACGGCTTTTACATCATCGCTCCGAATGCGGGTAAGAATTGTTTCGATTCCAGCGCCAGCCGCGATGGCGATAAGGCAGCCATTGTCAAGATGGTAGATGCTGTGGTGAAGCTAGGCGGCGACAAGAGCCGAGTCTTCGCGGCAGGACTGTCCTCAGGCGGGTGCATGACCAATACGCTCCTCGCCATTTATCCAGACATCTTTGTTGGAGGTGCGGCGATGCCCGGTTTCCCCGCCGGGACCTGGCCTGCCGGCGACACCAGCTGTACCAAATGCGGTTCGACTCCGCCCAACCAAACTGCCCAACAATGGGGCGACATGGCGCGCAAAGTCTTTTCCTGGAGCGGCACATACCCTTGCGTTCAGCAATGGGTCGGCGGCGCCGACGAATACAACTTCAACGCATATCTACCCGACGTGGCTGCGCAGTTCACCAACCTCATGGGCATCAGCGGCACCGGCACCGCGGGGAGCGGCGCCCCGAGCGGGTGGACTCGGACTGTGTACAAGGACACCTCCGGAAACGTGAGGGTGGAAACAAACCTCGGTCCATCAACCCAGAAGCATGACCTGTCTAGTGTCGGTCTGTTTGGTAACGTCATTACCTTCCTCGGCCTCGACAAGCCCACCGGCGCTTGTGGCATCACCAGCACCGGCACCGGTGGCGCTGGCGGAACCGGTGGCACGACCGTGGGCACCGGCGGCACGTCCGGCGGAACCGGTGGCACTTCGGGTGGGGGGGGCACCGGCGGGGCCAAGGATGGCGGCGCGGACGGCGCGAGAGACGGCGGCACGGATGCGTCCGGCACGGGCGGCAATCCGGGCCCGGGCGACGCCAGCAGCAAGGGCGGCACGGGCGGCCCTAGTGGCAGCGGCGGCACGACCGCAAGCGGCGGCACGGTCGGCAGCGGCGGCACCAGCGCGAGCGGCGGCACGGTCGGTACCGGTGGTAGTTCGAGCAGTGGCGGTAGCTCCGGCAGCGGCGGCGCAACCGGCACCGGTGGTACGACCGGCAGCGGCGGCAGCAGCGCGAGCGGCGGCTCGGGTGGCAGTGGGGGCAGTGGTGGGGCGCCAGCCAGCGGCGGCAGCTCAGGAAGCGGCGGCAACGCCAGCAGTGGTGGGACCACCGGAAACAACAATGGCAACAGCGCCGGCTGTGCCTGCGCCCTGGGCTCCGGCAACGGACGTGGTGGTGCAACTGCCNNGGCGCGGGTGGTTAGGGTGTACTGGTGCTCGAAAGTGGCCAGTAGCGTAAATCAAGACAACGCAATTGGATAATATGAGTTAAGGCACGGCGGCAATTTACCCAATTCTTGATTGGCTACGCGAAGATGAGGTCACTGTGATTGGTCCATTGAGCGATCCAAGGCGCCATTTTCGACCACAATTGAGCAGAAAACGACAACAATTACACTGAACATGTTGACAGGATGATTTCGTCCTCTTTCCCCGCATCGGCACCGCTTGCGTGAAGGTCGACGGCGGCACGCTCGCGCAAGGGGGCACGCCCCTGGCCTGGGACGAGCACGGCTACTACGCGGTGGCGCTCGATGCCAATTCGTCGATGCTCACGCCGTAGGGGTCGCGTGACAGTGGGGCGGGGGCGAGGTAAAGAGAGCCGGCCATGCCCAAGACTGGATACCTCGTTCTGCTCCTATCCCTGGCCGCGGATTGGCGGCCAGCAGCGGCCCAGCCGGCCCCAGCGCCGGCCACGCCGGCTGCCACGCCGGTGGCTCCGGCTCCCGCTCCGGCTCCGGCGGCGGTTCCAGTTCCGGCGGCGGCTTTTGCCCCGGTTGCCAGCGTGGTCGCGCCGCCGGCCCAGCGGCAGCACGCCCCCATCGCGGTCGCCATCGTAGTCGATCAGCTCGCCTCCTGGGTGCTGCGCGAGCGTATCGACCGGTTGCCGCCTGACGGCGGGTTCGCGCGCCTGCGCCGCGAGGGCAAGTATTTCCCGGAGGTGGCGTTCGCGCATGCCATCACCGAGACGGCACCGGGACACGCCTCCCTGTTCACGGGGAAGATCCCGCGCGAGCACGGCATCGTCGCCAACGACCTGCTGGGGCCTGACGGCAAGAAGCGGTCCACGGTCGCCGACGGCGATGAAGCGGGCAAGCTCGTCGGTCTGGACGGCAAGCCGGTGAGCGGAGAGGGAAGCTCGCTCGACCTCCTGGAGGCCAAGTCGAGCCTTGTCGCGGCCGTCTTTCGCAGCCGGTACCCCAAGGGCCAGGGGCTCATCGCCGCGCTCTCGCTCAAGGACCGCGGCGCTCTCTTCGCGGCCGGCGAGACCGCCGACTTTGCCCTGTGGTTTGACCCGAAGCTCGGGAGCGAGGTGGCTGGCGGCAAGGAGAGCGGCGGCTTCGTCACGGCGAAGCGCTATGAGGCGTTCCTGGCCAAGAGCGGACTGGCCGGCCTCCTCGGCACCTACCTGGCGGCCGATGCGAACGACCGGCGGGACGGCATCGCGCGCATCGAAGAGCAAGCGTGGAAAGGGCTCGACCCGGCGTGGCTGACCGAGAACACGGGAATTCCGGGCGACAGCGACTATTCCGGATTCGTCTTCGCCCATACCGCCAGCCAGGCGGGCAAGCCGGGGGCGGCGTTCCGGGCCTTGCCCGAGTCGGATCGCCTGCTCCTCGAGATGGCGCTACGGATTCTCAAGACCGAGTCGCGCGACCTGCCCGTGTTTCTTTCCGTTTCGCTCTCGGCGAATGACTACGTTGGTCACCTCTTCGGCCCGGATTCCTGGGAAGCATGGGACGAGCTGCGCCGGCTCGACGGGACGCTGGCCTGGTTCTTCAAGGGGCTGGACGAGCTCGGCCCGCAGGCGTGGTCGGTGGTCCTCTCGGCCGATCACGGCGTGGTGCCGGTCGAGGACAGCCTGAAACGACCCGCGTGCGGCCCGAGCCCGAAGCCCGCGCTCGATACCGGGAATCCGTGCAGCGGCTCGGCGGCGCGTGGCGCGCGCATCCACGGCGAGGACCTGCAGAGCGAGGCCGAGAACGCGGCGACCAAGGCCGGCCTGCGGGATGCGACGGGAAAAAGGCTCGAGAAGATCATTGCCGGCGTCGTCTATCCCTACATCTACTTGACCGAAGCCGCGAAAGCGGCGACCACGCCCGACGCCTCGGCGCGCGGGCGGCTCGCCAGCCGGCTGGATGGCGAGCTGCGGCGGAAGCTCAAGTCCGTGCACGCGGTCCTCGACGTCGCGCCATTCAAGGAAGCCACCGTCTGCCCCGACGAGCGCAAGGACCGCCTCGCGGCTCTGGTGTGCAATTCGGTGAGCCCGGTGCCCGACAAGGGCGGCGACTTCTACATCGTGCTCAAGCCCGGAGCCTTCCTCGATCCCGACCTGGTCAAAGGCACGGGGGTCAATCACGGCAGCCCCTACGGCTACGATCGTTTCGTCCCGTTGTTCGTGCGCGACCCCAGCCGGCCAGCCCTCGCGGGCCAGGTCGACGAAAACCGGACCCCCTTCACGCAATTCCGCGACGAGCTGGTTCGCATCATCCTCAGCGCGCCGTCGCTCGCGCGCTGACCTGTACTACTTCGCGATCAGGTCCTGCATCCAGGGCACATCGGCCTGCGGCGTGGACGAGGTGAACTGGGCAGCCCAGGTCGGATCGTCGAGGCGGTTGTAGTTGTCGGTGATCTTTTCGTANNGCGCGCATAGCCGGTGCCGACGTGCAGGATCTTCCCGACGGGATTCCCGGCTTCGTCGGTCGGCTGCGTGTGCACGTCGGCGATGGTGGGATCGAACTTGGTGATGTCGGGCTGGCTGAAGAACAGCTTCGGATACCAACCGTCGAGCCTCGGGGGCTCGCCGCACATCCCGCCCGGCACGGTGGTCACGGCCTGGTTCAAGTAGGCCAGTTGCGCGTCGGTGAAGCTCTGGCCGCCGAGCTCGCGGGCCGCCATGTCGCCCATCAGCGCACCGAGATCGGCCAGGTTCTGGAAATGCGCGACGATGTTGGCGCCACTTGGGCTGCCCGACAGATCGAGGGTCGCCATGATGTCGCCCCCGGCCTTGCCGTAGGCGGCGATGTTCGACCAGAAGGACAGCGAAGGCTCCACGTAGCCGTCGGGGAACTCGCACACCACGCCCGAGGTGTAGGACTGTTTCACGTAGAGGATGGTGTCGTGGCGCAATTCGGCCCACGAGGCGAGCTGGGTATTGAGCACGCGACGGGACCAGGGCTCGGTGCGCGCGACCGAGGGCAGCGCGAGCGCGACGTTGGTGAGATCGCCGGCGGGAGAAAGGGCGCGCAGCGACGACAGCCAGAGATTGTAGAGCGTTCCTCCCCAGAAGCTCGCGTCGTAGGAATCGCCCAGGATGCGCATGGCCCCCAGCTCGGAGGCGTAGTCGTATTTCCCGAGCTCCGGGGCGAGCAGCGCCGCCGCCGCGTCGTTGTCCAGCGCCGCGAACGCCACGTCGAGCGGGCTCGGCATCATGCGCAGCACCGTCCCTTGCTTCACGCGGTCGAAGACTACGTTGGAGAAGACGTGCGAGTCGAGCTCGTAACGCTGCCCGAAGAGCAGGAAGGAGCGGTTGAGGGGCAGGGTGGCGCTGGCCGGCCCGACCTCGACGAGCTGGCTGGCGATGCGCTGGGCGCCGTAGCCCTTGTCGATGATGAGCTGCGCGATGGCGCTGTCGCTCGTGGTGGCGAGCGTGGGAGGGGTGCTGGCGCCGAGGTCATTGGCCAGGGCATCGACCTCGGGCAGGGTCATGTTGTCGGACTCGCCGGTGAAGCTGCGGAGGATCTTCTCGATGGAATTCCATACTTCCATGCCCGTGGCGTCCACCAGCCCGCGCATGAGCAGCGAGGCTTCCAGTTGCCGCCGATAGAAAAGCTGGCTGCCGTCGCTCTGGGTTTCAAGGAGGCGGAATTCGGTGCGTCCGAGCCACATCATCGCGCGGAAGTACTGCGACAGCGCCGGCGAGTCGGTGTAGTGACCGCGCGGCTTGAACTGCGAGAAGTCGATGTCGCGATCCACTCCGAAAAGCTTCACGGTCGCGGTCCCGCTCGCGGCCGTGGCCATGCTCAAGAGCGTGGCGATCTGGCTGGCGTCAGCCCCCGCCACCGGGCTCGGCGCGCTGCCCGAGAGCAGGCCGGCGGCGACCGCGAGGAACAGATCGGCGTCGGCGCGGGCGTCGCCCCAGTCGGCCGCCGTCGTCGCGGCCAGACGTGTACGCATGCCATCGAGGAGAACCGACAGCTTGGGCGCGAGGATATCCCTCTCCAGCGACTCCAGAATCTTGTCGAACGAGCGGTGGACCGCGTAGAGGATCGAATCGGCGGACACGTAGAGCGGTAGGTGCGCGGCGTAGAGGCTGATGTAGCCTGACGCGAAGTTCAGGAAGGTCTTGGAGTCCGAGATGACGAAACCCTGGTCGCGCAGGACGGCCATCTCCGCATCGGACAGTCTGAGCGCGGAGGCCTGGATCTTGTCGAGAGAATCGGCCTGATCCGGCGCGTAGGGCAGGCCAGCCGCGAAGGTAACCCGGTGGCTGGCCAGCAGGCTGTCGGCTGTCTGGGGACCAGCAGCCAGGCTTGCCTTCAAGACGGCCAGTTCCTGCTGTGAGGCAGACGGCGTGGTCACGGCCACCGCATCGCCGCCCGTGAAGGTATCCCCCGCGTCCCGCGCCATGCCAGCCCCGATGCCGCCGCAGGCCGGGAGAAGCAGGACGGCCAGAAGTGCTCCGCTTGCGAGTTTGGTCATGGGTCCTCCAGACATAGATTGATGGTGACAGTGCCTTCAATTCTCGTGCCACCGCGCCGTTTTGCATTGAAACTGCGTTCTGGCCGTGAAACGGCCGGATCGACCGACTTGTGCCACGAACGGGCTCGGGATTCCTGATACGCCATGACATCAATGCCCCGCGCGCGTCCTTCCCAGTCATTGCCTCTCTCTTGGTGACGCCCGGGGCCAACCGCTGTAAGAATACCCTGTAAGGTTCCCCGGGGTCGGGGAACGAAGCCAGGGCAGATGGCGAACGAACCGTCTCGAGATCGCGGCGCGCTGCCGGCCAAGCTGGCCGATCTCGACGGGTCCGATCCCGAGCTGCTCTTCGACCACCTCTACGAGAACTACGAGCCGACGGTCGAGCGCTGGGTGCGCCGGCTGGTCGGACCGAGCGCCGACGTGGAGGATCTGATCCACGATGTGTTCGTGGTCGCGCTCCGCCGGCGCGGCGAGTTCCGCGGCGAGGCGAAGGTCACGACCTGGCTCTTTCGCATCACGCATTTCGTGGCGTGCAAGCGCCGGTTTCGCCAGAGGCTCAGGCATTTCCTCGACGGGCTGCACCGCGCGGAAGCCGAGCTCGTTGCGCCGCCCAGTCCGACCCCGCTCGAACTGGTGGAGCAGCGGCAGCAGTGCGGGCGGCTCTACGCCGCGCTGGATCGCCTGCCCGACAAGTACCGCACCGCCATCATTCTGTGCGACATCGAGGGCGTCGCGGCCGAGGAGGCCGGGCAGCTTCTCGGGCTGACGGCCAATGCTATGTGGGTGCGCGTGCACCGGGGGCGGGCCATGCTGCTCGAACAACTGACCCGTTGCCAAGGGAGGGCCGCAGTATGAGGGCCTGGAACAAGCCGGACGAAATCCGCGAACGCTATCTCGGCGAGATTGCGCCGCTCATCGCGGCCGCGCGGCAGGTCGAGAGTCTGTCGCCGGTGCAGAAGAAAAAGGTTCGCCGGCGGATTGCGCGCACGCTATTTGGCACCCGGTCCGTCAGCCTGCATGCGCGATGGGTGCCCCTGCTCACGGCGCTGGCGTTTCTGGCGATCGGTGGGGCGGCCTTCGCGACGGCGCAACGGTTGGGACTTCTGCCCAGGCTGGGACACCAGGCGGCCAGCGCGCCTGCGGGCGAATCCACGCAAGAGGCACCCAGGCGCAAGGCGGCGCGCGGCCGCGCGGGTTCGCTGCCCGCCATCGACCAGGTCGCGCAGGTCGCGGTCGCAAGCAGCGTGGCCGGGCTTCCGTCTGAACAAGCCGCGGTGGTGCTGCCCGAGGTGCCGGATCCGCTGCTCTATCCGCTCTCGCCCATCTCGCCGGCCAGCACCTGGGTATGGGCGCCCTTGCCGGAAAGTCGGAATTCGTCTCCGGCGGTGGCAGCGGCGAGCTTGCCCAAGGCGCCCGACGCGCCGGCGATTTCGCCCAAGGCAGCCAGGCGGCCCGCTGGCCAGTTGGCGATGGCCGCGCCCTGGCCAGCCCCGGGCAGAAACGTTGCGGCGGTGGAAGCCCCCGCGCTCGCGCCGGCGGCGGCCTATCCCGCGCCGAGGGGCGAGGCCCCGCTGCCCGAGAGAGTCGCCCCGGGTCTCGCCCTGGCCGCCGCGCCAGCCTCCGCAGCGCCAGCCCCCACGCCTGCCCCGGTCGCGGCGCCCGCCGCGGCCGTCGCGCCGGTTCCGGCCGTGGTGCCCGCCCCGCCAGTGGCGCAGCCGGCACCGAAGCCACTCTTGGGCGACCAGGCCCTGTTTGGCCAGGCCCTGCGCAAGCTGCGTTCCGACAACGATCCCGCCGCGGCCCTTACGGCGCTGCGCGAGCATGGCAAGGCTTACCCGAAAAGCGCACTCGCCGGCGAACGCACCGCTTTAGAAGTCGAGGCCCTGCTCGCCTTGCACCAGGACCGCGACGCGCTGGCCGTGCTCGACAGCATGGTCCTCGACGAGCTGCCCCGCAGCGGTGAGCGCTTCGTGGTGCGTGGCGAGCTCCGCGCGGCCGCGCGGAGGTGGCAGGAGGCCAGCACGGATTTCGATCGCGCACTGGCGCGGGTTTCCGGCTCGCCGGCCTGGCACGAACGGGCCCTGTGGGGACGCGGCGTGGCCCGGCTGCGCCTCGGCGAACGCGAGAGCGGCATGGCGGACATCGAACGCTACCGCGATGCCTACCCCAGGGGCCGCTTCGCGGCCGAGGCCGCCAAGTTCTTCCCCAAGAAATGAAGAAGATCTCGCTCGCGCTGACCTTGGCGGCAGTGGCAATGCCCGCGCTCGCGCCCGCGGCCACGCGGGTTTCGAGCGATACCAACTGTCCGTCGGCCGATGCCATCAGCCAGCGGTTGCTCGGGTTGCTCGCCGCTGGCGGCCCGGCCACCTCCTCGGCTCGCGTGCGCAGCGAGGGCGAGACCCTGCACATCGAGCTTGCCACGCCCGGTGAGGCGAACCGGGAGCGGACCGTGCCCGGGAGCGGCGACTGCGAGGCGCGCGCCGAGATGGCGGCGCTCATCATCGCCGCGTGGCTCGACGCCATGCCGGTCGGCACCATCAGCACGCCCGGGGTTCCGCCGCGCGCGCCGCCCCCGGCGCCACGGCAAGCCACCGAGCCGGATCCACTCGAGGAAGCGGAAAACCCGCCGCTCTCGCTCGGCACGCGCACGCTGGTGGGGGCCGGCCTCTTCGGCCTGGTGGATACCGAGGGGGCAAGCCCGGGTTTTGCGCTGGAAGCCGCCATGCCGAACCTGGTGGAGCTCTTCGGATGGACGGCGGAGGTGTCGCTGTCCCTGCCCCGGCAGATCTCCGTGGGACAGGGAACGGCCCACTATTGGCGGCCGACGTTCGCGCTGGCGGCAACGGGAGAGATTCGCGCGAAGAACTGGGCGGTGCGGCCACAGGCCGGGGCCGCGCTGGGGATCTTGTCGGTCAAGGGCACGGGTTACGATCAGAACAGCCGCGCCACGACGGTCACCTGGGGCGCTGGCGCAGGGGTGGCGTTGGCGCGGAGCTGGCGGCGAAACGAGCTCTGGCTGCGGCTCGACGCCTTGCTGTGGCCGCAAGGCCGCAGCGTGCGCAGCAAGCTCCCGTCGGGCTCGGATATCGAGGTCGCCTTGCCCGAATGGGAAATCCGTCTGGCCGCCGGGTTTTCGTGGGGAATCCACTAGACGGAGGAATCATGCAAATCGTTTGTAAGGCATGGGGTGCAGCCGGAACGAGTAGGGTCATGACCAAGCCAACATCACGCCCAGTCCTCGCTCTTGTCCTTGCCACGGCCGCCTTGTGCGCCTGCGGAACCGATCCCTATGCTGGTACTTCCACGTCCACCAACACGACCACCGGGTCAATCACGGGCATCAAGACCGTCACGACCTCGGGTACGTTGACGACGACCGTGAGCGACACCGATGGCAACATCACGACGGTCACTGGCACCTACACGGGGACGGGGACCGAGGTGTTTACGCAAAACACGACGTCGACCAGAACGTCGACAGACACCTCAACATCGACCGGCCCCCTCACCGTCACGGTCACCTCGACCATGACGGTGTCCAATACCTCGACGGGCACGCCCGACGCCGGCGTGGACACGGCGCCGCCCGATCCGAACTATGCCGACATCCATATAGCGGTGGCGCCCAACCGGCTGCTCGATCTGGTGGTGATGATCGACAACTCGCCCTCCATGGCCCCGAAGGTCACCAAGATGAACGCCCAGTTCCCCAAGCTGATCGCCGCGCTCAAGGATCCTACCGATGGCACCCTGCCCGACCTGCATGTCGCCGTCATCGACAGCGACCTGGGCACGAGCTGCGCGTATGACCCAGGCACGAGCTGCGGCCAAAAAAACCTGCCCGATGGAACCGTCAGTTGCTTCGGCGACATGGGCCATTTCCAGCTGCTCACCTCGCCCACGGCGTGCGCTTTCGACGACGGCGCCAAGTTTTTGGAGGTCAGGAACAATACTGCGGCGAACTTCACGGGTCCCGCCGACAATATCAACACCGTGTTCGCCTGCCTGGCCAGCAACCTGGGCACGGCCGGCTGCGGCGAGGAGCACCAGCTCCAGGCCTTCGAGTTCGCCCTGGCCGCGAAGGGGGTTGGCAATGAACAGCAGCAGGTGGACTTCCTGCGTGCCAACGCCTATCTCGGCCTGGTCTTCCTGAGCGACGAGGACGATTGCTCCGCGGCCATGAACGATGGACTGTTTGGCGACAAACCTGAGCTACGCGGCGAATCTGCCAGCTTGCGCTGCGCCACCCGTGGCCACCTCTGCTCCGGCCGGAATCTCACTGACTCGCCTCCTGGCTATCCGGCCAACGCTTTTTTCGAGACCGCCTTCACCGACTGCCAGGCCAGGACGGACACCTGTCCCAACACGACCGACGGCTATGCCACTGGCACCGACACCTCGCAGCCGACCACTTGCTCCCCGCTCAAGAACGTCCAGCACCTTGCCGGCGAGCTCAAGGCGCTCAAGAGCGACCCGAGCCAGATCTTCGTCGCCGGCATCTTCGGCTGGCCGATTGACGACGCCGCCATGGCCTCGGCGAGGTACAAGATCGCGCCCGTTCCCAACCCGAACACTAATGACGCTCAGCATCCAACGGTGTACGACTACTGGCCGGTCTGCTACGACCCCACCCACATGCCGTCGGCCGCGACCACGGATGCGGCCACCGGCTTCGACGCCACCGCGGCAGGCATTGGCGCCACGGGCGGCCTGCGCGAGGCCGCGTTCATCGACGAATTCGGCAGCAACGGCATGAAGCTCAGCATCTGCCAGCCCGACTTCACCAGCGCGATGAGCTCGATCGGCACCGCGATGGCCGGCAAGCTACAGAACCTCTGCCTCGACTACAAGCTGTTCGACAGCGATCTCAGCACTTCGGGCCTGCAACCGGATTGCCGCGTGGCCTACCGCACTCCCGAGCCGGATCCCAACGAAATGACCAAGGTCATCTACGTGGAGAGCCCGACCTCTCTGCCCGAGTGCGACGCCGGGGCGACGAGTGGAAACGTTGCGACGGACTGCTGGAAGCTCACCAACGACACCACCAAGTGCCCGGTCAATGGGCAATTGGTCAACGTGCTGCGGACCGCGGCCGAGATCGCTGCCGGCCCGCTCGCTCCAGGCACCCAGGTCGGCCTGCACTGCCACATCTGCCCCACGGGGGCGACGACTGCTGGGTGCAGCAACTAGGCGGGCATCGTCGCTTCGACTGTCTACATCGGCCGCGGTCCCTTCACAGGGGGCGCGGCCGCGCCGCATGTTCGGGGAGCGCGCTACCCGGCCGAGCGGTCAGCCTTTGCTTTCCAGCTTATCCCTGCTTGAATATCTGGGATGCGTCAGCCGGCGACATTGCACCTGGGGTTCGCGCTGGTACTGCTTGCCTGCGGCAATAGCAAGGGCGGAGGCAGCGCACCCGGAACGGGCGGGGCCTCGGCGACTGGCGGCGCGGTGGGGACCGGCGGCATGCAAGGTACCGGCGGTGTTCCGGCTAGCGGGGGCAGCACCGGCGCCGGCGGCACCCAGGGCTCGGGCGGCGTGACCGGAACTGGCGGCAAGACCGGGACGGGCGGCGGTGGCGGAACCGGCGGCGCGACCGGAACCGGTGGCAGCACGGCCGGCAGCGGCTCGACGGGAACCATCGCGCGCGACGCAAGCCCCGACGTCAACATCGGCAACGACGGCGGCGTGAAGACCGACACCGGCCCGGTCGTGGACACCGCCTCGGGCGCGGATGGCGCCTCGGGTCCGTGCCCCGCCGGCTGGAGTCTTACCTGGAGCGACGAGTTCGACGGGGCGTCCGGCGCGAACGCCGACAGCAACAAGTGGGTCTACGAAACCGGCAACGGCTCGGGCGGCTGGGGCAATTCCGAGCTCGAGTACTACCGCTCGCAGAACGGCGTTCTCGACGGCAATGGCAACCTGGTCATCACGGCCAAGCAGGAAACCTACAGTGGCTTCAACTACACCTCGGCTCGCCTCAAGACCCAGGGCAAGTCGACCTGGACCTACGGCCACATCGAGTCCCGCATCAAGATCCCCTACGGCCAGGGGGTGTGGCCCGCGTTCTGGCTGCTGGGCGACGACATCAACACCGTTTCCTGGCCGGGATGTGGCGAGGTCGACGTGATGGAGAACATCGGCAAGGAGCCGACCAAGGTGCACGGCACGATGCACGGCCCGAACTACTCGGGCGGCGCGGGGCCAACCGCGACCTACACCCTGCCGGGCAGCGGCAAGTTCGCCGACGACTTCCACGTCTTCGCCATCGAGTGGGAAGCCAGCGTCATCCGTTGGTACGTCGACGGCACGCTCTACTCGACGAAGACGCCCGCGGACATCGGCAGCGGCAACACCTGGGTCTTCGACAAACCCTTCTTCATCCTGCTCAACTTCGCGGTGGGGGGCGGATGGCCGGGCAATCCGGACAGCACGACGACCTTCCCGCAGACCATGACCGTCGACTACGTGCGCGTCTGCCAGCGCTGAGTCGCTGGTGCGTTCTGGGGTTCGATCCCCGCCTACGGCTTGCGCATCATGGCGCCCATGGCGTTGGCCATCATCTTCTCGTTGATGGCCATGAACTCCGGCTCGTGCTTCTTCATGACGGCCAGCGCGTTCTCGCCGTATTTCGCGGCGAAGTCCTTGCGCATGGTTTCGATGCGATTCGACTGTTCGCCGTAGACCTTGTCCATGGCGGTGTCCACGGGGCTCGGCTCCTTGCCCTTCGCCTTGGCCACCTCGATCCGCGCGTGCACCTCGCCGGCCTTCTTGAGGGCATCCTGCATGGCATAGAGGCGCGCATAGTACGGGGTGGCGGCGCGGCTGAGCTTGGACACCTCGTCCTGGGTCAGGCCGCTCTTCTCGAGCGCGGCCTTGCTCACCGCCGCGACTTTCGCTGCCCGGTCGTCGGCGGCCACCGCGTTCTGGAACTTCTTGGAGTCCGTCCCGCCTTTCTGGTACGCCGCCAGACCGAGCCCCGTCGCATCGGCGGTCGCGGCCAGCATTTCCTTCTGATAGGTGGCAAAGTGCGCGACCTTGTCCTCGGTCAGCAGGGCCGTCAACTCGGCAGGGGCAGGACCGACAGCNNGGCGGGCGCGTCCTGCTTGCAAGCGCCAAGAAGCACGAACAGGGACATGCACGCCACGAACGATGTCTTCACCATGGCGCGAATCGTACGCGCGCTGCTTCGCGATTACCAGATGGCGCCTGCTCATAGCGCGGGCTTCGCCCGCAACCCACGGGTCCTCCGGCGGGTCGGCTGTCAGTAGTCATTAGTCAGTAGTCAGTGGTCAGTAGTTGGGTC
>PNBO01000195.1 GCA_003136095.1 Myxococcales bacterium
GGGTGCTGGGCGCCGGCCGCGCTCTCGGCAGTGTCCGCCACCGTGCGCGCGTAGGCGTAGGCGTAGGCCTCGGACAGGGTCACGCGGCGATCGCGCGAGCGGTCGGCGTCACCGCGCAGGCCGCTGACCAGGTAATGCGAAAAATAGCTGCCCCCGATCTCGTCGGATTCTTGCGCGTCCTCGTCGGCGCTCGCCGAGGTGAGCATGACCAGCCCGCGCGCTTCCTCGGAGCCGGCCGCCTCGATGGCGAAGGCGGGAGCTCGGCGCGCGCCCTTGGTGCGATTCAAGGCGCCGGCGTGACACGAATCGAAGACGCCAATGCGGATGTCGGCCGGGCTCGCGGCCAGCCGCGCCTTTACATCGTCGAGACGAATGCGCGAATCGCCCAGGCGCAGCTCGCCATCTTTGGCGTGTCCCGAGTAATACAGAATGAAGAGCGTGCGCTCACCGCGCTGCCGGGCGGCGGCGATGCGGGACTCGGCGTCGCCCAAGGCGCGCCAGAGCTCGCCGGAAGCCTGGTTGAGGAGCAGAACCACGTCGTCGGCGGCGACGCCACCGAGCTGGGTCAGCACGGCGTGCACCTTGCGCGCGTCGTCGGCGGCGTAGCGCAGCGGCCGCGTGTCGGCGCCGCCGCGGTCGTTGCCGGCGATGACCGCGAAACGATGCTGCACCGCCGCGCGCGCGGGCCCGGCGATCAGCGGGAGGGTGGCCAGCGCGAAGGCGAGCAAGAGCGGCCCGGCTCGCGCTATGGCTCGCGTCGGATTCATGGCTTGCGAAAGAGCCAGGAGAATACTTGTTGTCCGCCCGCGAAGGCGGGATTCGGCAGGGACGCCAGATCGCCTTTGGCGCTGGCATGCGCGGTCTTCACCGCTTGTTTCGCGACCGCGCTGTCGAAGGGGGTGCGCGCCAGGAAGAGGAAGACCTTCTCGCGGCCCGCGCCGGTGAACTCCAGGCTGTCGGGCAAGTAGATGGTCTTCTCCGTGGGCGCGACCGCCAGGGCCGGTCCCGACTCGGGATAGAGCAAGGTGATCTCGCCGCCGTCGTCGACCGAAACCGCGGCGAGGTAGCGGGGATCGGGGGTGCGATAGCCGAAGCGAACGCGATCGCCGGGCTCGAGAACTTCTTGCGAGCCCGGCGGCACCGCCCGCTGCGCCGAGGCCTTGGCCGAGGCGACGCGCACCGTGGCCTCCACGCTGCTGCCCTTGATCCGGTTGAACGCGGGCGCCGGCGTCCGCACGAGGAAGAGGACCACGGCTGCCGCGGCCAGTGCCCCACCCAGGCCCGCGAACCACAGGCGGCGCGGCCGCGGGCGAGGCACGCGGCGGGCGCGTTCGACCCCGCCCGCAAACCGCTCGAACGGGATGTCGCGCTCGAACGCGCGCTGTTCCTCGACGAGTACGCGCAGCTTGCTCCGGCAAGGCGCGCACGCAGCCAGGTGGCGATCGGTTTCGGCGCCTTCCTCGGTGGAAAACTCGCCGGCGCGATAGCGGCGCAGGACAAGCTCGGCCAGGTGGCCGCTTGGCGATGGGGTGGTCTCGAGGAGGGTCATGGCGAAAACTCCTTGCCGCAAACCGCGGCGAACTCGGAGAGCCGCTTGCGTACCGTGGGCACCGACCGGCCGAGGAGAGCGGCCACCTCCTCCAGGGTCATCTCGTCGACGTGGTAGTGGATGGCCACTGCCTGCGTCTCTGGATCGACGAGCGAAAGCATCTGGATCACCAGCTCGCGCATCTCGAAGACCTGCGGGCCGGGGTCGGTTGCGTTGCGCGCCCGTGCCTCGCGCTCGAAGCGCGTGTGCCAGCCCGCCCGTTCGGCCCGTAACAGGTTCAAGCAATGGTGCGTCGCGATCTTGATGAGCCAGGTCAGGGGCGAGGCTTCCTTGCGGAAGCTCGCATAGTGTGTGAGCGCCTTGGCGAACACGTCCTGCATGGCGTCCTCGGCCTTACTGCGATCTCGCAGCAGATAGGAACAGCGCCCGTGGACGCTGGCGCCGTATTTCTCGTAAAGGTCGCGTAGATCGGCGCGCGCGTCGTCGGCCGCCAGGCCTTTTTCGCCCGGGATGATCCGGAAGGTGGGGGTCTGGCGGCCGGACATGGCTAGAGGCTCGAATTCTCCACGGTGGGGAAGGCGCAGGAGGACTCGCTGCCGTAGTTGTCCGTGGTGCTCGTCGAGAGCGGAACGGACTTGTAGATGCTGACGTAGTTGATGTCCCAGCACTCGCTCACTTGGTAGGTCAGCGCGCTGTCGGTGGTGGTGACGGTGACATCCGAGCGGCCGGCGCCGCTCCACAGCCAGCGGCTGTGCACCTTGCCCAGCCCGCCCGCCGAGGTGGCGTCCGCGGGCACGTTGTAGCGGAAGTCCATGCTGCCCTCTGCTGCTGGATTCTGCACGAAGGCGTAGTCGGCGTCGACCAGCTTGCCCGGCTGCTGGTCGTCCTTGACCTGACGGAACTGGGCGCCGATGTTGACGACCAGGTCCGGCCCCATGTGATTGTACTTGTAGTTCGCGGTGCCGACGTTGTTGTCGGGCGCGGGCAGCGTGGCGCGCGCGTTCCAGTCGAGGGTGAAGCTGCCGGTACCGAAGCCCTCCATCTCGAAACCCTGCGCGTCGAGCCCGGGCGAGTGCACGCCGGAGAGGACCGTCACGAAGGCGGCGGTGGGATCGTGCTTGTCCCGGCCCTCGAACTTGTACTGGTATTGGTGCGGGGCCAGACGGCTGATGGTCACTTTCCACTCGATGGGATCGAGCGGCCCCTGCCAGGGGCCCCAAACCGCGGTGTCGTGGGTGACGGTGGTGGCGGGATAGTCGGTGACGAGGCGGACGAGCAGGCCCACGGCGAGCGCGCCGCCGTTGACGGTGGCGCTGACCGCGCGGGTGATGGTGTACCAGTCGGCGGTCTGTCCTTCGAGAGCGCGGCTTGAGCCCTCGACGGTCAGGGCCTTGGCGCTCGACCCCGGAACGGACATGGCGACGGTGTCCTGGCGGGGAACGCCGGTGGCGAATTCAGAGCCCGCCTTGTCGAGCGGGTGGCAAGCGGCGGCGGCCAGTACCAGAGAGCAACAAGCGACGATACGTGTCATGGGCGTGTCTCCTTCCGGAGAGACTGACACGCTCGCGCGAAAAAACTGAAAATCGAGGGCGGCGGTCTTGCTAGAGCATCGAACGGTTTGAAAGCCGTGCAATTTCCGGATCTTTCACCACAGAGAACACAGAGGACACAGAGACGGACTGGAGGAGAAAGGGGTTCGGATCCGGATCCGGAAACCCTTCCCCTCCGGGCTCTGTGTCCTTCGTGTCCTCTGTGGTTTTCCCTTTCCGGATCTCGGATCTCTGCTGCGCGCCGGACTTCACCGGAGAATCAAACCGTTCGGTGCTCTAGGCGGTGGCGGCTTCTTCGCGGATGAAACGGCCGCTGCGCAGGTCGGACAGGGTTTGCTGAATCTCCTCGGCCGTATTCATCACGAAGGGGCCGTAGCGGGCGATGGGCTCGTGCAGAGGCCTGGCCGCGGCGAGCAAGAAGCGGCCGCCGCGGGCGCCGCCCTCGGCGCGCACGAAGTCGCCGTCGCCGAAGACCACCAGGGCGGGACCATCCACGGATTGCAGGCGGTCGCGCTCGCCGAAGCTCACCCGGCCGCAATCCACGTACGCGAACGCCGTATGACCAGCGGGGATCTCCTCGCGAAAGAGCGCGCCGGCGGGCAAGACGACGTCGATGAATTTGGGCGCGACGGAAAGCCCGGAAACCGGGCCTTTGCTCCGGCCACCCTCGGCCTCGCCGGCGATCACGCGCAGCCTGGCACCGTCGTCGGTGACCCGATCCTCCAGCTTGTCCGCGCGCAGATCCCGGTACTTGGGCCGGATCATCTTCTCGCGCGCGGGCAGGTTCAGCCATAGTTGCAACCCCGAGATCCCCTCGGCACGAACCACGGGCATCTCCTCGTGCAGGATGCCGCTGCCCGAGGTCATCCACTGGATGTCACCGCCGTGGATGGCGCCAGTGTGGCCAAGCGAGTCACCATGGCGCACCTCTCCGGTGCGCAGGATCGTCACGGTCTCGATGCCGCGGTGGGGGTGAAAAGGAAAGCCGGCGCGATAGTCGGCCGGCGTCGATGATTCAAAATGATCGAGCAAGAGGAACGGGTCGAGGTTGGTGAGCTGCCGCGTTCCGATGCTGCGAATCAGATGGACACCCGCGCCCTCAACCGTCGGTTGGGGTCGAATGATTTGCTCGATGGGTCGAATCGTCATGCCTAGTTGGATGGCCCTTGGGGGCGGGAAGATTCGGCAAACCCAGCTTCTCCGGCCTCCGTGCTCTCGTCACCCTCTGCGCCCTCTGTAGTGCGAAAGCACTACCCCAGCTTTCCCGCCACCCGGGCGGTCTCCTCGATGGTGCGGGCGAGGACCGAGCGGATCTTGCCGTCCTCCATCACCGAGAGGCCGGCAGCGGTGCAGCCGCCGGGCGTGGTCACCTGATCCTTGAGCGCGGCCGGATGGGTGCCGGTTTGCACGACCATGCGGGCCGCGCCCTGCACCATCTGCGCCGCCATGGCAACAGCGGCGTCTCGGCGCAGGCCGAGCCGGACCGCGCCGTCGGCGAGGGCGTCGATCATCACGAACACGAAGGCGGGGCCGCTCCCCGCCAGCGCGGTCACGATGTCCATGTGGGCTTCGTCAACTTCCTGGGATTTTCCGACGGCGGCGAAGAGCGCCAGGGCCAGCGCCATCTGCTCGTCGCTCGTGCCCTTACCGCGGGCCAGTCCCGCCATCCCCTCGCCGATCAACGCTGGCGTGTTGGGCATGGCACGGATCACGGCGCTCTTNNGCGATGCTGATCACCAGCTTGCGGGCCAGGGCCACGCGCATGGCATCGTTGTCGAGGACGGCGCTCATTTGATAGGGCTTGACCGCGAGCAGCACCACCTGGCACGCCATGGCCACGGCGAGGTTGTCGGTGCCGGTGCGAATGCCGTGGTTGGCCGCCAGGGCCGCCGCGACCTCGGCCCGTGCGTCGCTGGCGAAGATCTGCGCAGGCGTAAGGCCACCGGAACGAAGGATGCCGCGCACGATGGCCTCACCCATGGTGCCGCAGCCGATAACGCCTAGGGTTTGCTTGGCTTCGAGAAGTGTCACACGCGCATTACCACACGAAGCGCGTCCAAGGTAAAGTCGCTGCCAACATGAGTCAGGAAAGCGCAGCCCGCGCCACGCTTCCGCAAGCCCACCGTCTGGTGGTCAAGGTCGGCACCGCCGTGGTGACCACCGAAGATGGGGAGCTCGCCGCCGCGCGCCTGGCGAACGTCGTCGAGGGCATCGCCCGCGAGCGCCAGGCCGGGCGCGAGGTGGTGCTCGTCACCTCGGGCGCCGTGGGCATGGGCCTGCGGTTGCTCGGGCTGCGGGAAAGGCCGCGCTCGCTGGGTCTGCGCCAGGCCTGCGCGGCGGTGGGCCAGGGCCACCTCATGGCCGCCTATGCCGAGGCTTTTTCCCGGCGGGGGCTCGTCGCGGCGCAAGTGCTCCTGACCCAGGAAGATCTCGGCGATCGCGACCGCGCGCTGTGCATACGCACGACGCTGATGCGGCTGCTGGAGCTGGGCACGGTGCCGGTTCTCAACGAAAACGACAGCGTCAGCATTCGCGAGCTGGTCGAATATCAGCGGCGCCAGGGCGGCGAGGCGCCCATACGCGTCTTCGGCGACAACGATGGGCTGGCGGCGCGGGTCGCGGTCGCGCTCGACGCCGACTTGCTCGTGCTGCTCACCAACGTGGACGGGCTTTTCACCGCCAACCCCAAGGTCGAGGCCAGGGCCACGCGCATTCCCCTGCTGGCGACCGTCGACGGCGAGGCCCTGCGCCGAGGCAGCGGCTCGTCGAGCGGCGGCACCGGCGGTATGATGAGCAAGCTGGAGGCGGCGAGGCTGGCCACGGCCGAGGGAACCTCCGTCGTCATCGCCAACGGCTCAGAACCAGGCGTTCTCGCCAGAATCCTGGCCGGCGAGGATGTTGGGACGCTGGTGCCCGCGCCCGACCCGCGGCGCGCGCGGATGCGCTTCATCGCGGTGGCGAGCAAGCGGTTCGGCGTCCTGGTCGCCAACGACGGCGCCCTGCGCGCGCTGGAAAAGGGCAAGGCCTCGCTCCTGCCCGTCGGCGTCATTGCTGTCGAGGGCAGCTTCGACAAGGGCGA
>PNBO01000234.1 GCA_003136095.1 Myxococcales bacterium
TTCAAGAAGCTGCGCCACCAGGGCACGGTGCTGGCGTTTTCCTACCAGGACGGTCTGGGCCGCTACCACGAACCCAGCGAAGTCGAACTACGCGGCGAGGATGGCTTCCTCAAGGCCACCGGCGAGAAGCTGAAGGTTTCCGTCGACAAGATGGCCAAGACCAAGCTCAACGGCATCAACCCCGACGACGTCGTGGCCCAGTATGGCGCGGACGTCCTGCGCCTGTACGAGATGTTCATGGGCGAGTTCGAGCTGCCCAAGCCATGGGATCCGCGCGCCATCGAAGGTTGCGCGCGTTTTCTCAAGCGCGCGTGGCGTCTGGTCGAAGAGTGGTCCGCGGACAAGGCCGACGATCTTGTTGGGAACCCTGAGAGGGTTCCCAACCCCTCCCACGCTACGGCTGCGGCCGGCGAAGCCGGCCTCCGCCAACGTGATCCGGACCCGCACTTGCGCCTGCGCCACAAGACCATCAAGAAGGTGTCGGGCGACCTCGAGAAGATGGCCTTCAACACCGCCATTGCCGCCATGATGGAATATGTGAATGAGCTGGTGGGGAAGGGGGCGACCCGCGATGACTTGGTTGTCCTCATCAAGCTGGTCGGTCCCTTCGCTCCCCACGTCGGCGACGAGGCGTGGGAGAAGCTGGGCGAGAAGGGCTTCTTGATTCAGGCCCAATGGCCGACCTTCGATCCAGCCCTGACCATCGACGCGGTGGTCACGCTCGCGATTCAGGTCAACGGCAAGATGCGCGGCAGCGTGGATGTCGCGCGCGACGCGGCCGAGGACGAGGTTCGCAAGCAAGCCCTGGCCGTGCCGAATGTGGCCAAGCACCTCGAGGGCAAGAACGTGCGCAAGGTAATCGTGGTACCGGGACGGATAGTAAATATTGTTGTGGGGTAGGGAGGAGGCAGAGGGGGAGGAGAGCGCAGTGGCTAGGGGCGATGCTCAGGATCAATGAAAGAGATGGCGCGGTGACGATCGACATCGCCGTGAAACCGCGGTCCTCTCGCGAGGGCGTGGGACCTGTGCAGGCTGATCGTCTAGTCGTCGCCGTGAACGCGCCACCGGTCGACGGCAAGGCCAACGAAGCCGTGGTCCGAGTGCTGGCCGAGACCTTCGGCGTGCCGCGCTCGGCGGTGACCATCGTGCGCGGCGAAACCGGCCGGAAGAAGACAATCCGCATTGCCGGCCTCACCGCCGCCGCCGTCATGCGTGTGACCGGAGGATGAAGGTACCAGAGCCGCCCCTCGGGATTGAACCGAGGACCCCCGCTTTACGAAAGCGATGCTCTGCCACTGAGCTAGGGCGGCCAAATGAGCGTCGCTTCCTACCGCGCCCCGACGGCAGCGTCAAGCGGGCTATCGTCCCAGTCGATGGACCGGGTTGCGTTCGCCGAGTGGTGCCATCGACGGTGGCGGGAGGCTCTCGCGGGGCTGTGCCACCGGTGCGCTGCGTGGGACGGCTGCCGGCGTAGGCTGGGCCACGACCGGAGCCTCGTATTTCTTGGCGTGGCCGCCGTGTCGTCCCGAGCCAGCGGTGGTCCGACTGCCCGATTCCCCCCGGCGCTCGACCGGGGAAAGGGTTGCCGTGATTTCGACCTCCTCGGGCGACGACACCTTATAGGGCATTTGCACGTCGGTGTAGCCAGGCATGTGGAACCGGTAGGTGACCAGCTGGCCGTTGGCTGGACGCGTGTCTGTCACCGGCGCGGTGCCGAGTTGGCGGCCGTCCCCCATGCGCGACACCTCGGCGCCAGGCGGGTCCGAGATGAGGTGGATGGTCTTCTGACCCGGTGCCTCGGCCGCCGGCGCGGCCACCTCGGGAACGAGCTCCGTGACGGGCTGGTCCGCCTTGTGGGAGAAGAAGATGCTGGCTACGACAGTCAAGGCGACGACAACCAGCGCGGCAACCGCGAAGCGCTGGACACGGAGGGTATCGAGGTAGGTGCGCACCCGTGTCACCAGGTTCGGCGGCACCGTCGGTTTGGCCATGCCACCGGCACGAATGGCGGTCTGGCGTGGAACGCCGGTGGCGGCGTGCGCGGCAACTGGCGCGGGCGTGACCGGCTCGCCGTTCACGGTGTGCTGCCTGGGCACCGACGTTCGCGGCGCCATGGTTGGCGCGGTCGCGACCGGCGCGGGCGTGACTGGCGCCATCATGGTCGCGCCCAGCGCCGCCTCGCTGCCGGACAGCTCGACGCTTCCCGCGCTGAGAACGGCACCAACTTCCTCCATGCTCAGCGGGCGCGCCTCGGGATCTTTTTCCAGGCATCGCAACACCAGCCGGTCGAGCCAGGGCGGCGTCTCGCTCCGGATGCGCGAGGGCGGCGGCGCCGCTTGCTTGAGGATGGCGTTGAGCAGGATCACGAGCTGCTCCGAGTGGAACGGCACGGTTCCCGTCAGCATCTCGTAGATGACGACGCCCATGGCATAGATGTCAGCCGCAGCGCTGACCTCGTGGCACAGCGCCTGCTCGGGCGACATGTAGAAGGGCGTGCCCACCACGGCTCCGTCGATGGTCTTGTGACCGACCTGCGCCTGCTTGTCGCCGAGCAGCTTGGCCACGCCGAAGTCGAAGAGCTTGGAGCGAAAACCGCCCGGCATGTGCGCGTCGGGGACCAGGAAGATGTTGTCGGGCTTGAGGTCGCGGTGGATGATGCCCATGCGGTGCGCGGCGGCCAGCGCGTCGACGAC
>PNBO01000262.1:0-27595 GCA_003136095.1 Myxococcales bacterium
ATCCGGCCGTATTTGGCCGCCGATCCTCTTGGAACCCTGGGAGGGTTCCAAACCTCCCGCGAAGGGCGAGGCCGAGCGAAGCTCGTCCACGCCCGCGCGGTAGCGCCTCCCGCGTCGTTGCTCCTCGGTTGCATAGCTTCGGCTATGCGCCCTCGTCGCGCCTCGCGGGCGGCGCGGCTTGGCGGTCTCGGTACTGCCCGTATTTCTGACGGGCGTCACTAGGAGGCGACACGGGCTTGCGCTGGCGGCTGCCTCTTGTGCGAGCGGATGAAGCTCGCGTAGGCCCTGCTCTCCTGCGGGATGGCGCCTCGGCACGACAGGGCCGCGACCAGGCCCATGATAGGCGCACGCCGGTGAAAGGTACTGTGCCAGAGTCGATGCAGGATGCGCGAGAGGGAATAGAAGCGCCGATTGCACGCCAGCATCTCTTCGGAAATCTCGTCGCGCGAGAAGTTCAGGTACTCCGCGACCGGCAAGGTCAAGGTGTAGTACTTCCAGTCCGCCGGAAATTCATTGCTGCCGAGACGGTCGTCTCTTTCCAGTTGGTCCCACAGACGGGTTCCCGGCAGGGGCGTCAAAAAGAGAGCATTGAGGTGATCCACGCCGTATTTCGTCGCCATCTTGGCGACGCGAATACCGACGCCGGGTTGGTCGACGTCCAGGCCGATGATGAAGGACCCCACGACCATGATCCTGTGGCGCTGGATACGCCGGACCGAGGCCCGCAGGTCCCTGTCGTGCAGCAGGTTGAACCGCTTGCCGACCTCGGCCAGGCCTTCGGGGGCCGACGACTCGAAGCCGACGAACACCCCCTTGCATCCGGCCTTGACCGCCAGTTCCATGAGCTCGTCGTCGTCGCTGAAGTTGATGGTGACCTGACAGATCCACTGTTTTCCCAGGTCCGCATCGGCCAAGGCACGAAAGAGCTCGCGGGCGCGTTGGGTGTGCTCGCGGCGGGTGCCGATGAGATTGTCGTCGACGACGAGGATGCGCCTTTCGGGAATCGCGCGAAACTCCTCCACGACGTCGGCGATGGGGCGCTGACGATACTGGACGCCGTTGACGGCCGTGACGCTGCAGAAGCTGCAATTGAGCGGGCAGCCGCGCGTGGTCTGAATGGAACCGAAGGCATAGCCCTCGGGCGCCAGGTCGTGGCGGGCGATGGGAACCTCGTTCATATCGGCCTGGCCGCCATCGTAGCGGCGCTGGAGGCAACCCTGCTCGACATCCGCGAGAACCTGCGCCCAGACCTTCTCGGCTTCACCGGTCACGATGGCATCGGCGGCGCCCATGGCCTCGTTGGCGCACACGGTCGCATGAATGCCGCCCATGACGACGGGCACGCCGAGCCTGCGGAAGAGCGTCGCCACTTCGTAGGCGCGGTTCGCCTGCGACGTGAAGGCGGTGATGCCCACGAGGTCGGGACGGGGCAGGGTGGCGTAGTCGGGTAGGCGTAGATTCTCGTCGATGATGGTGACTTCCCACTCGGAAGGCGTCAGACCCGCCAACACCATGAGCCCGAGCGGCTTCCAGACGCGATAGCGGTTCCAGCGGCTCCCCTCGGTGCTGACGATCGAGACGAGGGCGTTGCAGGGATTGATGAGATAGAGACGCTTGCCGGTGGTGCGCTGGGCGTGCGCGTGGCCCGGGTAGGTTTCGGGCAACACAGGCGAGACGCACGGGACCTTCATGCCCGCATTAGGACAGCTCTCGTGTCATGGCTGTGTCACATAGAAGTCATATTCCTTCGAGCGGGCAATTCGCTTGTCCGGCCAAGCCTTGCGGGATCCTTCCTTCCCTTCGCCTGGGGACCGTCCCCGACGAGCTACCCACGGTCGGGGACATGGGGTAACTTGCCGGGCCGGTGGTTCCTGCTGCGTTCATCGATCGTGATTTGCTGCGCCGGCGACGGTTTGCCGTCGTCCTGGGCGCGATCATCGTGTTGCTCGCCGTCGTCGAGACCAGCAACGCCCTGGTGGCCCCGTTGCGCACTCCGTCGGACAAGGACTGGGACGCAGCGGCGGCAAAGGTGCGCGGCGAATTCCGCCCCGGCGACCTGATCGTGGCGGCGCCGGCGTGGGCCGACCCGCTCATGCGTCTGAAACTGGGTGATCTGGTGCCGCAGGCCGTTGCCGGGCGCATGGATAGTGCCCGCTATGGCCGGATCTGGGAGATCTCGCAGCGTGGCGCGCGTTCGCCGGACACCATGGACGCCGAAGTCGCGGCGACCTCGCGATTCGGCGGCCTCACCGTCCGGCGCTGGGAAAGGCCACCAGCCACCGTGACCTTCGACTTTCTCGCCGAATGGCGCCAGGCGAGCATGGCCGTCGTGCAGGCCGGCGGAGTGGAGATCCCGTGCACCCAGGGCGCGGACCGCTTCCAGTGCGTGGGCGCCGCGCTCGGCCCCGAGCTGCTCGAAATCGACACCACTTTGCGCAACGGGCTCGCGGTCGATCCCGTCGAGGGCGTGACCCTGGCCCTCGAATTCCCCGCGGTCCCGCTCGGCCGAGAGCTGACGGTGGCCGCTGGCCTGCACAATGTGTGGTTGCGCAAGTCGAGCGACGGCAAGGTGCGCCTGCGCGTGCTCGCCGACGGCCGCGAGCTGGGAACGGTCCTGGCCACGAGCACCGGCGGCTGGTCCCGGCAGGGCTACGATACCGCTGCGCTGGCCGGGCAGACCGCCCGTGTGCGCTTCGAGATCACGGTCGACAAGGCGCACGGCCGCCACCTCGGCTTTGCGGCGGAGGCGCGCAATCCGTGAGCAGTGAGGCCGTGCCCACCGTCCGGCGCTGGCGGCGCGAGTGGCTCTTGCCGCTCGTCCTCGCCGTGGCCACCTCCGCGTGGATGCTGGCCGTGGAGGGCCGNNTCGGTGTGGACCAACCTGCGGCAGGGTCACCCGGCGCGCGCCTTCACCCGCGCCGCGGTCGACGGCGCGTGGGAGGACAACCACGAGCACCCAGGGCTGATGAAGCTGCTTTATGGCACCTCCTGGCGCCTTTTTCACAAGTGCGACTGCATGGGGGTCAAGCGCGGGCTGCACCCCATTCCCATCAGCGGCAAGCACCTCACCCTGCCGCTCTTTCGGCGCGAGTCGAGCGCCTTCCGCTTCCCGGCGATTCTCCTCGCCGGTCTGGGCGTGGCGCTCGCGTACTGGCTCGCCCGTCGTATGCTACGGCCGGTGCCCGCGGCGGTCGCGGCCGTGCTCTCCGTGGCCCAGCCCCACTACTTCTTCCACGCCCAGATCGCATGCTTCGACGTGCCCATCACCGTGATGGCGATGCTGGTGGCGCTGGCTTACTGGAAGTCGCTGCGCTCACCGCGCTGGGGCATCCTGTGCGGTGTCTTCTGGGGGCTGGCGCTGGCCACCAAGCACAATGCCTGGCTCTTCCCCTTCTTCCTGCTCGCGCACTACCTGTGGATGAGGCGCGGCGATCTTCGCCGCCAGCGCTTGCCGCGTGTCCCGCTCGCCTTCGTGTCCATGGCCACCCTCGGGCCGCTGGTGCTGTTCATGTTCTGGCCGTGGTTGTGGCATTCGCCCGTGCAGCGCACGCAGGTCTGGGTGCAGCGGCACATGCAGCACGAGCACTACAACTTCGAATACCTCGGTCGCAACTGGAACCTTCCGCCCACGGACACCCGCCTCAAACTCCTGCGCGTGACCTTCCCATTCGTCTCGACGCTTTTCACGCTGCCGGTGACCACGATGGCGCTGGCCGCGGTGGGTACGGTTCTCTTCCTGCGTCGGCGCCGACGTGACGGCTCATCCGTGTTCGTGCCCGAGCCGCCCGCGGCCCTGCGGCCGTCCTGGCTGCGCCCGGGCGCCGACGTGGATCGCGCAGGGGGCGCCTTCCTGGCCATCCACATCGCCGGCCCCATCGCCATGGTGGCCTTGCCCAGCACGCCCATCTTCGGCGGGGTGAAGCACTTCCTGCCCGCCATGCCGTTCTTGTGCGTGCTAGCCGGGGCGGGGGCGGCCTGGCTGATCCAGGTCGCGGGCAAGCTGGTGACGGCGCCGCGCCTCCGCCGAGGCCTGCCGCTTGCCCTGGCGGCCCTGCTCTGCGCGCCGGCCGTGGCCGAAACCCAGCGCTCGCACCCCGACGGGCTCGGCCACTACAACTTGCTCGCCGGCGGATTCGCGGGCGGGGCCAGCCTGGGCATGAACCGGCAATTCTGGGGCTATTCCGCGTTGCCGCTGCTGCCCTGGATAATCGCGCACCGTCCCGCTTCGAACCGCATCTACTGGCACGACGTTCTCCACGACGCCCTCATCATGTACACTCGCGACGGCCGGCTGCCGCTGGGCATCGGGGACGCAGGGGTTGGCGAACAAGTCGTCGAGCAGTCGGACCTCGGCATCGTGATCATCGAAAAGCACTTCACCGTCTACGAGGGACTGCTCTGGCGAGCCTACGGCACCACCGCGCCGGCGAGCGTCTACGCCCATGAAGGTGTGCCCTTCGTCGTCGCCTATGACCGTCGCAAGACGCGCCCGGAGGTGATAGCGAAATGAAACTGTTCGCGTGGGGAGCCGGCCGGCTTGGCCGGACGCGTACCACCGCGGTGGGGCGTGGGGACCCTCCCAGGGTCCCCAGCTTGATAGAACGTCTATTCTCGGGCCGCTGGGGCTTGGTCGTGCTTTTTGTCGTCTTTCTCGGCGCCTACCTCGGCGCCTCGGGCGGGCGCCTGCGCCAGCACTCGATGTACAACCATTTCGTCTACCTGGCCGAGGGCTGGCTCAAGGGCCGCCTGGACATGCCGGTGCCGCCGCCCAACGAGAACGATTGGGCGCGCGTCGAGGTCCTGCACCTCAAGGACGGCCGCACGCTCAAGGGCATGTTCGGCAAGACCGGGCCCACCGACCGGTTCTACCCGCTGCGCGGTCCCTCGCTGACCATTGACAACGACAAGATCGAGCGGCGCTCGGACATTCGATACGTTTCTTTCCCGCCCTTCCCGGCGGTGGTGATGTTGCCCTTCGTCGCGGTCGCGCACCTGAAATTCAACGACGTGCTCTTCACGGCGATCTGGGCCGCCATCAATCCCGTACTGCTATTCCTGCTGCTGGGGCGGTTAAGAACGCGTGGCTATTCGAAGCGCGCGGTGGTGGACGACCTGTGGCTGACCGTGATGTTTGGCGCGGGGTCGGTCTACTATTTCTCGTCCGTGATCGGGCAAGTGTGGTTCACCGCGCATGTCATCGCCGTGACCTGCGTAATTGGCTACGCCTATGCCAGCCTCGATGCCGCCCATCCCGCGCTGGCTGGGCTGTGCGTGGGGATGGGCTACGCCACCCGCACGCCGCTCGGTTTCATGGTGCCCTTCTTTCTCTTCGAGGCGGTACGGGCGAGCGGCGGCTGGGAGCGCCTGCGCAGGCTGCGCCAGGAAGGCCTGCCGCCCGGCTTGCTCGCCAAGCTCGTCCGCTTCGCCATCCCCTCGGGCGCGATCCTGGCGCTCTTGCTGGTGCACAACTATCTGCGCTTCGAGCAGTTCACCGAGTTCGGCCACAAGTACCTCAACATCGGCTGGCAAGAGCGGATGCAGCGCTGGGGACTGTTCAACTACCACTTTCTGTCGCGCAACCTGACCTGCGCGCTCTTGCTCCTGCCGCGCATTCTCACGCAGTACCCCTACCTAAAGGTCAGCGAGCATGGCATGTCCATGCTGGTGACCACGCCCGCGCTGGGCTACACGGTCGCGCCCAAGGAGCGCAGCCCGCTGGCGCCCGGCCTGTGGCTCACTATCCTGGTCACCGCGCTGCCCTCGCTGCTCTACCAGAATTCTGGTTTCCTGCAGTTCGGCTACCGCTTCAGCCTGGACTACATCGTGTTCCTGGTCGTGCTGCTGGCGGTGGGCGGCCGGAAGTTCTCCTGGCTGTTCAAGACGCTGATCGTCTTCGGCGTGGCCGTGAACCTCTTCGGAGCGATCGTTTTCGATCGCTTCGGCGGAATCTTCGCCTACAGCGATAGCTTCTTCCCGCACGGGAACAATTGACCGCGATGGTACGCGGCCAGCAGAGCTGGCCGGCTCCCCACGCGACGAACTAGCGCGACCGAGCCGCGACATTTTCACCAGGGTGGGGAAGCGGGTGTCCTGCCGCCGTCCCCGCGTGCCGGCTAACCCCGCGGAATTGCCGCGGCTCCTGCGGGCACGGCCCATGCAGCAATCGGACGCCTGGAGGAGACCATGGCGACAAGATTGAACAGAAGCATGTTGGTTGGGCTGCTGGGGCTTTGCGGGGCCCTGCTGGCAGGCTGTGTGGACGACGGCGGTATTTCTGGAGCGACCGAGGGAACGACGGACACGCACACCGCCACGGAGCCGGTGACCGTGAGTAAGACGGCCGTGGTTACCTCGACCATGACCGTCACCACGACCGCGACGGCGACCACGACCCCGAGCGCGACCGGGACATCGACCGTGACCGCCACCACGAGCGCGACGGCGACCACGACTCCGACCGCGACCGCTACCTCGACAACCACGCCATCGAGCACCTCGACGGCCTCGACCACGGCCACCACCACGCCCACGAAGACGACCACGGTGACGACCACTGCGACGGCGACCACCACCATGACCTCGGTCACCACGACCAGCGTGGGCACCGGCACGTACACCCAAACCAGCACCACCCTTTCGACCTATAACGGCAACACCTTGGTCCAGCGCTCCCTGCCGCCGGTCTGGTCCTGCCCGGTGGCTACCAGCACGGGCGGGGCGGGAGGCAGCAGCGCGGTCAACGCGCTACCGACCGAGGCGAATCTCACCGCCTCGGACTGCAAGTCGCTGGCGGATCTGCGGCGTCCTATTCTCAAGGCGCAGAGCCAGAGTCAGCTCGACCAGGTGCGCGCGAGCCTCATCGCTACCAACTGCAGCAGCCGGACGGAAACTGTCTGCCTCGACAGCAGTGGCACGGTCGTGAGCACCTACAACTGTTATGCCCACACGGCCATGGACGCGGGGGTTTCCTCCGGCTACGGCGGCTCGATGGGCATGGGCGGCTCGACCGGCGTTGCTCCCGGCGCGGGCGGGGCCGCGGGCAGCGGCTCGACGAGTGCCACCGAGTACTCGACCACCAATACGCAGGTGGCGAGCGTCGACGAGGCCGACTACGTCAAGAACGACGGCAATACCATCTTCGTGCTGTCGAGCGACGGCCTGCACGTGATCGACGCCTGGCCAGCCGGGGAAACCCACGAGGTCGCGCACTTGAGCTTGCCCGGCGAGCCGCGGCGCCTGTACTTCTCCGACAATCGTCTGGTCGTCTACACGCGGGTCACTACCAGCGACAAGACCGTCGGCGCGGGCGCGTCCAATCCGTCCGATCAGGGTTGCACCTACGGCTATAGCTGCCGCTTCTCCAGCGAGGGTGGCCACACGCTCATCCAGGTTTTCGACGTGACCACGCCGGCCTCGCCGACCGAGCTCGTCCGCTACGAGCTGTCCGGTGGCTACGTCGACTCGCGCCGCATCGGCTCCTATGTCTACACCGTGGTGCACGACACCGGCGCGACCCAGGTCGCGGGCCTCAACTACAGCCTCTCCGCCACGAGCTACGACGACCTGCAGGCCAAGTACGCGCAGCTTCTCGCCGCCAACTTCGCCGTCATCGACGCCAACCAGGACGACTTCTTCCTGCCTTGGACGACGACGACCAAACCCGGGGGAAGCGCTGCCTACACCAACACCTGTCTGTATGCGCTCGCCACGCAGTACGCACAGGGGGGCAGCTTCGTGTCCATCGATACGTTCGACCTCACCACGCTCGAGCAACCGACCCGCACGATTCTGGCCAGCAACGCGGGCTACGTCTATGCCTCGGCGACCTCGCTCTACATGGCTGTCGACCGGACCTACGAGCAGAACTATGGCGCGTACGCTTCCTCCTCCTACTCGACCTATCAGGCCACCGATTCGTTCGTGCACAAGTTCAACTTGAGCGGCACGGATACCAAGTACGTGGGCAGCGTGACCTTGCCCGGCCATATCCTCAATCAGTTCGCCATGGACGAGGCCGACGGCGTGCTGCGCGTGGCCTCGACGAAGGGTTGGGTGCCGGATCCCACCGTCATCAGCTACCTCACGACCTTCGGCATGCAGGCCGGCAATCTGGCGCAGCTGGGACAGATCGGCGGTATCGGCCCGCAAGAGGACATCCGCGCGGTGCGCTTCGACGGCAACCGCGGCTTCGTCGTCACCTTCAAGAAGACCGACCCGCTCTTTGTCTTCGACCTTACGGATGCCACCCAGCCGACCCTGATGGGCGAGCTGCAGATCCCCGGCTTCTCGACCTACATGCAGCGGCTCGACGATACGCATATGCTGGCCATCGGCTTCACCGCCGACGACCACGAATCCTTCGCCTACTTCAACGGCATCCAGATCCAAATCTTCGACGTGACGGATCTGGCCAATCCCAAGCTGGCATGGAAGACGGTCATCGGCACGCGCGGCTCCAGCTCGGAAGCGCTGACCAACCACCTCGCCTTCAACTACTTCGCGCCGAAGAAGATGCTGGCCCTGCCCATCACCGTGTGCGAGGGCGGCGGCAACGGCACCTACGCCACCAACATGACCTTTGCCGGGCTCATGGCTTTCGACATCTCACTCGACACCGGCATCACCGAACACGGCCGCCTACCGTTCGTCGACGCCAGCACGGTCAGCGCCAGCGATAACTGCGACAAGTGGTGGACCGATTCCAAGTCGCTGGTCAAGCGCAGCATCTTCATGGATGACTTCGTCTACGGGCTCAGCGACACGCAGCTGCGGGTCGCGGGCTTGTCCGCGATGAGCACCGTATTGCAGAGCGTGCCGCTGGTCAGCAAGTAGCGTTCTGTCCGGCTACAACCTACTGGCGTAGTCGATCTTCATCTGGTCGTAGAGCGCGAGATCCGGCTGGGCCGTGTAGGTGTTTCCCGACTTTGTGAAGAGCACGTGGCCGGTGTTCCAGTCGCCGCTCTGCTCGGGCTCCCAGTTGAAGGTGCCGATGCCCTGGTTGTTGGCAATTCCGAACACCACGTCGTTAATCTCCTTCTGCATGGGTCCGTACTCGGCGGCCATGATCTTGATGTTCGGGAACGCGGTCGCCAGGCCGCCCAAGGTATTCGTCCAACCGGTCTTGGTGTTGGCCGTGCTGTTGGGATCGCCCTGGTACTGCTGGTAGCAGGACTCGCCAAACACGTCGAACGCCACGCCCTGCTTGATGGCGCTGTTGATGTAGTTCTTGCTGGTGTTGAGCGCCGCCCCGGCCGTGTCGGTCGGCTTGTCGCCGCCGCGATCGATGTGCAGCGCGGTGAGAATGCCGGTGTCGACGTCCTTGACCCCTTGCACGCCCGCCTTGAACAGCGTGCCGAGGTTGGTCCAGTTCGAGGTGCTGCCCGTGACCTGATTGCTGCCGGTTGGCTGCCCGCCGCTGTCGCAAACATGGAGGAGCATGCCGGGCGTGGTTTCGTTTCCGATTTGCACCATGTCGGGCCGGGCGCCGCCCGCGATGAGCTTGCTGATGGAGTCCTTGGTGTAGTCGTGCACGGCCGTCGCCAGGTCAGCGATCGTGGTGTAGCCCTGCCAGGCGACGGGAACGCATTGCTTGCCCGGGTCGGCCCAGTTGTCGCTGTAGTGGAAGTCGACCAAGAGGAACATCCCCAGATCCTTGACCTTCTTGCCGTAGGTCACGGTGTGGGCGATGTCGCAGTAGCCATTGGTTTGATCGTAGCCGTCGGCTGCCTTGGGATTGACGAAGGTGCGAAGGCGAATGGCGTTGAAGCCGTGGGCCTGGAGCTGCGACAGCAGGTTGTCTTGGGCGGCGGAAGCGGCCGACTCGGCGAAGGAGATGTCCGCGCCGATGAGGTAGGACGCCTTGAAGCCACCGGTGGAGCCTCCCGTGGCGGTGGCCCCGCCGGTGCCGGTCGCGCCGCCCTTCGCGGTCGCGCCTCCCGTGGAGCTAGTGCCGCCTGTTCCTGGGGCACCGCCCGTGCCGGTGCGCCCGCCAGTGCTGGCGGCAGCGTCCGGGCCGGTGGAGCCGCCGCTGCTCGTGCGCCCGCCGGCGCTGGCGTCCGATGAGGTTGAGCCGCCGGAGCCGGTCGCGCCGCCGGAAGCGGTCGTGCCACCGGAGCCGGTCGCGCCGCCGGAGGCGATGGTGCCGCCCGAGCCCTGGGCGCCGCCCGTGGCGGCGCTGGTGCCGCCGATCCCCGCCACGCCGCCGCTGCCGGTCGCACCGCCGCTCCCCGTCGCACCGCCAGTGCCCGACTTGCCTCCCGAGCCGGCGGGGCCCGTGGCCTGGCTGCTTCCGCCCGTGCCTCCGGTCTTCGTGGTCGACGAACACGCGCCAAGGCCGACGGCCAGCAAGGTGTAGAGGAGAGCTCTGGGATGGATGTGGGTGTTCATGCTCCCTAGAGTCGCATGGGGTGGGTGAAACCAATCACGGAGGGCGACGCGACATTGTAGGCAAGAGCTCAACCGATGAGCCTCTCTGGCTGGGACCTGGCCGTTCCGGCGGTCTTCGGTGGGCTGGGGAAAAGACGCGGGAAGTTTCACCTTGCCGAACGGCTCTGCGATTCGAGGGCCAGGCAGAGGAGGCCGTCCTCTTCTTCGAGGACGGCCGCCACGCCCGCGTCTTCGAGGTACATACCTTCTGCTAGCCCCGGAGCCCAAGAGGATTTACCCTGGAGCCCATGCGAATCAAGCCCCTCGTCCTGCGCATTTCCTTCGTACCGCTACTTGTCGCGGGTTGTGCAACGACCAAGCCCAAGGCCGAGGTGAAGGCCGAGGCGCCATTGCCGCCGCCCCGGGTGGAGAAGATGCGCGAGCCGCTTGAAGTCACGCCGCTCGAGTTGCACTTCTCCGGCCTGCGTGGCGCGGCCACGGCGACCGAATCGGTGGCGGTCAAAAACACGGGCAGCGAGCCGGTGCAGGTTTCGGAGGTACGCGTGGTGGGCCTGCAGGCTTCCACGTTCAAGATCGTGAACGTGCCGCTGCTGCCGATGGTGCTGCAACCTTCGGGCTCGTTTTCCTTCGCGGTGGGCTTCGAGCCGGCGGCCGACGCCGACCCCGGCGTGCACCACGGCCGCGTGCGCCTGGTGCTTACCGAGGACGACGACGGACCGCCTTGCGATCTGACGGGGCTGGTGACCAAGAGCAAGGAGCGCACGGACGAGCCGCCCTTGCAGCAGGTCCTGGAGGCCCTGGGCTATGACGTGGATGTGGGCAGCCCGGCGCTGGCCCTGCCGGCGGGGAAGGCGGGCGACCAGATCGAGGCGCCGACCTTCCAGCGTGCCAAGCCGGGCAACGTGGGGTATTACCTCATCGCCCGCTACACGGCCGAGGAGGACTCTCTCTTCGGGTACTACGTGATGGAAGGTGGCAAGCCGGTCCTGCGGGGCATCGGCAGTGCGAGCAAGGCGCACTCCCAGACGCTCAATCCCGAGCTCGACAGCGAGAGCCAGGCCAGTTTCGACCTGGGCGACGTGACGTTCGGGCTCTACCTCAAGGTTGGCAAGCGCACCCTGTACTCCGACACGAAGCTGAATTCCGGGGGTGCCGCCACCCGCGTGTATCCCCTGCGCAGCCGGGGACGCGCCCTGGTGCCGGACGCATTCGTGGTCGCCTTCGACGAGGACGGGGACGGCGACTTCCAGGACCACGTCTTCATGCTCTGGAACGTGAATCCGACGCAGTAGGGCTTTGGGTGGTTCTTCCCCTGCCGCCGCAGCGCGCAGCGCGGGGCAGGAACATGGCACGAACTTCGGCGGCGGCCGATCTTGTGTTAGCCATAGATCGAGGCCATGAACTTGGTGGCTCCCAAGGCACAGCGCAGGCGGCCCCGCTACATCGCGGTCGAGGGTCCCATCGGCGCCGGCAAGTCGAGCCTGGCCGAGATCCTGGCCGCCGAGCTGGGCGCGCGGCTGGTCGGCGAGAATCCGGGCGAAAATCCCTTCCTCGGCTCGTTCTACAAGGACCCGCGGCGTTTTGCCCTGTCGACGCAACTCTTCTTCTTGCTCCAGCGCTATGGTCAACAGGCGGAATTCCTGCAAGGCGGGCTGTTCGAGCAGGGCGGGGTGGTGTCCGACTACTTCTTCGCCAAGGACCGCCTGTTCGCCACGCTCAACCTGTCGCCCGAGGAGCTGGCGCTCTACGACCGGGTCTACCAGGCGCTGCGGCCGCGCGTGACGGCGCCGGATCTGGTCATCTATCTGCAGGCGCGCACCGACGTTCTCCTGGCCCGCATCGATAGGCGTGGGCGGTCCGAGGAGAAGGCCATCCGGCCGGACTACGTGCGCGAGGTGGCGCGCGCCTATGCCGAGTACTTCTTCAACTATGGCGACGGCCCCCTGCTCATCGTCGACGCCTCCGAGATCGATTTCGTCAAGAACGCCGAGGATCGCGCGGCCCTACTCGAGGTGATCGGCAAGACCCACGCGGGCATCAACCACTGGAGCAGAAGGTAGTTCCGCTCTCGCACCAGGCCTTGCCGGGGCTGGGCCGGTGGTGCAATCTTCGTTGCCATGGTGGCCTCCAAGAAACTGACCAGCGCGGCCTTGCGCGAGCGCAAGAGCGAGAAGATCGCGGCGGTGACCGCCTACGACGTGGCCTTCGCCCGCCTCGCCGACCGGGCCGGCGTGGACGTGGTGCTGGTGGGCGACAGCCTGGGCATGGTGGTGCAGGGCCTCGGCAACACGCTGCCCGTCACCCTCGACGAGATGATCTACCACTGCCGCATGGTCNNCGCGCGGGGTCGAGCACGCGCACGTGGTCGCGGACATGCCGTTCGGAAGCTACCAGGCATCGGTCGAGGACGGCGTGCGCGCGGCGGGTCGGCTGCTCAAGGAGGGCGCGGCCGAGGCGGTGAAGCTCGAAGGCGGGGCGGAAGTCACGGAACTGGTCGCGCGCCTGGTGACCATCGGTATTCCGGTGATGGGGCATGTGGGCATGACGCCGCAGTCGGTGCACAAGTTCGGCGGCTTCAAGCTGCAGGGCCGCACCGACGCGCAGGCGCAGTCGATCCTGGCCGGGGCACGCGCCCTGGCCGATGCCGGGGCGTACGCGCTCGTGATCGAGGCTGTCCCGCCGGCCCTGGCCGCGGCGGTGACGCGGGCGATTCCCATTCCCACCATCGGTATCGGCGCGGGGCCGTCGTGTGACGGGCAGGTACTGGTCATGCACGATCTCCTCGGGCTGGACCCCGACTGGTCGCCGCGCTTCGCGCGCCGGTACGCCGAGCTCGGCCGCGAGGCCATCGCCGCGTTCGCTGCCTACGTTGCTGACGTACGATCCGGAAAATTTCCGTCCGACAAGGAAACCGCCAAGTAGAGCGACGAGGGTTTCTCTGCGCTCTCTGCCCCCTCTGGGCTCTCTCCGCCTCAGTCCTTGACGGGCGCGGCGCGGATGGCGGCCTTGCCGTCCTTCTCGTAGACCGTGAAGCGGGCCGTACGGCAGCCGTGCTTGGCCACCAGTTGCTCCCGGTTGCTTTGTAGCTTGGCGGCGAACCTGTCGAGAGAAAGACCCGCGATGGACTCACCGCACTTCTGGCGCAGATCCACGTACGCAGCGAAGACCTGCCTGAAGTGCGCGTGATCCTCTGCGTCCAGCTCGCTGGGCCCCGCCCTGTTGCCGCGCCTGCCCACCGGTGGGGGTAGGACCGGCGGCTGCGCGCCCCCTGCGGGCGGCGGTGGCGGAGTCGGCGCCAAGGGCGCCAGCGACGGGGCCGGCACGGTGAAGGGAACGGGGGACAGTTGAGGTATCGACAACGGCGGGGGTGGGGGGCCGCCGCCCAGTCCGGGCGCGGCCTTGGGCGTGCCGAAGAGCGAGGCCGCCATGGCCGCGGGGGCCAGCACGGCCGGCTTGGGTTGAGCGGCCTGGGAGACGTCGAAGGACTTGCCATCGGCGGACGCCGCCTTCGGATCGAGAATGGCCGAGATGTCCTTCTTGGCGGTCTCGCTCTTGGGCATGGGCGCGTGGGTGAAGTGTTCGACGGTGGCGTTGATGTCGCGGGCGATGCCGCCCAGCTTCCCGCCATATTTCGTGTCGTCGATCTTCTGCAGCTCCTGCTTGGCCATGTGGTGCACTTCGTTGCGCAGCCGCCGGAGCGGCCCGTCGACCTCGCGGCGCTGGAGGATGAGCCCGATGGCGATGATGCCGAGGATGCCGCCACCCAGGGGCAGCCAGGGGAACTTCCCCCACTTGAGGTCGTCCGAGGAGGTGCTGGAGAGTAGCGCCCATGGATCCGATTCGGGCGACTTCTTGGTCATGAGCACGTAGTAGGCACGCTGCTCGCTCGCCTCGCCGGCGAAGGCAGCCGCCACGGTGAGCAGGCGCTCGTTGCCCATGTAGAGCGGGAGGGCGCGGGTGCGTTTGTGACTGGCGATCTCGGCCGCGTGTTCGTGGATGACTTCCGGAAGCTGTGTGAGGAGGGCTTCGGGCAAGGTGGAGGACAGCACGGTCTTGCGCAGGACAATCGCCACCTCGACGCCGAGATTGCGCTTCCACATCTCGGCCAGGCGCTTGCCCGTTTCCACCGCGACGACCAGCACGCCGACGATGCGGTCGTGGGACTTGGCGAGGACCGGCGCTGCGCCGATGCGGCGCAGGCGGTTGTTCGCCCCCCACACGTCGTCGGAGAAGTAGCCGCGCAGGGCGTCCGCCACCACCTCGGCGCCGGCAAGGGACTCGCCGAATTCACCCTCGTCGTCACCCACGCGTGCCACCACGCGGCCCTTGCCGTCGACGGCGATGATCGACTCGACGCCGATGGACTGGCGATCGGGAACCAGCTCGCGCAGGCGGTTGCGCAAGGAATCGTGCAGGGGGCGCAGCTCGCTCGTGCCGCGGGTGGCGGCGTCGAGGGCGTCGATGACCTTGCCATCGATCCCCAGCTTCGCCACGTAGTCGATCCAGCGCCGCGCATCGTTCTTCAGCATTTGCTCGGCGGCGTACTGCGCGCGGTCCATGCGCTGGCCCTCGAGTTGCTCGATGTGGCGATCGGCCGGGCGCGGCGCCACGAACGCGGCGGTGACCGCGACTCCGGCCAGAAGGCCTACCAGAATGAACCAGATCTTGGAGAGGAACATGGCTGGCTTCTCCCTATTCCGCGTTTTCCTTGGCGGGTTCCGCGGTAGGTTCCGCGGGTTCCACGGCGCCGGATGCGCTGGGCACCTTCACGGTCAGATCGAGTCCTCTGGCCGGCACGTCTACCTCTGCTTCCTTGACCCAGCGTCCGCCGCTCCACACCTTCAGCGTGGCATGGCCTTCGGGAACGTCGTTGATCTTGAACGCGCCCTTCTCATCGGTGACGGAGAAGAGCGGCGAATTCGTCACGATGACCGAAACGACGATGTGCGGGTACTCCGTGCAACGCACGAGGTACTCGCCGGGGGCGGAAAAGCGTTGCTTGCGTACGGTGCCCGCGCTCAGACGCTCGGGCGGCATGATCTGGGACAGGCTGGGCGTCGATAGGTCGTGCGAAACCTTGTCGGAGTTCTTGAACTCGACGACCGTGCCCTCGCTGACCACGACGGTGGCCGGGGTGGCCTGCAGGCCGGAGATCTCGACGGATACATTCTTGGGCGGCACGGCCTGGATCGGTGGCCCTACCAGGAAGACCACGGTGCCGCCGCGCGGATTGGCGTGCTGGATGGCGACGTTGGTGTTCTCGACGCGCCAGTGGCCGAAAAAGACGCGGCCGGTCCTGAGCTCGGCGGGCAGGTTGACCGTGCCCTTGACGGTCGTGCCCGCGGCAGAGGCCGGTCCAAACCAGCCAAATCCGGCGACAAGTCCAGCGGATAGGACGGCGGCCTGGCGCAGGAGTCGGCGGTGGTGTGTGTGTGTCATCGGGAGTGGCCTCCTATGAGAAAGAACCCTGGGAGGGTTCTTNNGGCAAAGCCCCCCGGACCACGCGCGCGCGAGTCTAGAAGCGGCAGCATGGCTTTCGATCGAGATGCGCTATGATTCCTCTCGGCCCCATGGCGTCGAACCCATCGAAGAAACTGGAAACCTTCCCCAACCCCAATCCCGAGCGGGACTACGTCATTCGCTTCGAATGTCCCGAGTTCACGTGCCTGTGCCCACGAACCGGCCAGCCCGACTTCGCCACCATACACGTCGAGTACGTGCCCGATGCCCTCTGCGTCGAGCTGAAGTCGTGGAAGCTCTACCTGTGGTCGTATCGCGACGAGGGAGCTTTCCACGAGGCCGTGACCAACAAGATCCTCGACGACCTGGTCGCCGCCACGCGGCCGCGGCGGGCGCGTGTCGAGGGGGACTTCAAGGTCCGCGGCGGCATCGTCACGGTCGTGGTCGCGGAGTACGGGGCCGTCAAGGGGTAGTCGACAGCCGATCCTCGACTGTCGCGGATGGCTGTCGACTACTTGCCCGAACATCAGGCCTTGTTCTGGATCACCGCGAGGGTCACGCGGGTCTCACCCAAGAGGTCGCGCGCGCCCGGCAGGCGAACCGCGTTTTCGTCGCGCTCGATTTGCTTTTCGAGGGCTTCGATGACCGCCTTGTCGTTCCGGTTCGCCAGCCGCGCGAATGACTGGAGGATGGCTTGCTGCACGGGGAAGCGATCCTGGGTCAGGCTGGCCACCGGCTTCAAGGACGCGAGCAGGAGCGGCAGACCCTGTTTCGCGTTGCCCGAGAAGCCGATCCAGAAGGCGGCCTTCTCGGCGCGCGTCCACGACGGGTCGTTGAGGTGCTTACCGTAGCACTCGATCTTGTCGCCGCACTCCTTGGCGACCTGCATGCGGTCCAGCGCCTCGCCGAACATGCCCTGGACTTCCCTTTCCTTGTCGGCCAGGGCCTTGAACGCATCGTAGTTCTCGGGGCCCGCGATGCGGGACAGGTCGATGGCGGCGTTGGCGCGCAGATCGGACGCTTTCTGGCCGCCCACCACGACGTAGCCGGACTTGGCGGTTTCCATGAGAATGGGGATCGCTCGCCGGTCACCCGAAAGGTAGATGCCGTCCTCGGCGGCCGAGCGCGTGGGCGCGTCGGCTTTCTTGTCCTTCAGAGTATTGAGCAGCACGTCCACGGCCTCCTTGCTGCCGATGAAGCCCAGCGAGATGAGGATGGACTTGTGTTCGCCGGACTTGGCGGGAACCTTGAGGCGCGCCGCGAGCGCGGGCACCGCCTTGGTGGCGCGCAGGTCGCCGAGGAGCATGGCGGCTTTGAAGGGCACGATGCCCGGGCTGTACTTGTCGAAGTCCAGCTTCCTCGCCATCTCGTTGATTTCCGGGTTCTTCTCGTTGAGCAGCTCGACGAGCGGGGCCACGGCCGGCTCCCCCATGCGCACGAGACCCAGGCGGCACTCCTGGAAGATATTGGCGCCCCGGCCGGTCATGAACATGCCCTTGATGAGGGCGGGGATGGCGGCCGGGTCGCGCAACTCGGCCAGGCCGAGGGCGGACTTCTGGTTGAGCAGGAAGTCCTGCTCGTCGGCCGAGGTGGTGAGGATCTTCGCCAAGGCGGGCACCGCGCGCTTGTCGCCGATCTTGACCAGGGCGCGGATGGCGGCCAGGCGCACGCCATTGGCGCGCGATTTGATGGGGAGGGTGTGCTCGACGGCCTTGATGAGGGCGGGCACCGCCTCCGTGGCCTTCTCCCGCAGATCGCCGAGGGCGCCGGCGGCCACGATGGCGCGATCGAAGTCATCCTCGGTGAAATCCATGGCCTCGATGAACAGAGGTATGGTGCTCACGTCCTTGTAGCGCACCAAGGCCTCGAGATGCTCGGGCTTCTTGGTTTCCTTGTAGAGGGCGATCAGGGAGGGCAGGGCGACCTTGGCGCGCTCGGCGCCCATGCGGGCCAGTTGGTTGAGGGCTTCTTGCTGCTCGCGCACGTTGCTGAGCTTGCGCGCCCAGGTCATGGGATCGTTGGGATCGCCCGTGCAGGCTCCCACGAGCAGGCCAGCGAGGGTGGACAGTAGGGCTACATTCCGGATCTGCATCGAAACACCTCCCCAAAAGAGAAAACTCCACATAAACCAGCGGCCGACCCCCGGGGGGAGCCGGCCGCCACGTGACAGTCTAGGCGAAAGCTGGAGTTCCCGAGGAGGAACGTCCTGGGCTTGGCCTACTCGGCGGCTGGCGCTGCGCCTCCCTTGGCCTTCGGACGAACCGCGAAGTTGACGTTCTGGTAGCCCGCGGCGGCGGCCGAGAACATCACCTTGCGCAGCATCTTGAATTCGACGGCCTTGTCGGACTGGATGATGCACACGCCTTTGAACTCCTCGGTCGGGTGGAGCAACTTGAAGGTGTTCTTGAGCGAAATCAGCTCGTCGTGCAGCTCGGTGATCTTCATGTCGCCGGTGGCGGAGTCCTTCATCAGGTCTTCGCCGGTCGCGACCTGTCGGCCGTCGAGGGTGACGACGTCCTTGGTCACGCCGATGACCGGGGCGCGCTCGAGCTCGCTCCAGTTCTGGGCGTCGGGCAGGGTGATGTTCTTCTGGATGAAGAGGATCTCGCCGTTGGCCTGGAAGGTCATGAGGAGGAAGATGACGAGAACCGTCATCATGTCGATGTAGGCCACGAGGTTGAGAGCGGCGCTGGTCGCCTTTCGTCCGGCGTGCCCCAGCTTCGCCTTGGTCACCTCGAGGTTGATGGAGTGATAGAGATGCGGTTTCGGTGCTTCAATTGGCATGGTCGTGCCTCCCTAGATTCCAGCCGCACCGCTGTCGATGAGCGAGATGTCCGGGAATCTCGCCTGCAGCGCCGTGTCCATGGTTCGGACCAAGGATTCGAACTTGACGGTGTCCTCGGAAGCGACCTGGGCGTCGTTCTTGTCCGGGTGGCTGTCCTTGGCCTTCTTTAGCTCAGTGGCGAGCCGTTCGAAGTCGTAGTCCGACCCCTTCTTGGGGATCGGAGTCTGGTCCGCGCCAACCACTAGATTGAATCCCTCTTGGTTCACCAGAACCACGATCTTGACCTGCAGCTCGGGCGGAGTTTCCTCGCCGGCTTGGCCCTGGCCCCTTTGCTGCGCCTGCAGGCGCGCAAGCTGCGTCCAGACCGCGGTGATGAGAAGGAATGCGACCATGCAGGTGAGCAGGTCGATGTAGGGAACGAGGTTGAGTTCGGCGTTGAGTGGTTTCTTGCCACCCTTGCCGCCTGTATCGACTGATACGCTCATGAATGTGCTCCCATCCAGGGGCGGCGGTCGCCGTCCCTAGGGTTGTTGCGTTGGCCTAGTGACGGGCGCCGTCGCGTCCCATAACGACGAGGTTGAGAGTCTCGACGGAAGACTGGTTGACACCGTCGAGGATGGCTTGGGTCTTGCCGTTGAGCACGGCATAAGCAGCCAGGCCCAAGATACCGGTGCCCAGACCGAANNAGGTAGCCGGTCCGCTTCTCGATCTTCGGCAACTCACGCAGAGCCTCTTCGTCCATCGACTGCTGGATCTCGTGCTCGGCACCGCCCGCCTCGGCCTTGCGCAGGCCGGCCGCGATGATCTTGGTCAGGCCCGTGGGCTGTGCATCGCAGCTCGAGATGGCGCCGCGAACATTGCCCGAGACGATCTGGGACTTGACCATGGACATGAGCTGCTCGACGTTGACCTTCGACTTGGCCAGATACATCGCGCGCTCGAGGGTAATGTAGACGGTGATGATGCAGAGAGTGAGAATCGGGTACATGCCCCAGCCGCCCTCTTTGAAAGCTTCCATCAAAAACATGGCGAGATCTCCTTTTCCTTAGCGTAGCGTGTTTCGAAACTGGTTGATGGTTACCCGTGCTTCGCAGCCTTAGCGCTGGCGACGAGGTTGACCACGTTCTTCTTCATTTCCGAGATGTCATCGAGAATTCCTTGCGTCTTGCCGTTCAGCCAGGCGAAGGCCGCCAGACCGATGATGCCGGTGCCCAGACCGAAGGCCGTGCAGTTCATGGCCTCGGAGATGCCCTTCGAAAGCAGGGTTGCTTTCTGCGAGGGATCCACGCCGGCAACGCCCGCGAAGGACTTGATGAGGCCGGTGATGGTGCCGAGAAGGCCGGCGAGGGTCGCCAGGTTCCCGAGCATGGCGAGGTAGCCGGTCCGCTTCTCGACGGCGGGCAGCTCGCGTAGCGAAGCCTCTTCCATGGCCGCGACGATTTCGGGCTCGGAGCGGTTGGCGCGCATGAGGCCGGTCTGCACGATGCGGGTCATCGGCGTCGGGTTGCCGGAGCAAACCTTGATCGCTCCCTGGATGTTGCCTTGGGAGATCTGCGATCGAAGCAAGGCAAGCAGCTTCTCCTTGTCGATGACGGCCTTGCGCAGGACGACAGCGCGTTCGGTGATGATGGACACCGTGATCATGAGGAGAGTGAGGATGGGCCACATCCCCCACCCGCCTTCGTGGAAGGCATCTGCCAATAGCTTGAGAACAGTCATGGATTCCTCCTTCGGTCTTTTGTCGGTGATGCGGGCACTACTTTTCCGGCCACACAGACCACCAACCTACGAAAACAGAAAAGCGGTTGGGAGCGAAATGAGAACTAGGCTGGCCCCGACGCCAATCGCCACACTCGGATGGATACGAACCGTATAGGTGCATTTCAAATGCCACAGCAGCGACTTCTTGTCTAGACGGGAAATCCCGCGATCCGCTGCATCGGCGAGTCAGAGGTCGGGGCTTTTTACCACGGTTCGGGGTAAAATAGTGCAGTCAGGCTGGCAGAAGGCTCGGACGGGTTCAGCAGCGCGGCATGCTGGACCGGGCGGCCGGTTTGGGGTACGAGTAAGGACCGTGGCTACCCGCGTTCTCGACCTGGCGATTCTCGTGCTGCTGGCGGTAGCCATTTTGATGCCCCGTCCGAACGTGAAGGTGAAGCCGGCCGTGGCGGAGAATTCGCCGGGACGCCAGCGCATCGCCGAGCTACAGGCGCAACTGGCCTCGGCGCCGGCCGACTCGGCCGCGGCGCTCGAGCTGTCCGGCATCTTCATGGACGTCGGACACCCGGAATGGGCGCTCGCCGCCCTGGACTCGGCCCTGGCCGCCCACCCCGACGACCATCGCCTTCACCTCGCGCGCAGTCTGGCCTTCATCGACCACTTCGAGGCCGGCTATGCCTACGGTGAGGCCGTGCGCGCCCTGACTCTGTGCGAGACGGGGACGATCGTGCCCTGCGACGAGGGCGAGCATGGGCGCATGGTCATGCTCAAGAACACGCTCGAGCGTGTCAAGAACATGGACATACGGCGCGATCCGAACTCCGCCAAGGACCAAATTATCAAGGGTCTGCGTCCGGCCTTCCTGCCCCGGCCGAAGACGGACAAGCCGGCCGAAAAGCCGGCGGGGAAATAGCCCCAGGGGATCGGTTCGGCGGCAGGCTCTCGTCGGGAAACTGGCGGGGCTAGCCACGTTTTTTGTTGCGTAGCAGCGTGAGTTCGGCGAATCTAGAAGTGATCGCGTATCTTCACGGGAGCGTCGTCGCGACAAGAATGGAAGCAGTTCATGGGCAACGCTGTGATCGCCAGTTCATCTCGATCTTCTAGACTGGCAAGTTCGTTTGCTCCGACGGGTACGGCAATTGTCTCGGTCTTGTTCGCAATGCTCGCAAGTAGTGCGCCGGCAATGGGCATGAGCCGAATTACGTTTCCGTACTCTCCTTGCACCGAGAAGAGCAAGCTGCCCGGTTGCATACTCAAGCGGCTCGGCACCGAGCTTGTGCCCTACACCCCCAAGACCTATCCCGATCACGGCCTCGCCGACACCATGACCGAGCAGGGCCGCCACGCGCGCGGCTTCTACATCACGCCGATGTATCTGCGCGCGCTCGGGCCCGCGCGTACCGCGGCCGCCATGAAACGGGGCAACCTCGACAGCGTGGTCATCGACATGAAGGATGACCTCGGCCACCTCACCTACCCGTCTAAGATCCCACTGGCGCAGAAGCAAGTGCGGGTCCTCATCGAGGATCCCGTGGCGATGGTCAAGACCTTCCACGAGCAAGGCATGTACGTCATCGCCCGCATCGTTTCCTTCAAGGACAGCCGCCTGCCCTACGTCCGCCCCGATCTCGCCGTGCGCATTGGCGCTCACGCCGAACGACTCTACTCGGTCGGCGAGAACTGGCTCGACCACTATTCGCCCGAGGTGCAGGACTACCTCATCGACATCGCGCTTGAGCTGCAGTCGTTCGGCTTCGATGAAATTCAGTTCGACTATATGCGCTTTCCGCGCGGCCTGCCCTCGACCCACGCGACCTGGCTGCACGCCGACGCGAAACCCGCGAGCCACGCCACCGTCATCGCCGACTTCCTGGAGAAGGTGGATCGGGCGCTCGCCCTGCCCATCTCCGCCGACGTCTTCGGTCTGACCACGCTGGTGGACGGCGATCCGCGCGGCCTCGGGCAACACCTCGAGCGCATGGCCAAGTACGTCGAGGCCATCTCGCCCATGATGTACGCCAACGGCATGGACACCTACTTCCGCGGCGGCCACATCACCCAGCATGTCATCGATTTGATCCAGTGCGGGCTGCAGCGCGGGCGCCACAAGGCGGGCAACATCATCCTGCGGCCTTACCTACAGGGCTATTCGAACGGCGTCGAGCACATGTGGGGGACCGGCTTCATCGCGGATCAGGTGGTGGCTGCCCAGAACGCCGGCAGCGAGGGCTTCCTGTTCTGGAACCCGACCATGCGCAACGAGGTCGTCATGCAGGCGATGCGCGAGCTCACCGCGCACAAGGGCGGGACGCGGGTGGCGAGCTTTCAGCCGCGACCCAAGCGTATTACGGGCGCATGGTGTCCGGCGGCGGGCAACGTCTTCGGCACCACGGCCGAACGCGAGAAGAAGGGCAAGCGCCCGCACGCCACCGGAACTGCGGGCAAGGTCGTGGCTTCGCGCTGCACCGGCGCCTGCGCGGCGACGCCCTGATTCCTAATCCCGCGATAGCCGTAGAGGGCCGTGGCCGTAGACGTGGCCGTGGCCGTGGCCGGAGTGATCATCGTCGGCCAGGGCCCCCTTCGGGGACTTCGGGACCTGCACCACCCCTGCCACCCCCGCTCGCTGCGCTCGCGCCCTCGCACGACCACGACGACGTCCACGACTACGACCACCATCCATCGCGCCAATTGGGCGGCGCGTCCGTCGTGGAAAGGCGTCTCTTTCTGCTGCCTTCCGCGACTTCGCTGTGCCTGTCGCGGGATTACGGCTGACCCCAAGGGTTTGCAAACGCCGGCGTTGCGCCTAATACTTGCGCCGCGGGGGAGCCATGGTGGCTGAGAGGCGCCGGGGCCCGGCGCGACCCCTTGAACCTGATCCGGACAATGCCGGCGTAGGGAGGAACACGCGTGAACATCGAGAAACCGAGTGCTGGGAATCGCGCCGCGGAAGGCCAGGCGCCGAGCTCCCGGAAGGTGTATGTCGAAAGCGAGGGGCTGCGCGTGCCCATGCGCGAGATAGGTCTGGGCGGCGGCGAGCCCCCACTGCGCGTGTACGACACCACGGGGCCCGAGGACGCCGACCTGCGCGCGGGGCTGCCCAAGCTGCGCGCNNGCGGCGAGATTACCGAGGAGATGCGTTTCGTGGCGGTGCGCGAGGGCATGCGTCCGGACTTCGTGCGCGACGAGATCGCCGCCGGCCGCGCCATCCTGCCCGCCAACATTCGCCATCTGGAACTGGAACCGATGATCATCGGGGGCAACTTCCTGGTGAAGGTCAACGCCAACATCGGCAACTCGGCGCTGTCGTCGTCCATCACGGAAGAGGTGGAAAAAATGCAATGGGCCACGCACTGGGGCGCCGACACCGTCATGGATTTGTCGACGGGCGCGAACATTCGGCAAACGCGCGAGGGAATTCTGCGCAACGCCGCCGTGCCCATCGGTACCGTGCCCATCTACGAGTGTCTGGAGAAGGTCGGTGGTCGCATCGAGGACCTGAGCATCGACCTCTTCCTGCAGACCATCACCGAGCAGGCCGAGCAGGGGGTGGACTACTTCACCATTCACGCCGGCCTCCGGCTCGCGCACGTGCCGCTCACCGCCNNCACCACGAGGAGAATTTCCTCTACACGCACTTCGAGGTCCTGTGCGAGGTCGCCAAGAAATACGACGTGGCGTTTTCCTTGGGCGACGGCCTGCGGCCGGGCTCGCTGGCCGATGCCAACGACGCCGCGCAATTCGCGGAACTGGAGACGCTGGGCGANNCGAGGGGCCCGGCCACGTGCCGCTCCATCGCATCAAGGAGAACGTGGATCGCCAGGTCGCCGCCTGCCACGGCGCCCCCTTCTACACGCTGGGGCCGGTGGTGACCGACATCGCGCCTGGCTACGATCACATCACCTCCGCCATCGGCGCGACTCTCATCGGCTGGTACGGCACCGCGATGCNNACGTCACGCCCAAGGAGCACCTCGGTCTGCCCAATCGCGAGGACGTCAAGGCCGGGGTCATCGCCTACAAGATCGCGGCCCATGCCGCCGACGTGGCCAAGGGCCATCCCGGCGCGCGCGCCCGCGACGATGCCATGGCCCGGGCGCGCTTCGCCTTCCGCTGGGAGGACCAGTTCAATCTCTCTCTCGACCCGCCGACCGCGCGCAGCTATCATGATGATTCATTGCCGGCCGAAGTGGCGCGCGAGTCGCATTTCTGTTCGATGTGCGGGCCGGCCTTTTGCGCGATGAGAATCACCAAGGACATTCGCGAGTTTGCGGCCAAGGAGCAGATCAGCGTCGAGGAGGCGCGGGCGCGCGGTCTGCGCGAACGCGCGGAAGCCTTTCGCCAGCAGGGCGGAGAAATCTACCAACCCGCAACCGCCGGAAGGGCGCAGCGGCCGGAGGTGACGAAATGAAACCGAGCCACGGGGTGATAAGGTGCTTGCTTGCCATCGCGGTGGTGGTTGCGGTCGGGGTAGCCGGCCCGTTCCGGGCCGGCGCGGATACCGAGGACGGCGCGCGCAGGCACGCCGCGAAAGCCAACCAGCTCGCCGCGAAGAACAAGTGCAAGGCGGCGATTTTCGAGTTCACTCGCGCCTACAAGACGCTCAAGGATCCGACGCTCCTGTTCAACCGTGCCGAGTGCTTCCGCAAGGTCGGCAGGGACGAGGAAGCGATCAACGACTATGAGCAGTTCCTGGCCGAGATGCCCCAGACGCCGAACCGTGCCGCCGTCGAGGCGCGCGTCGCTTCGCTGCGCGGGACGACGGCGGCGCCGCCCGTCGCCAGAAAGGAGCCGACCGCCGCGCCAGCGAAAGCGACGGCGGCCTCCACGGTGAAGCAGGTCGAGAAGGTTCCGGTGGCGCCCACGAAGGAGCCAGCAGCGCCCGCGGCGAAGCCAGCGGTCGCGCCCGCGAAGGAGCCGGAGCCGCCGGTGGTGAAGCCAGCGGTGGTGCCCGCGAAGGTTCCGGTGGCGGCTGCGGCGAAGCCGGCCGACAAGCCGGCGGCTGCGCCCGCGAAAGCGCCGGTGGCTCCCGCGGCGAAGCCGATGGAGAAAGCGCCGGCAGAGCCCGTTCGCCGCGCAGAGAAGTGGACCGACTGAGATACGACCTCGTGGTGGCGTCGTAGCATCGGTAGCTCAGGCCTCGCGGAAGGCGCTGGGGCAATTGGGGACCAGGGGGCAGGTATCGCAACCCGGCTTGCGCGCGTGGCAGATCCGGCGGCCGTGCCAGATCAACTGGTGGGCGAACAGGATCCAGCGCTCGCGGGGGATGATGTCCATGAGGTCGCGCTCGATCCTTTCCGGCGCCGTCTCGCGAGTCAGGCCGAGCCGGCCCGCGAGGCGGGTGATGTGCGTGTCGACCACCACGCCGCTGGCGATTCCATAGGCGGTGCCGAGCACCACGTTGGCGGTCTTGCGTGCGACGCCGGGCAGTTCGAGCAGTTCGTCCATCGAGCGCGGCACCTCGCCGGCCCACTTCTCGCTGAGCAGGCGGGCGGCGCCGAGCAGATTCTTGGCCTTGTTGCGGAAAAAGCCCGTCGAGCGAATCATGTCCTCGAGCACGGGGGCGGGCGCCGCCGCCAGCGCGGCCGGCGTGGGGAAGCGCGCGAACAAGGCCGGCGTCACCATGTTCACGCGCTCGTCCGTGCACTGCGCGGAGAGGATGGTGGCGCAGAGGAGCTCGAAGGGATTCTTGCGGTTGAGCTCGCAATTGGCGGCGGGGTAGAGGCGATCCAGTTCCCGCAGGATCGTCTTCACTCGAGTCGGCCGCGGTGGCCATGCCCCGCGCGCTGGCTCGCGCGTGGACCGGGTGAACTTGCGCGCCGGGTGCGGTCTTGCGGGCGGACGTGGCATGCCGACGATCTACCACGCGTCTTGGGGAATCAGCATTTGCAGCCGCGCGCGGCTTCGGCTGTAATCGTGTCCGATGGATGAAACCCCGGAGGAACTGGAGCAGATCAGGCGCGAGGCCGCGGCCATCGACCCGCACAAGTACCGGCGGCGGTATCGCGTGCTCATGACCCTCGTGGCCGTGGCCTTCTGCACGGGCGTCGTATGGGTTGCCATTCGCATGGCGGTGGCCAGCCGCAACCCCTGCCAGCGGGTGCGCGACTACTACTGCCGCAAAGCGCCTGATCCCGCACGGTGCAACAGCTATCAGGGGGTCTACAAGGAATCCGTCGAGGAAGAGAGTCCCAAGATGCGCGGCGTGATCCGAGACCAGTGTCTGACGAAGATCAATCGGCTGAAAGACGAAGACGGCATCACGGTCGAGTAAGGCCGAGGCACCGCTTCAGGTTTTTCACCACAGAGGACACAGAGAACACAGAGGCCGGAAGAAGAAGGGTCCGGATCCGGATCCGAACTCGAACCCGATCCTTCTCTGTGTCCTCTGTGTTGTCTGTGGTTTGTTCCTTCCCATCCGCGTAGGCGCAGCTGGGCTTTGCCCGGCGAAGCCAGAGCGCGGGAGGGCTTGGGAACCCTCTCAGGGTTCCCATTTAGACGCTGAAGGAAGAACCGCAGCCGCAGGTCGACTTCACGTTGGGATTGGTGAACTTGAAACCCGATCCCTGCACGCTCTCGACATAGTCGATCTCGGTGCCGACCAGGTACATCAGGCTCATCTGGTCGCAGATCATGCGGACGCCCTGTGACTCGAAACTCTGGTCGACGTCCTGGATCTGGTCGAAATACAGGTCATACGCGAAACCGGAGCAGCCACCGCCCTGCACCTTCAACCGAAGTCCATAGCTCGATTCGATCTTCTCCTCGGCGCGGATGGACTTGACCTTATCCGCGGCTCGCGCGGTGAGCTTGACCAATTCCTGGGTTTCTTCGGCCTGGGCTTCTTGCTTGTTCTGTACGGCTGCGGACATAACGTCTCCTTGGGATGTATTGTAGCCGTCTCCTAGGATGCTGGCCACCTCTGGGCGTTACGGGGTCTTGGCCCAGTGTTTGTGACCTCCTGCGATGTGAGAGGGAAGGTCGAGGGACACCTACAGTTTTGCGGCACAGCTTCCGACAGATGGATCAAGCTGGCAGTGGCCGAGGCCCGCCCGTGGCGCAGGTTCGTTGCTGACCCAGCGGGTTGAAGCCGAATGGGGGCATTCAGATGAGCACCGAGACCTTCCGCCTGTCGGGTCTGCGACTGACGCAGAAACTGACCATCCCGTTCGTCATGATCCTCCTCGGTGTGGTCGTTCTTCTGGGACTTGTGTCCATGAGCTCCACCCGCGGGATCATGATGGACCTG
>PNBO01000262.1:27635-28093 GCA_003136095.1 Myxococcales bacterium
CCGGTGCCGCAGGCCGCGGCAACGTACGAGGTCGCCGCGCCCATCCGATTCATGGATGAATCTCTCGGCGCGATTCGTATCGGCATGTCCACGCGGCAAGTCGAGGCGATGGCACGGCGGAACGCGGCGGTCGTCGGACTGGTCGGACTGATGGGCCTGGTCGCGGGCATGGTTATCTATGTGTTCGTCGCGCGTCGAATCGCGGAACCCTTGCGCGAGGTGGTGGCCAGGGCCGAGGCGGCGGCGGCAGGCGATCTGACGGTGCGGGTGACCGTGACGAGCGGCGACGAGTTGGGCCAGATGGGCCAGGCGCTGAACCGGATGCTGGAGACCTTCCACGACCTCATGACCCAGGTGCAGCAGGCGACCAGCGAGGCGGCCGCAGCCGCGCGCGGCATCGCCGCGGGAGGCGAGCAGATGTCGGCCGGCGCCGGCCAGCAGGCGTCGTCGATCGAGGA
>PNBO01000178.1:0-1181 GCA_003136095.1 Myxococcales bacterium
ACGACATGCGCAGTCCAGTGGGCGCGGCCATGCTCTCGCTCGAGTACCTGGTGCTCGAGCTCAAGAAGCGGCCCGACCGCGCCCCGCTGCTGGAAGCGACCGACGACGCCGTCGCCACCCTCAATAGCTTAAGCAGCATGATCTCGCAGATCCTCGACACCTCGAAGCTGGAAAGCGGCCGCATCACGCTGCGCCTGGATCGCGTCGAGGTACGGCCGGTCCTCGAGAAAGCGCTGCGCGAGGCGAACCCGCGCGCGGCCAGCCGTTCCATCACGGTCGCGATGGAAGCCCCCGAGGGCCTCTTCGCCGCGCTCGACCTGCGCCTTTTCCCCCGCGCGCTCGAGGTGTTGACGACGCACCTCCTGCGGCACACGCTCGAGGCCGGCCGCATGCTCCTGGTCGCTACGGGCGATTCCCGCGAGGTGCGCCTCTCGCTCCATAGCACCGCCCCCGCCGTGCCGGCGGCCGAGCGCGACCGGATCTTCGACAAGTTTCCCCGCGCCGACGGTGAGTCCCGCAACACCTCCGGCTGGGCCTTGGGACTGTACTTCTGCCGGCTGGTGGTGTCCTCCCATCAAGGGACCATCGCCCTCGAAGACGTCGACGGTTGGCCCACCTCCTTCGTGATTCGCCTGCCCGGCCAGCCCAGGTCGCCATCAGGGATTTTTACCTAGGAAGATCGCGGGCCCGCCCGCGGTTCGGCAGGCGGCTCNNTGACCATGCCAAATTCCAGACTTCTTGTCCTTGCCGCCAGCGCGCTTCTCTTGGTTCCCGCGTTCGCGCGGGCGAGCACGTGGGAGATCGACCCCGTTCACACCTCCATCGAGTTCAGCGTGCGCCACATGATGGTCAGCACGGTCAAGGGGCAGTTCGAGAAGGTCAAGGGCAGCCTCGATCTCGACGACAAGGACGTCACCAAGTCGACGGTGGAGGTCACCATCGACCTCGGCTCGGTGAACACGCACGAGCCCAAGCGCGACGGACANNGGCAAGAACAAGCTGAAGGTGACCGGCGAGCTCAGCCTGCACGGCGTGACCAAGCCCGTGGTGCTCGAAGTGGAGGGCCCGACCGATGCGTACAAGACGCCCTTCGGGACCACGGTGCGCGGTGTGCACGCGACCGGGAAGATCGATCGCAAGGACTTCGACATCGGCTGGAACAAGGTCCTCGACAACGGCGG
>PNBO01000178.1:1200-4297 GCA_003136095.1 Myxococcales bacterium
AGCCTGCGTAGCGAGCGCTGGTCGAGGGGTTCGAAGTGACGGACGGGCAGAAGCCCGCCGGCTAGGCCGGCGATGCGGCGGATGCTGCCCAAGTAGTGTTCGTAGAGCCGCAGGGCCTCGCTCACGGATTCCGAGGAGCTGCGCCAGGCGCGGTCGACTTCCGCCAAATCCGCGGCCGCGCGGGCCTGCGTGTCGGGGTCGCGGGGGCTCGCGGCCAGCGCGCTGTCGGCGATGCGGGTGTAGCGCTCGCGCAGATTCTCCAGCGGCCCCCGGGCGCCCCGCAAGAAGATGGCCAGCTCGACGAGGCGGGCGTACACCGCCTGGGCCGCCGCTTCCAGCACCTCGCCGTCGAGCGGCCCGTGCAGGTCGTCCAGGCTGCGCTGCCATTGTTTGAGGGAATAGGCGAGGCGACGCCCTTCGAGATAGTCGCCGAGCAAGTCGGCCACGCGCACGCGGTGCGCCTCACTCTCGGCACTCGCCCGGCGCAACGCCGCGACCACGGGCTCCAGCCGACCGCCCCCGGCGGGTCCGGTGGCCAGTACGCGCATTTCCATCTCGGCNNGCCTCGACGAAATACTGGTCCGGCGCCTCGACCGTGCCCGCGACGAAGATGCCGGTGCGGATTTCCGGGGTGGGGGCGCCGTTCTCCATGACGTTCGTACGGCTCGATTGCAGCACCGTCGACAGGCCGGTCTTGCTGTAGTCCACGCCCAGGCCGAGGGCATAGCGCAAGCTGCCGGTGAGGTCGGATTCGACCTCGGTCGAGCCGCGCAAGGTGATGGTTCGCCAGCGAAAGGGATGCTCGCGCTTGACGAAGAGGCCGCCGCGCGCGGTGAAGCTCTCGCCCTGGTAGCGGCTCTCGGTGGACAGCACCCGCCGGGCCGCCGCCTCGAAGAAGCTGTCCCAGCCGGCGACCGAGGTGTAGCGCTGGAGCCAACTTTCGCGCAACGCCGCCTCGAATACGCTCGCGGCGCTGTCCGACGCGGGCCGCACCTGCTGCATCAAGCCCGCCGAGATTTCCACCGAAGGCAGGCGCGTGGTCAGGCCGCCGCGCAGGTTGGGCTGCAGGTGATAGCCGAGGTGGGAGAAACCGCCGTACCAGCCAACCGCGCACGCGTCCCCCTCGCAGCGCTTGAGGGTGCCCGAGTTGTTGAGCGCGCCCACCTCGAACAGCGCCCCTAGGCCGGCGACGCTGAGCGCCAGCAGGCCCTGGTGGGCCGCGAGCCGGTGCCGGGTCTCGTCCCAGGCGTCCTGGGTCTGGGGAAAGTAGGGTTGCTGCGCGAGCAGGAAGACCCCGAGGTCGAGGAACTCACGGGCGTTGAAGTAGTGCAGCATCGAGCTCGCCAGCTGACTGCCCGTCTGGGTGTTGCTGGTGATGTCCAAGGTCCCGGTGTTGAGGATGTCGAGGTTCACCGTGATGAGCCCGAGCGAATCCACCGTGAGGTTCTGGATGCGGCGGCTGCGAATGTCGTCGAGGCGGGTCATCTGCTGCACCTGCTGGTCGAAGATGGGGTAGGCGATGTGCAGGGGGGCCAGGCTCAGCTTGTACGAGGTCGAGTCGTTGAGCTCCCAGGGGTTGCCGACCAGGCGGTCGATCTCGCTCTCGATGTTGAAGAGCTCGATCTGGTTCATGAAGGACAGAAACTCGCCGCGCGACTTGGTGCCGGCCTGGCTGGCGAAATCGGTGAGGATGCGCAAAAGATCGCCGAAATCATTCTGCAACTGCGACTGGATCCGCTGCGCGTGGGCCGGGCCGGGAATGGCGAGCCCCGCGGCGAGCAGCGCCAGGAAAGCAAGCCGCATCGGCGCGCGCGCGCGCCGCGAACGACTGCCCGGGAGGTTGCGAGTGCCCATGCTCGACCCCTGTCTTTCGTAAGGGATTGTACCCCGGATCGAGTCCATCCANNAAGGATCTCCGATATGCCCGAGATGAACATCATCCAGGCCATCAACGACTGCCTGCGCGTGGAAATGCAGCGGGACAGCCGCGTCGTCGTGCTGGGCGAGGACGTGGGCAACTTTGGCGGCGTGTTTCGCGCCACTGTCGGCTTGCAGCAGGAGTTCGGCGCCGACCGCTGCATGGACACGCCACTCGCCGAGAACGGCATCGTGGGCGCGGCCATCGGCATGGCGCTCTATGGCCTGCGCCCGGTGGCCGAGATCCAGTTCGCCGACTACGTGTACCCCGCATTCGACCAGATCGTGAACGAGCTGGCCAAGATGCGCTATCGCTCGGGCGGCGAGTACAGCGCGCCGGTGGTGATTCGCATGCCCGCGGGCGGCGGCGTGCGCGGCGGTCACTACCACTCGCAGTCGCCCGAGGCCGTGTTCATCCACACGCCGGGTCTGCAGGTCGTCTATCCTTCCACGCCGGCCGATACCAAGGGGCTGCTCGCCTCGGCCATCCGCGGCGAGGACCCGGTAATCTTTCTCGAGCCCAAGCGCCTGTACCGCGCGGCCAGGGGAGAAGTCCCGACCGGCGACTACACCGTTCCCATCGGCCAGGCCCGGGTCGTCCGCCGGGCCGCCGCGCGCTCCGAGCGCTCGGTCACCATCCTCGCCTGGGGCGGCATGGTGCCCACCGCCCTGGAAGCCGCGGACAAGGCCGCGGGCATGGGCTACGACATCGAGCTGGTCGACCTGCGCACCCTCTTGCCTTTCGACCTCGAGACCATCGTACAGTCCGTGCACAAGACCGGCCGCGTGGTCATCGTCCACGAGGCGCCGCGCACCTGCGGCTTCGGCGCCGAGCTCGCCGCCTCGATCCAGGAACGGGCCCTCCTGCACCTGGAAGCGCCCATCCTGCGCGTGACGGGCTTCGATACGCCGTTCCCGTACACGCTCGAATCCGAGTACTTGCCCGACAGGGATCGTATTCTCGACGCCCTGGAAAAAGTCACGACCGGCTAGGAGAGCACATGGCCTACGAATTCAAGTTACCCGACATTGGCGAAGGCATGGCCGAGGGTGAGATCGTCCGCTGGCTGGTCAAGGAAGGCGACACGCTGGCGCAAGACCAGCCCATGGTCGAGGTGATGACCGACAAGGCCACGGTGGAGATCGCGACCCCGCGCGCCGGGATCGTGCTCGAACGCCG
>PNBO01000178.1:4323-5266 GCA_003136095.1 Myxococcales bacterium
CCGGGCGGGCAGATCACCGCCGCCGACGTGCGCGCCGCCGGGGTCGGCTCCGCGCCCGCCAAGGACACCGACGACCAGCTCACGCCGGGGCCCACCACGCAGACCTCCGGCGACGTGCGCATTCCCTTCCGCGGCGTGCGCCGGATGATCGCCGAGCACATGGTCGAGACGCAGCGCCAGGTCGCGCAGTTCACCTTCGTCGAGGAGATCGACTGCACCGAGCTGGTCGAGTTGCGCAACAAGGCCGAGGCGCGCCTCGGCGGCCACGGCATCAAGCTGACCTACCTGCCGTTTTTCGTGAAGGCCGCGGCGGAGGCCTTGAAGAAGCATCCCCAGATCAACGCCACCCTCGACGAGCCGGCCGGCGAAATCGTGCAGCGCCGCGAATACCACATCGGCATCGCGGCCCAGACGCCCGAGGGCTTGATGGTACCCGTGATCCGCCACGCGGACCGCCGCTCGCTCCTCGAGCTGGCGCGCGAAGTGGATCGCCTGGCGGTGGCGGCCAAGAATGGACGCGTCTCGCAGCGCGACCTCGGCGGGTCGACCTTCACCATCACCAGCCTGGGCGCCCTGGGCGGCATCGTGGCCACGCCCATCGTGAACTACCCCGAGGTGGCGATCCTCGGCATCCACAAGATCGCCAAGCGGCCGGTGGTGGTCGACGACAAGATCGTCATACGCGACATGATGAACCTCTCCCTCTCCGTGGATCACCGCCTGGTCGACGGCTATGACGCCGCCCACTTCATGGCCGAGATGAAGGCCTCGCTAGAGACACCGGGACTCATCTTCCTCGACGTGACGTAGCTCATGGCGGACGGCAAGGCGTCGGCGAAGATCCGTTCCGGCCAGCTCACCGCCGATAGCGTGGAGGTCTGGTCGGACGAGGACTATGCCCGCGCGACCGGACTCGTGCAGATTCTGGACGAGAACGGACACG
>PNBO01000091.1 GCA_003136095.1 Myxococcales bacterium
CCCGACAGGCTGCGATCGACGTGCAGACCGAAGCGCTCGCGCAAGCGCTCGACCGCGTAGGCGCCAAGCGAACCCAGGGCCACGCGCTCGGCGCGCGCGCGGGCGTAGTGCAGGCCCAGGGCGCTCACATGCTCGGCGAACTCGCGCCGCTCGATCTTCTGCGTCGGTACGGGCCGGCCGAAGCGCGCGCCCTTACCCACGAAGAACAAGAGCAGGACGGCCGCCAATTGCAGCAACGCCGGCCCCAGGCGGCCCCGCTGCACGGACTCGACGGGATTCGACGCCACCAGGCCGGTGAGGTCGCCCGCCAACTCGATCGACGTTCCCCAGCCGCGCAGCACGGCATCCAGCGCGGCGGCATTGTCCGCGACGAGCAGACTGGCGTTGCGCAAGAGAAAATCGTCGGCCAGCACGACCACGCGGCTGCCCTCCTCGTCGCCGAGCCAGCGCAAGGAGGCGTAGGCGGCTGGCTTGCGGCCGAGCAAGGTCTCGCTGCCCGGCTGACANNCCCCCAGGGCTTGGCGACCGTGTCGCCCGGAGTGATGATCTCCGAGGCCAGCGCGTGCTTCTCCACCACCCGCATGCCGACCCACGCGGGCAGCTCGCGCCGGCCGCCCGCGATGACCAGCGACCTATCGCCGCCGTCGAGCCATAACTTGAGCGCCTTCCAGTCGTCCTNNGCGATGACGCCGGCGCGCCCCGAGGGCGAGTGCTCCCAGTCGACGCGCGGCAGGCCACAGGCCCCGCCGAAGAGAAGCCCGAGCCCGACGAGCAGGAGGCCGATGCGCCCCGCGAGCAAGCCCGCCACGCGCACGTAGACACCGTCGAAGCCCTCGCGCGTGACGTCCGCCAGGCCGAACTGCGCGCGCTCGACCGAATCGACGACCTCGGCCATGCCCCCGGCGATGGCGGGACGCTGCTTCTTGACCATGCCCAGGTAATCGCCATTGGTCCGGTCGGGTTCGACGCGCACCACGCCCGCGCCTTCCAGCCGGCGCAGGAGGGCGGCATACACGCTGCCGATCGCGGCGCGGAAATCCCCAGCCGCGGCCTCGGCCCGCGCCCGTTCCAGCAGGCGCTGCACGTCGGTCTCCACCTGACGCGCGAGCGCGGCCGCCATCTCTTGCGATTCGCTGACCGGCGCCGCGGTCGTGACCACGTCCTTGCTCTCGCGGTCGAGAAAGTGGCGAGCCAGGGCGAAGATCAGCATGGCCAGGCCAAGGCCGAGAAGCACCCACAGGAGCAGGCGCAGGGGCAATCCCAGATCCGGCAGCTTGATGGTCAACGGCTCGTCGGGCTCGAGCTGCTTGGCCAGGGCGTCGCGCTTGCAGGCCTCGGCCAGAGTCGGGCAGGCCGCATGGTTCTGGCCAGCGCCGAGGCCGCACCACTGCTTCTCCGCGGGAGTCAGGGGATATTCCGGGTTATGGCAGAAGTCGAAGCGCCGGGGCGCGAGCACCTCGGCGACGACCTTGCGCGGCTCGGGTAACAGCTTGTCGATGGCGGGTACGCCGCCATCCTGGGCCAGAGCAAGAGGCGCGTCGAGCACGAGTGCCAGGCCGAGCGCCAGGACGCGCCAGCTCACGAGGCAATTCTCCGATTCCGGTTTTCCGCGTCGGCCAGGGCCATGAAGCGCAGTTGAATGTCCCAACCCTCCTTGCGGGTGCGCTGGTCGATGTAGCCGAGGAAGCTGGCGCTGGCCACGAAGGGCGACGACAGCAGCGCCCCGGCCACCGCGTAGCCCGAGCCACCGTCGGACCACAGCGAGCCGGCCGGCCGACCCATCTCGAAGACCAGGTCGACCAGGGTGTTGCCCAGGAGATCGGCCGCCACCGCGAAGAAGCACGGCGCGGCCAGGCATGCCAGGGCCAGGCCAAAACAAGGCACGCCCCGGTAGAGCACGAGCCGGCTGCTGCGCGCGAGCGAGCCCAACCCGGAGCCCGATTCGAGCAGCACCGCCTCGGTGGTGAAGAAGAAGCGCGCGGCGAAGATGGGCAGCGGTATGGTGAGCAAGGCGAAGAAGGCCAGCGCCACGAGCTGCACGACCCGGGCAACGAGGAACTCGGAAAACCTGCGGCGAAAGCGCGCGAGCACGCGGGACACGCGCACCTCGGCAGGCGCGCGAAAGAGCAGCTCGCCGGCCGCCACGGTGTAGACGCCGCTGGCGAGAAGCAGGTAGGCCGCGATGATGAGCCACACCGCCCACCACGGCCAGCCGGCCTCGACCCGGCAGAGGAAGGCCAGGAGGCCGCCGACCGCGCTCACCCACAGCGCGAGCGGGACGAAGAGCCGGCGGTTCGTCACGCAGAAGGGCCCGGCCAGATCGATCACGTCGGACATGGAACGCGGCCGCAACGCCACTCGGGCCTCGAGCAGGTTCACGTGCGTCTCCCGCCGTCCGGGGAGCGGCCCGCGAAGAACAGGTAGCAGAGCACCAGCAAGTAGAGCGTGCCCGCCACGCCCCACTTGAGCTGGGGCAGGACGGACGACGGCGACCAGAAACCCTCGATGAAGGCCGCCACCAGCAGCATGAGCGCCGCGCCCACGATCATGCGAAAGAGATCGCCCGACTTCGCGCGCAGCGAGGCCCAGCGGGTTTGCGGCCCGGTATCGACCAGGGCATAGCCCATGGCGATGCCCGCCGCGCCCGAGAGCACGATGGCCGTGAGCTCGAAGGCTCCGTGCCCGGCGATGAAGGTGAAGAGGTTTCGGCCGTGCCCCGCGGCGCTCACCGCACCGGCCACCACACCGATGACCAGGCCGTTGTAGACGAGGAAGAAGATGCTGCCCAGGCCGAAGAGAATGCCGGTGGCGAAGCAGCGGAAGGCGATGCCAACGTTGTTGTACACGTAGAAGCTGGCCATCATGGCGTCGCCGCCGTCCTCGCGCCCGCGGCCGAGCTCGCTGTAGGACTTCTCCATCTGGGAGACCATGGACTCGGACATGACCTGCACGGCAAAGCCACGCGAACGGCTGGCGCCCACGAAGCCCAACACCCCCGGCAGCACGAAGAGCACAGTGGCCAGCGCGACGAAGCGGGCGTTGCGCCGCACCGCCGCGGGGAACCCCGAGGCCACAAGCTCCCAGAGGGCGCCCAGTCGATACGGCGGCGCGCTGTACATGGCGGCGCAGGCGCGCGCCGCCAACGAATCGAGCACGTCCACCACGTCCGCCGAGTAGCCCGCGCCGCGCGCCCGCATGAGATCCGAGCAGATCTCGCGATAAAGGCTCGCCGCCCGCGAGATCGAAGCGGGCGGCAACTTGTGCAGTACCCGCTTCTTCGCCAGCAGGGCGTCCAGCTCGGCCCAGGCCGCCTGGCGCGCGGACACGAACTCGTCCTGCGTCTGTTTCACCGGCGCGCTCCCTTGCGCGACACCTGCCCCGCCACTGCGGCGCCGACCACCACCTGATGCAGCACCGCCAGGAAGCGCACGGGATCGCCCGTCTTCATCCCCAGCCGCGCCCCCAGCGTGGGCGCGATCATCTCGGCCAGCTCCAGGCGGCGCGCGTGCGACAGGTCGCGCCGCCGCAAGAGCAGCTCGATGGCCTCGCGCTCGGGCAGAGGCAGCACCACATGGGGCGGGAAGGCCTCGATCTCGGCGAGGCTGGGCGGCGGGTCGAGAACGATGGGCGGTGCCACGCGGACCGGGTCCTCGATCACCACCATGGTGCCCGCGGCGCGATCGCCCAGGCGCGCAAAGCGGCCGTCCCAGGTCATGGACACCAGCCCCAGCAGGTAGCCCACGGGCAGGAAGTCCGCCGTGCGCAGGAGATTGCGCAAGACCGCGTCCATGAACGAGAGCGGGTAGCCCCCCGCCTTGACCACGCGCAGGCGCAACGCCCGCTTGCCCGGCGTGGTGCCGTTCCAGGCCGCCTCGAAGGCCACGTAGTACACCCACTCGACGAGAAAAAGCGCGAGCAAGGTGCCGCCGCCCATCACCGCTTTCGCCGAGCGCAAGTGATGACCCGTGCCCAGCGCCAGCACGATCTCGACGACGAGGAGAATCCCCGCGCGCACCAGGAGGTCGATGAGATAGGCCCAGGCGCGCCGGGTGGGGCCCGCCGCGTGGAAACGAAAGCGCACGTGCTCCGGCGTTTCGACCTCAACGGTGTTGTCGAGCTGCACGGGCTACCGTTGCTGCCGCACGACCCGCGTGCCGGCGATGTGGTCGTGGATGCACCGGCGGTCATCGCGAAAGATGTAAAGGCAATCGATGAGGGAAAAGATTACCCCGAGGTAAGGCACCCCACCGATGAGCTTGGGCACCCAGTTGCGCAGCAAGACCCCGATGACGAAGCTCATGCGCTCGCCGCCGACATGCTCGATGCGGATGCCGGTCCACTTCTTGCCCAGCGACTGGCCGGTGCGGCTGATGAGCAGCCACTGGTAGATGGCGATGGCCAGCGCGCCGAGGCAGCCGAATATGGCAATGCCCCCGAGCACGAGCATCATCTCGTCCCCGCCCAGGCCAAACGCACGCGGACTCGCCGGGCTGTCCGCCACGCCCGCTCGCATGGCGTCCATCTGGATACGCACGCCGAGGTAGACACCCAGGACCAGCGTTGGCAGGAGCGGGATGGAGACGAGCAGGCCGTCGATGGTGATGGCCCACAGCCGCGTGCCCCGCTCCGCCAGCTCGAAGCCCTGCCCGCCGCCCTTCACCCCCGCGTTGACGTCGCTCCCGGGTGGAGAATAGGCGTCGGCAAAATAGTCCTTGTCCATCGGCGGCTAGCGTCGATCGGACCACGCGGCATTGCGGGCGTCAAGCGCGGTGACGATTCGGCGCGTGCGGAGCCTACGCTTCGCTGGCTTTGCCAGCGCCGCGCGTAGCGAAGCATCGCGGGAAAGCATGGGAACCCTCTCAGGGCACCCCTTTCAAGGTGTTGGCGTTGGCCTAGATCCGCGCCTCTCCCCGTCGGGGAGAGGCCGCCGACGTCCGCGTCGGCGGGTGAGGGGCCCGAGGCAGAGGCGGCCGCTTCTGCCCCTCACCAGCCGCGCTTCGCGCGTCGGCCTCTCCCCGCGTGAACGCGGGGCGAGGCGATATGGCCGCTACGCGGCCTCTGGAAAGCAGCTCCCGGCTTCAGAAACGAATCTTTCAAGACCTTGAAAGGGGTGCCCTCTCAGGGTTCCCGTCAACAATGCGCGACGCTACTACTTCATCGCCTTGTGCTGGGCCTCCATCTCGGCGAGCGACTTCTGGAACATGGCGATGATCTCCTTGTGAATCTCGACCATCTTCTTGCTGGCCTCGGCCAGCTTGGGGTCGGACATCATCTTGGCCATGTCGTGCGGGGCGCCCGCCCAGCTCGCGGCCTTCTTCATTTCCTCGCTGGCCTTCATCAGACTGGCGGCAATTTGCCTGTGGCCCTTGGCGAGTGCGCGCAGCCCCTTGGCCTCGGCGACCGAGTCCTTGTCCTTGCCCATCAACGCGGCGTGGGCTTCCCACATGTCGGCGACCGTTGCCGCGCCCTCCGACAGTTTCGCGGGGATGGCCGCCATGCTGGAAATCATCTGGCCACAGGTGGGCTCGGCGCCCTTGGGCTCGGCGGCCCGTGCGGCGCCGAGGGTGAAGCCAACCAGGATCGCAAGACACAGAACGACCTTCTTCATCGGATTCCTCCAGTACAGTTGTGAACAGGACCACGAATACGCCACCCAGGGCAGTCGTATGACCTGTCGGGTTGTTGTGCGTTCGGCGTTTGATGCCCCGGGGCCGAAAAGGTTGCGCCACCCAGGCAGCAGGCCGCGAAATAGGCGGTTTTCCCGCGCGACGCACCTCCGATCCACCGCATCCTATGAATGCAGGTAAGCGCCCCGTCCGCCCCTTCCGCCGAGATCGTCATGAGCCAGTCCATGCTGCCCGTTTCGCCGGTGTACGCCGGCAATGCCGAATTCATCGAAGACCTCTATGAGCGCTACCTGGCCCAGCCCACCTCGGTGTCCGAGGAGTGGCGGCGTTTCTTCGCCCTGTGGAAGGGCGCTGATTCGCCCGGCCGCGCGGCCACCGCCGCCCAGGTCCGTCGGCTGTTCGATGACCACGAAGCCGGCGCCACGGCCGGCCGGCGCGGCAAGCCCGACAGCCAGGCCACCGTGGCCAAGCAGATCGCGGTCATGCGCCTGATTCAGGCCCATCGTGGCCTGGGCCATTTCCGGGCCGCCGTCGACCCCATCCGCCTGCGTGCCCAGCCGGTCATCCCCGACCTCGACCCGGGTTACCACGGGCTCGTCGAGGCCGACATGGGGACGGTCTTCCACACCGGCAACCTCGGTGGCCGCTCCGAGATGACCCTGCGCGAGATCGTGGACATGGTCCGCGAGACGTACACGGGCGCCATCGGGTCCGAATTCCTGCACATCTCCGAGGTCGAGGAGAAGCGCTGGCTGCAAACCCGCCTGGAGGCGACGCGGGCTCGCCCGAATTTCAGCCATGACGAGCGCCTCGGGTTCCTCTCACGGTTGGTCGCGGCCGAGGGGCTCGAACACTACCTGCACACCGCCTATGCCGGGCAGAAGCGCTTCTCGCTCGAGGGCGGCGAGACCACCATCACCGCGCTCGACACCATCATCGGCAGCGCCGGCGCGCGTGGCACCGAGGAGATGGTCATCGGCATGGCCCACCGTGGGCGCCTCAACGTGCTGGTCAATATCATGGGCAAATCGCCCCAGGATCTGTTCGCCGAATTCGAGGGCCTGCACGACTGGAAAGGCGTCTCGGGCGACGTCAAATACCACCAGGGCTACTCGACGGACATCGCCACCCGCGGCGGCCTCATGCACGTGGCTCTCGGCTACAACCCCTCGCACCTCGAGATCATCGATCCGGTGACCGAGGGCTCGGTCCGCGCGCGCCAGGAAAAGCGCGGTGACAGCGAACGCAGGAAGGTCATGGCGGTACTGCTCCATGGCGACGCCTCGTTCGCGGGCCAGGGCGTGGTCTACGAAACCCTCAACCTGTCACAGACCCGCGGCTACACCACCGGCGGCACCATTCACATCGTCATCAACAACCGCATCGGCTTCACCACCAGCCATCCCCTCGACGTGCGCTCGACGCTCTACTGCACCGACGTGGGCAAGGTGGTGCAGGCGCCCATCTTCCACGTCAACGGCGAGGATCCCGAGGCGGTGGCCTACCTCGCCGAGCTGGCGGTCGACTACCGCATGACCTTCAA
>PNBO01000149.1:0-31596 GCA_003136095.1 Myxococcales bacterium
GATGAGCTGTCGGACAAGACCAAGAAGGAAAAGAAGAAGGCCATCAAGAAGGGCGGCGACGCCCTGACCGCCAATGTGCAGGTCGACCGCGGCGGCTGCCGTCCCTGCGACCAGCCCCACTTTTTCATGGCCGACACGCCCACCACCAAGAAAGAACGCGCCTTGCTCATCGCCGACTACCCGGTCAAGGACTGGGACACCGGCGATCCCAAGCCGCTCGAGGCCAAGGTCGGCGAGCAGTATGTCGTGACCGGCACCTTCTCCATCAACTCCATCACCGGGTTCGCGGCGTCGAACGGCCTCATCATCCACAAGAAGCTCGAGGATCTGTCGGGCAAGATGCTGGCCGAGGGCAATGCGGTTCTCCCGCCCGAGGCGCAGACCATCCATGTCGAAGGCCAGGCCGCGGAGCAAGTCGGCTGGGAAAAGCACCAGAAGGGTGGTCTCGTGGGCGGCAAGGCCGCCAAGAAGGGCGACAAAAGCACCCCCGGCGGCGTGAATAGGTAGCCTGCCTCCTGTTTCGTTCATAGGGGCGCGATTCGTCGCGTCCCTTTTCCTTTTGGGACATGGGGCAAGCGATGCCGCTTTCCCACGCTTCGCGCGTTGTCCTCTCCCCAAAGGGGCAAGGCTAGGAATGCGCCTCGCCCCAGGTGGCGCCGGTGTGCACGTCCACGACCAGCGGAACGTTTAACTCGTACGCCGCCTCCATCTCGAGCTTAACCCAGGGGCGGAAGGCCTCGAGATCCGCCTCGGGCACCTCGAACACCAGCTCGTCGTGAACCGTGAGCAGCAGGCGAACCTTGGGAAACCTGTCGAGTCCGCGCTGCACGCGCAACATGGCCAGCTTGAGTATGTCGGCGGCCGACCCCTGGATCGGCGTGTTGCGGGCAATGCGCTCGGCATAATTGCGCGCCTGCGGCTGCTTGGCGTTGATCTCGGGTAGCGCGCGCATACGCCCGAGCAGCGTCGACACTCTCTGGGTGCGGCGGGCGGCCGCGATGGTCCGGTCCATGTATTCGTGCACGCGGGCGTAGCGCGCGAAGTAGGTCTCGATGTACTGGTGGGCCTCGCCGCGCGGAATGCGCAGGACCTGCGCCAGCCCGAAGTCGGTCTGGCCGAAGACCAGGCCGAAGTTGATGGCCTTGGCGATCCGCCGCTGCTCGGCGGTCACCTCGGCCTCCTGCACGCCGAAGACCTCGGCCGCGGTCCGGCGATGAATGTCGGCGCCCGCGCGAAAAGCCGCGAGGAAGGCGGGATCCGCGCAGAAGTGCGTGAGCACGCGCAGCTCGATCTGCGAGTAGTCGGCCGAGACCATGCGGAAGCCCGGGTCGGCGACGAAGGCCTTCCGGATCCGCTGGCCAATGTCCGAGCGGATCGGGATGTTCTGCAGATTGGGATCGCTCGACGAAAGCCGGCCCGTGGCCGCGACTGCCTGGTGAAAGGTCGTGTGCAGCCGTCCGGTGCGCGGATTGACCAGCGCCGGCAGCGCATCGATGTACGTGCCCTTGAGCTTGGTCAAGGTCCGGTAGTCGATGATCTTGGCGGGCAGCGGGTGTGCGGCCGCGAGCTGCTCGAGCACATCCGCGTCGGTCGACGGCCCGGTCTTGGTCTTCTTGATGATCGGTAGACCGAGCTTGGCAAAGAGGATATCCGCCAGTTGCTTGGGCGAGGCGATGTTGAATTCCGCGCCGGCGAGGGCGTGGATCTCGACCTCGAGGGCGTGCGCGGCGGTCGCGACCTCGTTGCCCAGGCGGCGCAGGTAGTCGCAGTCGAGGCGAATTCCCAGGCATTCCATGCCCGCGAGCACCGGTACGAGGGCGAGCTCGACCTCCCGGTAGAGGTTCTCCTGCTTCGCGGCGGCCAGCTTTTCCTTCTGCCGGCCGGCGAGCGTCAGGATGGCGGCCGCCTCGGCGACGAGATGCGGCGCCGCCGCGGCCGCGTCCAGCGTCCCCGCCGCGCGCCCACCCGGCTGCCAGGACGATCGCGGCACCACGTCCGGGATCTGTTCCGCACCGGCCAGTGTAGGGAGCGCGTAGTCGCCGGAACCGGATTCAAGCACGTAGCCGGCGAGCATGGTGTCGTCCGCGACACCGGCCAGGCTCATCCCACGCAGGCGCAGGAAGACCTCCAGCGTCTTGGCGTCGTGCAGGTGCTTGGCGATGCCGGCGTCGGCGAGAACCTCGCCCAAGCCGGCGAGAACATCTGCCTCGGCAAGCCCGGGGGCCGCCCCGAGCAAGTGCTGCTTGACGGAAGCACTGAACCGCTGCCCGGAAGGCAAGGCGACCGCCAGCCCGAGCAGGCGCGCGGCCGACGCGCGGCCGGCATCGAACCAGGGCGAGATTGCGCATGCCTTGGCGTCACGGATCGCCGCGACCATGGCTTGCATGCCTGGCCCATCGGTCACGATGTGGATCTCGCCGGCAGCGGGCTCCGCCACTGCGGCCGGCGCAGAGGCCATGGCAGGCGCCGGCGGCGCGGCCTCGCCCGTGGGCGCGACCTGTTCGAGGAGACGCCCGAATTCCAACCGCCCGAAGAGCTCGCGCAGCTTCTCCGCCGAAAGCGACGCGCGACGGATCTCGGCCATCGTCAATGGCAACGTCACGTCGTCGCGCAGGCGCACGAGCTCGCGCGAGAGCGCGAGCGTCGCCTTGCCTTCGGCGATGGCCTGGCCCTTCTTGCCCTTGATCTTGTCGACATTGGCCACGACCAGGTCGAGGGAACCGTAGGTCGCGATAAGCTCCGCCGCCGTCTTGGGACCGATGCCAGGAATGCCTGGCACATTGTCGACGGTGTCGCCCATGAGGGCCAGCACGTCCCCGAGCTGGTCGGGCGGCACGCCCCACTTCTCCTTGACCTCGGCCGGACCGAGCAGACGGTTCTTCACGGCATCGAGCAGCCGTACCTCCTCGCTGCAGAGCTGCATGAGGTCCTTGTCCGAGGAGCCGATGACCACGGCCAGGTCTTCCCCTCGGGCCTGGCGAACCAGCGTCGCGATGACGTCGTCGGCCTCGACGCCAGGAACCGAAAACACGGCGCAGCCAAACGCCTCCGCAGCCTGGTGCGCGAGATCGATCTGCGCGATGAGATCCGGCGGGGCCGGCGGACGGTTGGCCTTGTACTCCCTGTACATCTCGTCGCGAAACGTCGGTCCCGGCGCATCGAAGACCACGCACATGTGCGTCGGCCGTTGCTCGCGGTCGATGCGCAAGAGCATCTGGCAGAAGCCGTACACCGCCCCCGTGGGCAGCCCTGCCTTGGTGGTGAGCCCCGGCAGGGCGTGATAGGCCCGGAACAGGTAGTTGAGGGCGTCGACGACAACGAGAGTCCCCTTCATCGCGCCCTACCCTACCCTATATTCGAGATGGGAACCCTGGGAGGTTAGCTCTGCACTCGGCACCCGCCACCCGCCCTGCCACCCCCTCGCTGCGCTCGGCCTCGCCAAGCCCTCCCGCGACGCTGCGCTGCCGGCGAAGCCAGCGAAGCGTAGGCTCCGCACGCGATTGCCTACTCGCCGTAGAGCCCGGCGATGACCGCGGCGAACTTGCTCGCCACCACGTCACGCTTCACCTTGAGACTGGGGGTCAGCTCGCCGGTCGCCTCGCTGAAATCGACGGGCAGGATGGCGAAGGACTTCACGGTTTCGTAGCTCGCGAGCGTGGCGTTGACCTCGGCCACCGTCTTCTCGATCGCCGCGTGCAACCCGGGTGATGCGGCGGCGGTGGCCGGATCGCCCCTGCCGAACTCACGCCAGGCCGGTTCCGACGGCGTGATGAGGGCGACACAGTACGAGCGCTTGTCGCCGAAGACCACGACTTGGCTGACGAACTGCGAATGCGCCTTGAGGGCGTTTTCCAGTTTCTGCGGCGCCACCTTCTTGCCGCCTGCCGTGATGATGAGATCCTTCTTGCGGTCCACGATGCGCAGAAAGCCGTCCTCCATGACGCCGACGTCTCCCGTGCGAAACCAGCCATCGGCAGCGAAAGCCTCGGCGGTGGCGGCTGGGTTGCCGTGGTAGGTGGAAAAAACCGAGGGGCCGCGCAGCAGGATTTCGCCATCGGCGGCGATGCACGATTCGATGACGTCGACGGCCGGCCCGACGGTACCGAAACGGTAGCGATTCCAGCGGTTGACGAAAGCCGCCGCCATGGTCTCGGTGAGTCCGTACCCCTCCAGGATGAGCAGACCCGCCCCGTGAAAGAATTCCGCGATCTCGGCGGACAGCGGCGCCCCTCCAGAGATGAGAAAACGGCAGCGGTCGAGGCCGAGGCGTCTGCGCAGCGTAGAGAGGACGAGTTTGTCGGCGAGCGCATACGAGAGGCGCAACCCGACCGGGAGGGGCCGCCCGGCGCGCACGGCGGCGGAGTAGCGGGCCGCCACCGCGAAAGCCCAGTGCACGAGCGAGCGCTTGGCCCGACCGCCTTGCCGGGTGCCCGCCAGCACGGCGTCATACAGCTTCTCGAAGATGCGTGGCACCCCGGCCATGAAGGTCGGGCGCACTTCGGTGAGATCGTACTTGAGGCGCGCCAGACTCTCCGCGAAGACGATTTCTGAGCCAACGATGATGGGCGCCCATTCCACCTCGCGGCCGAGGACGTGGGCCAGCGGCAAGAACAGGTATTGAACGTCCGCCGGGCGCAGGTTGAAGGCGCGCACCCCACTCTCGCACGAGGCCACCAGGTTCGCGTGGCTCAGCACCACGCCCTTGGGTTGGCCGGTGGTGCCCGAGGTGTAGATGATGGTGAAGCAGTCGCCGGAACTGACCGCGTCAGCCCGGCGATCGAGCTCGCCCGGGTTCGCCGCATTCCAAGCCTTGCCCGCCTGGCGGAGCCCCGCGAGCGAGCGCGCCACCTTGCCACCCTCCGCGCCCGGATTGGCCGCGGCGAGCTCTTCGATCACCACGATGCGCAAGCCAGGGTGCTGGCCTGGAAGTGACGCGAGCTTGGCAGCCTGTTCCGCGTTCTCGGCGAAGACTACGCTGGCGCCGCTGTCCGCGATGACGAAGGCGCACTGGGCCGCGGTGGTCGAAGGATAGATCGGGACCGAAACCAGCCCCGCCATGGCAATCGCCACGTCGCACAGTACCCACTCGAGTCTGGTCTGGCAGAGCACGGCGACGCGCTGGCCAGAAGTGAGCCCCAACGCGCACAGCCCGGCGGCGATCTCCCGTGCGGCCTGGTCGGACCCGGCCCACGTCAAGCTCTTCCAGGCCCCGTCATGACGGAAGCGGAATGCGACGCGGTCGGCGAACTCGCGCACGCGCCCGCCCCAGATGCGGTTCGCGCTTCCGGCTGAGGTGGTGGGTCGGTCTTCGCGGACGGACATGGGTCACCCATAGTGATCGTGCCGCCGGTCCAGATCAAGCGTGGGGCGTCTTGGGTTGTATCCTAGGTCTTCCTCTCGTAGTATCCATCCTCATATCCGTCCTCGTAGCTTCGGGTTTCGGTTCCTTCTCGCCAGGGATTTCAGGGACGATGTCTACCGCACCCCTGCCAGCACGCTATCGCATCATCGAGGAAGTCGGCCAAGGCGGCATGGCTGTGGTCTATCGTGCGTGCGACGAGAAACTGCGTCGAGAGGTGGCGGTCAAGGTGCTCCATGCGCACCTGCTCGCCGAACCCGAATCCAAGGCCCGCTTGGAACGCGAAGCCCGCGCCGTCGCCAAGCTGAACCACGACGGGATCCTGCAGATCTTCGACTACTCCAGCGAAGACGCGGCGTCATCGTACATCGTCACCGAATTCATCGATGGGCAGACGCTCAAGCAGTTCCTGGCCAATCGAAAGCTGCCGGTTCCCGAGATGGCGGCCTTGATCGTGATCGCGCTGGGAGAGGCCCTGTGTCACGCCCACTCGCTCGGCATCATCCACCGCGACATCAAACCCGAGAACGTCATGGTCCGGAAGGACGGCGTGCTCAAGCTGATGGATTTCGGCGTGGCCCAGGTCGTCGATCTCGAACGCATGACCGTGACCGGGCAGATCCTCGGCTCGCCGGCGTACATGGCGCCNNTGCCCTTTACCGGCAAGAACCCGCACGAGGTCCTGCGGCGGGTCTCCGAGGGCAAATTCGCCGATCCGCGCACGCTCAATCGCCTGGTCTCGGATCAACTGGCCAAGGTCATCGCCCGGGCGCTGGCACGCAAGCCGGAAGATCGATTCCCGACCCTGTTGGAGATGGTGGATGAGCTGCGCGGCTACACCTCGGACGCCGGGCTCAGCCAGCCGCACGAGGAGCTTCGCCAGTACCTCACAGCGCCCGACGAGTACGAAAAGGCCGTGGTTCCGCGCCTGGTGTCCGCCCTGGTGGCGTCCGGCCTGCGCGAGCAAGGCGCCAAGCACCGCGCCAAAGCCCTCGAGCTATGGAATCGCGCCCTCGCCTTCGAACCGGATAACCAGGCGGTGCTCACCGAGCTGCGGCGCCTGGAGCGCGGCGAGCGTCTGCGCCGATGGCTGATCGGCGGCGCGGTGCTTGGGGTGCTGATCGCAATGGCGACCGGGGCTTTCTTTCTCGCGCGCAAGGCGCTCGACGACAGACGGTCGAATTCCGCTTCCGCGGCAAGCAGCGAAGCCGCGCGCAGGCTGGCATCGGCGCGGGACGCGAAGGATCGGGCACCTGGCAACGCCGCGCCGCAAGCGCGCGCCGCAGCCGCCCCGCGAAGTCAAGGCAGTGGGCCCCCCCACGCGGCCCGCCGCCACGAATCCACGCTCGCCGAGAAGGCCCGCGCCGATGAGGACGGCAAGGCCGCAGCGCCGGGTGGCGGGCCCGCCAGCATCACCCTCACCCTCGGCTTCACCCCGGCGCGCGTCGAGGTCTGGATGGATGGCAAGAAGGCGTTCGACTTCGGCCCGCAGCAAAACCGCATCGAGGTCCCGTGGAACAATGCGCACCGGCTGGAGTTCCGCAACGATAGTTGCTGCAACCGCAAGGAGGTCGTGGTCGGGCCGCAGCTCTACCGGCCGCCGGGGGATCACCTCTTCGTCAATCTCGACCCCAAGCCCGCNNGTTCCCTTTGACGCGGGCGACGAGATGCGCAAGAGTCTGGAAGTGGTGGTATTCAAGGGCGACAAGACAACGACCAACCAGGTGACGATCACCGCCGGAGAAACTCGCCCCGTCACGATCCACGTGGACGAGTAATTTGGGCGCGAGTCTTCTTCTTACTGTCCTGCTCTTTCAGACGGCGGCTCCCGCCGAGGAATTGCAGCGCGGGAGAAATGCCTACGACCGCGGCGAATTCCGCCGCGCCGTCGAGATCGTCCGGCCCCTGCTCTACCCCGATCTCCGCCTGCAAACCGGGGCCCAGATCGTGCAAGCCCATCGCATTCTCGGTGTTTCCTATCTCTTCGAGAAGCAGCAGGTGGCGGCCACGGGCGAATTCCGCAAGCTGCTGCAAATCAGGCCTGACTATCGCTTCGACCCCCTGCTCGATCCGCCCGAGGTCGTCGACTTCTTCAATTCCGTGCGGAGAGACTACGGGGACGAACTGGCCCGCCTCGAGGCCAGGCGCAAGCAAGCCGAGAGTGCGCGCCAGCGCGACAAGGAGGAATGCGAGAAGGTGCGGGCCGGTCCGGCCTTCATCGAGAAGCGTGTGGGGCGCAACTCCTTCACAATCAATTTCCTGCCCTTCGGCGCCGGCCAGTTCCAGAACAGTCAGCGCGGGAAAGGCTGGGCCTTCCTCACCGCCGAGGCGGTGCTGGGAGCGGTGTCGGTCGGCGCGTTCGCCACGAACCTGGCCGTGTACGGTCTGCGCCCGCAGCGTACCTGCCGCTACGATGTCGGGGACTCCGTCTGTCCCCCGAACGCCATCGACCACACCGACGAGAATCGTTCGCGCTGGCTGACGCGGGTTCAGGTCGCGAGCGGCGCGATATTCTTCGGCGCGGTGGCCTGGGGCATCATCGACGCCATCTACTACTATCAGCCGGAAACCCAGCTTAGCCTGGCCAGCAGTCCGCGACGCCCGCTTTCGGCCGGAAATCTTCAGCTTTCTCCGGCTGTGATGGATCGCGCCATTGGGCCCGGTCTTTCCTTCCGTTTCTAGATAGAAACAGCCAAACTCCCGCCATGGCGACCCTTCGCATCCACGCGCCCGGAACGGGCGTGAAGGTCTATCACATCTACAAGAAGCTCACCTCGCTGGGCAAGGGCGAAGGCGTGGATGTGCTGCTGGCCGATCCGCTGCTCGCCGACACCCACGCAACCATCCACTTCGACGGGCGCGACTTCAACATTTCGGTGACCGATCGGGACGCCGATCTGCACGTCAACGGCCGGCGCCGAACCAAGCACCGACTCTCCCAGGATGATCGCGTTCGTCTGGGCGGTGTCGAGCTTGAGTTCTCCCTCTACGACGAACCCGTGACCGACGAGGTGGCGGCCAAGACCATGGCCGAGCTGAATTCGTACAAGCACCTCTTCGAGTTCTCGCAGAAACTGATGAACAATTACGATCTCTCCGCCCTCCTCAACGCGCTCCTCGACGTGGTCATCCAGGTGAGCAACGCGGACAAGGGGTTCATCGTGCTGCTCGAATCCGGCGAGCCGGTGGTCAAGGTCGCGCGCAATCTTCGCCGCGAGACCATTTCCGACGCCGTCCGCCACCTGTCGGATTCCATCATCAAGAAGGTGGTCGAGACCTGCCAGCCGCTCATCATCTCGGACGCGCTCAACGACACCAGCTTCAAGAATTCGCTCTCGGTCATGAACCTGCGCCTGACCTCGGTCATGTGCGTGCCCATGCTCGAACGCGGCAACCTCATCGGCATCATCTACCTGGGCAACGACAACGTGGCCCAGCTTTTCGATCAGGCCGCCCTCGAGATTCTGACCATCTTCACCTCCCAGGCTTCGCTGGTCATCCGCAATGCGCTGCTGGTCAACGAGCTGCAGCTCGACAACCAGTCGCTGCAAGAGCGCATCGAGCGCATCCGCTTCGGCGAGATCCTGGGTTCGTCGCCCGGCATCCAGGAGGTCTTTCGCAAGGTCCAGCGCGTGGCCGGCACCGATATCACGGTCCTCGTCACGGGCGAAACCGGCACGGGCAAGGAGCTCATCGCGCACGAGCTGCACAACCGCTCGGCGCGCGCCAAGGGGCCCTTCGTCAGCGTGAACTGCGGCGCCATCCCGGAGAACCTGCTCGAGTCGGAGCTCTTCGGCCACGTGCGCGGCGCCTTCACCGGCGCGGTCAGCAACAAGGCGGGCCGCTTCCAGACGGCCAACAAGGGCACCCTCTTCCTCGACGAGATCGGCGAGATGCCGCTGTCGTTGCAGGTCAAGATCTTGCGCGCCCTGCAGGAGCACATGGTCATCCGCGTGGGCGACACCACGCCGGAGGCGGTCGATATCCGCATCATCGCCGCCAGCAACCGCGATCTCGAGGCGGAAACCCACAGCGGCCGTTTCCGCGAGGACCTCTACTACCGGCTCAATGTCGTTCACCTGCACCTGCCCCCGCTGCGCGATCGCGGCGACGACATCGTCGTGCTCGCGCGCTACATGCTGTCGCGCTATGCCCCCGAGTACAGCAGCAAGGTGCGCGGCTTCACCCCCAGCGCCATCGTGGCCATCAAGCGCTACCGCTGGCCCGGCAACATCCGCGAGTTGGAGAACCGCATCAAGAAGGCGGTCGTGCTCGCCGACAAAGCCATGCTCGGCCCCGATGATCTGGGCATCGATCCGGACGAGATCCCATCTATCCTACCGCTGGCCGAGGCGCGCGAGCGCTGGCAGCGTTCGTACATCAACGAGGTTCTCGGCCTCAACGGCGGCAACCGGACCAAGACCGCCCGCGACCTCGGCGTCGATCCACGAACGATTTTCCGCCACCTGGAAAAGGAAGAAGGCGGCCCCGTGTCCGACGGCACGCCACCCGCGGATGAGACGTGACGCGCATGCGGACGATCCACCTGCCCGCGCTCCTACCCTTGCTGGGCAGCCTTTCGGGTTGCGTGGTCCCCGCGGGACCCGAGTGGTCCGATCCGGCAAAGAACTATCCGCCCACGATTGCCTCGGCTACACCGGCCATCGGCACCATCCTGACGCTTGCTCCCGATGCCGGTGGCCAGCTGACGGTCAACGTCGTGCTCGCGGACCAGAACACGAGCGACAAGCTCTACCTCCGCTGGATCATCGACTACCCGCCGTTCGTCGACGGCGTCTCGCACCTGGCCCGGCCGGACGACACCCTGCCCGGTGGCAACCAAATCCAGCGCGGGCATTTGTTTCTTCCCCTCAACTGCATTGACGACAGGATCGCTCCGGGATTCTCGAACCATCGTCTGATGCTGGCGGCCTCCGACCGGCCCTTCGTCCCGGACGATCCAGGACAGACCGTTCTGGACAAAGTCCAGGACGGGAGCTCTCCCGTCGAAGCCGTTTGGCCTTTCGAAATGGACTGCCCCTAGTCGCGTGGGCAGCCGGCCAGCTTCGCTGACGGCCTGCTGGCCTGCGTCCCGTCGCGGAAGGACTTGGCGAGGCCGAGCGCAGCGATGGGGTGGCGGGGCGGGTGGCGGGTGCCGGGTGCAGAGCTAACCCTTTCGGGGTTCCCATCTCAATCGCGTTGGCGTAGCCGGGCTTTGCCCGGCGAAGCCATAGCGCGGGAGGGTTTGGGAACCCTTTCAGGGTTCCCATGTCAACGTTTGACAACCCGACGCATTGCGCGTAACCTTCCTTCACCTGTCGGCGCTCCGGCAGAACGCGCTCCTCGCTGGGAGCCATTCGCAGGTGGGTCCGCACCGGATTTTCCCTGTAGTCGCCCTTGTCATCGTCCATCCATTCATCGAATCCAGAGTTCCATCGCTATCGCAAGCTAGTCGCGTGGACGTCGTCGATTCTTGTCGCCGTCGGCACCCTGTACCTGATCTTGTCCGTTCTGGTTGCGCTCGATCGCCAGCGCAACGTCGTCCTCGGCGACCGCATCAGCGCACAGCTCACGCCAAGTGAAATAGGCGGCTGCTTCGACGATTTGCACGACGTGTCGGCAGCGCTGGAAAAGCACCTCGAGAACGCCTACCACCTTCTCGGCGGCTACGACTCGGACGAGGCACGGCGCTGGTCGGACGAAGGCGAGCTATGGCGGAAACGCTGGCGCGTCCTGGGCGAGCGCTGCCGCTTCGTCGAACGACAGCCCGGCCCACGTCACAAAGACATCGAGGCGATGGCCGCCGCCCACGAGGAGCTGGGCAGCATCCAGGCCACGTATTCCCAAGCACTACTGCGCTTTGGCAACGATCTGGCGCCGCGCCTGGATCGCATCAACAAGCGCGTCGAGCAGATCGGCGAGGACCTGGCCAAGGCCAGCTCGCCAGCAGGAGCAACCCCATGACCGATGAGACCACGACCCCTTCCGATTCCACCGACCCCGCCCCGGTACCGGCCGATTCCACGCCCAAGACCACCTTCGCCGATCTGGGGCTGGGGTCCGCGGTCCTGCAGGCGCTTTCGGACATGGGCTTCACCGAACCCATGGAAGTGCAGGTCACGGCCATCCCGCTCGTGCGGCAGCGGCGCGACATCCTGGTGCAATCCCGCACGGGTTCGGGCAAGACCGCGGCCTTCGCCATCCCCTTCGCCGACTGGATCGCCGACCCCAAGGATGCTTTCCCCCAGGCCATCGTGCTCCTACCGACGCGCGAGCTGGCCCTGCAGGTCGCCGCCGAGACCGCGCGCATCTGCGCGACCACGCAGCTCGCGGTGGTGCCCGTCTACGGCGGATCGCCCATGGGCCGCCAGATCGAGCAGCTGCGCGACCGAGCCCAAATCGTGTGCGGCACGCCCGGCCGGGTCCTCGACCACATCCGGCGCGGGACCCTCAAGCTCGACAAGATCAAGTGCGCGGTGCTCGACGAATGCGACGAGATGCTCTCCATGGGATTCCAGGAGGACATCGAAGCCATCCTCGAGGAGACGCCCTCGTCCCGCCAGACCCTCCTCTTCTCGGCCACCATCCCCGAGGGTATTCAGCGCCTGTCGCGGCGATTCATGCGCGATCCCGAGACGCTCAAGCTGTCGGCGGATTTCATCGGCGTTCACGAGATACGCCACACCTACTATTCGATCCCGGGCGGACAGCGCGAGGCCGAGCTGCTGCGCATTCTCGCCTTCGAGGAACCCGAGCGCGCGGTCATCTTCTGCAACACCCGCGACGATACCGGCCGGGTCGCCGAACACCTGCGCCGGCACGGCCTCAACGCCGAACCCATTTCGTCGGATCTGTCGCAGAGCGAACGCGAAGACGTCATGCAACGCATGCGCGCCGGCAGCATCCGGTTTCTGGTCGCCACCGATGTCGCGGCCCGTGGCATCGACATCGAGAACCTGCCCTGCGTGATCAACTACACCTTTCCGCAAGAGCCCGAGCTCTACATCCACCGCACCGGCCGCACCGGCCGCGCCGGCCGCTCGGGGCATGCCATATCGCTCATCGGCCCGACCGAGGTCGGCTCGTTTTATTACCTCAAGCTCCTCTACAAGATTCGCCCCGAAGAGCGCTCACTTCCTTCGGAATCCGAAGTGCGATCGCATCGCGAAGGTGAACGGTTGTCGCACCTGCGCACGCTGCGGCCCGGCGACCCGGGGCCAGAGTGGCATTCCCTCGCCCGCCGGCTGATGGGCGTCATCGATGCCGAACGATTGGTTGGCTCGCTTCTGCGTTCCGCCCTCGGTTCGGCGAAACCGGAGCCCCGGCCGGCCGCACCGGAGACGCGGGCCGAGGCCGAGCCTCACGCCGAGCCTCACGCCGAGCCGATGCCAGTCCGGCCAGCGGACGGCGATGCGCCTCGCGAGAGAGATTTTCGGGAGAGGAATGGCCGCGGCGAGCGCCGCCCGCGTGGTCACGGCGATCGCGAGAGGCCTCCGCGCGACCGCGAGCGGCGCGACCGTGGGCCACGCGGAAACGGCAAACCAACTCTTCCCGTCAGCGTCCCTGGGTCGGCGAAACTCGACGACCCTCGCGACTTCTGGGAGGTTTGGAGCGAGGATGTCGGCCGCACCGAGCCGGCCGCGGCACGAAGCGATGCGCCCAGCGTCGCACCGACGGCACCGACCGCAGCGATGGAACCGACGGAACCGACAACCGACGACCGGATGGCTCCCGGTGAGGTCCGCCTGTACGTGAATCTGGGGCGCAAGGACGACGTCACCGCGGAAGTCGTCGCCGAGTTGCTCTCCTCGTCCGGCGCGTCCGTGCCGGTGGCCGACGTCGAGCTGATGAACACGCACAGCTACATCAACGTGAGCAAGGAAGCCGCCGACACCCTGTGCGCCGCCATGAACGGCCGCAACCACAACGGCCGCGCCGTGGTGTGCGAACCCGCGCGCCCGCCTAGGCGCCGATAGGGCGGTTTTTTAGAACTTCGGGAACGGCTTGAGCTCGCCGGGCGTCGACGGCGGTGTGGGTTTCGGCGCTGCGGTTGGAGTGGCTGGCGCGGCGGCCGGAGCAGCGCCCTTGGCGCCCACGGGCGGTTTCGGCCGCCGTCCGTGGCCTGCATGCTTGGACGTGGGCGCTGGCGCGGCGGCTTCCTCCATGACTGGCGTGGGGACCGCCGCCGTTGGGGCGGCGGCTGGCGGTGGCGCGGGCGTGGGCGGCGGGACCGGCGCCGGGACAAGAGCCGCTGGCGGAGCTACCGCCGGTGGCGGGGTTGGCGGAGCCGCGGGCGGTGTCTTGCCGTGAGACATGGCGAACCAGACCGCCACACCCACGCCCAAGAGAACGCCCACGATGACGAGAATGAGAGTCTTCTTGCGCGCCCCCGCGCCCAGCTCCGTTGCCATCTCGGCGGACGATGACAAGGCCGCATCGACGGCCCGGCGCGAAACTCGCGCGGTTTCGGGAGCACTGCCCCTTTCGCGCAGGACCCGCAGCGCCGCCGCCGCATGCGCGCCGCCCATTTCGACGGTTTGGCCGCCCGGCGCTTTCGGCGTGCTGCTCGTTGGGCCCGGGCACACGGCGACAGCCTCGAGCAATTCCGCCATGGACTGCCAGCGCTTCTCGCGATCCTTCTCCAGCGCCTTGAGCACCAGGCCGTCCATCTCCGGGGTGATCGCGATATCGGGCCGCCGCATGCTGGGCGGCACCGGATCCTCCATGAGGTGCTTGGTGAGCATGGTCATGAACGACTCGGCCACGAAAGGCGTCTGTCCCGTGATCAAGTGGTACATGATGCAGCCGACGGCGTAGATGTCGGCGCGGTGATCGGTGTCCTTGCCCTCGGCCTGCTCGGGCGCCATGTATTCAGGCGTTCCGAAGATCATGCCCGTGCGGGTCAGGCGCGGCCCATTGGGATCGAGTCCCATCACTTTCGCGATACCGAAGTCGAGGATCTTCACGAAATGGGGCTGCCCCTCGCGAGCAACCAGGAAGATGTTCTCCGGCTTCATGTCCCGGTGGACGATGCCCTTGTCGTGCGCGGCCCGCAGCGCCCGGCAGATCTGCAGGACGATGTCGCGCGCGTCCTTCCATTCCATCGCGCCGGCGGTGCGCACGATCTCGCCGAGATCCTTGCCGTCCAGGAACTCCATCGCGATGTAGACCAGGCCGTCGGGCGATTGCCCGAAGTCGGAGATGTCGATCACGTTCTCGTGGCCGATACGCGATGCACTCCGCGCTTCTTGCAAGAAGCGGGCTACGAGGTCTGACCGCCGCGCCAACTCGGGCGCAAGCACCTTCAGGGCGAACTTTTTCTCGATGACGACGTGCTCCGCCAGATACACCGACCCCATCCCGCCCTCTCCCAACTTGCGGATGACGCGGTAGCGATCCGCGACCAGTTGTGAAATGAGGGGATCGACGCTTTCGGGTGGACTGTCACCAACACTCATTCTCCTGCACTTTACCACGGACGCCGGTAGAATGACGCCCGTCTCGCATGGCCAGCATCGTCGCCTACATCGAGCTACGCGAAGGCGCTGTCACGCGGCCTTCGCGCTATGCCGTGGCCGAGGCGCGACGCGTTGCTGATGCCGCGGGCGCCACCGTGTACGCCCTCCTCACGGTCGGGCCATTGGGCCAGGCGCAGATCGACCAACTGGCCTCCGAAGTCAGCGCCGCTGGCGCGGATCGCATCCTCTGCTCGTCCGCGGATGCGTTGGCCGGCCCACCGCTTGATACCACGCACGGCCCGTTGCTTGCCCAGGTCGCCGAGCACCTGCGGCCGGTGCTCTTGCTCTTTCCGGCCGGGGGCGTCGGCGCCGAGCTCGGTCCGCCGCTGGCCGTGCGTATCGGCGCGGCCTACCTGGCGAACGCCAGCATCGAGTTGGTCGCGGAAGAGCGCGCACCCGATCTCTCCTCGCAGCGGGTCGTCCTCACTCGCTGGCGGGCGGCGCGCGACGGACAGCGACAGGTCGACGTCGGCGATCTCGAGCGGCCCGTGGTCGCGAGCCTGGCCTGTGGGATCGCGCCGGCTTCGCTCGGCGAGCCCTATGCCGAGGTGGAGATGCTGCCCTATCCNNTCCGCGCTGGTGTGGTCCCGGTCCGGACTCGACGGCGACGCCCGGACAGCCCTGCCCGCCGGCGCCGCGCTCGTCGTCGCCAGCGAGACGATCTCGCCAGCCCTCGCGGCCGCTTCGCCCATGGAGTTGTTCCTGCTTTCGCCGGCCGCGCCTGACGAGACGCTGCCGCTCTCCCTTCTCGCTCCGGACGCCGCCGTCCTGCGGGTTCGCGCCAAGCACGAGGTACCTCCGTGATCGTCCTGGTCTGTCTCGAATCCCCCGCGCCCAGCCGGGCCAGCCGGGCGGCCCTCGCTCTCGCTTGCACACTGGCGACGGACGCCCAGGTGGTGGCAGTGTCCGCCGGCGGATCGGTGGCGAGCCATTCGCTCGACCTGGCGCGCACGTGCGCGCCCGTCTCGCGCGTGCTCCAGATCGAGGATCCGGCGCTCGACCAGGCCGACTTCCTGACCACGGGCATGGTGCTCGCGGAAGCCGCCCGCCACCTGGAGGCGGGGCTCGTCATCGCTGGCGAGCGCTCGGACCACGAGGGACAAGGCCTGGTCCCGGCGGCGCTCGCCCATCACCTGCACGCCCGTCTCATCTCGCGCGTGCAATCCGTCCGGCTCGCCGCGACGCCCGACGCCATCGAGGTTACTCTGCGCGCGGGCGGAAAGATCTGTACCCTGGCGTGTCCCGTGCCCCTGGTGCTGACCACGCCCCCGGGGCCAAACATCGCCGCGGAATTGCCCGTCGGCGCCTCGCGCGCCGTCGACTCCCTTCCGCTCGCCCAGCTCGGCCTCGATACTAGCCGCTTGGTTCCGCGACCCAACTTGCTGGGCACCCTCGTGCCCGCGCCCGGAAAGCGCCCGCGCGAGATGACCTGGGAGGAGGCCGCCGCAGCGCTGCTCCACCATCGCTAGCGCCGCTAGCCCATCGCGATGCCATTGCCCATCACCGTCCGGAAGCACGCGGCCGCCGCCGCCCTTGGCGCCGTCTTGTTCGGATTCGCCATGCTCAAGCTCTACTCGCTGAACTTCGTCAACGGCGACGAGCACATGTACTTCTACATGAGCCTGCTCGTGTCGCGCGGGAAGTGGCCCTACCGCGACTTCTTCTTCTCGCACCCGCCGCTCCAGCTCTACGTCATGGGCGCGCTCTACAAGCTGTTCGGCTACTCGCTTGCGCTCTCGAAGAGCGTTCCCAGCCTCGCGGCCATGGTTTCGGGCCTGCACGTCTACCTCATCGGCAAACGGTTGGTGGGCCGGTGGGAGGGCGTCCTGGGGGCTTTCCTGTTTCTCTTCACCTTCGACGTCCTGCGCGGCTCGTCCCATTTCACGGGCGCGAACCTCGCCCTTGCCCTCGGCATGGCCGCCGTCTACCAGGCCAGCATGGGCCGGCCGATCCTCGCCGGCATCCTCTTCGCGCTCGGCACCTTCACCGGCGTCTACGTGGCACCGCTCGCGCTCATGCTCGTGGTCCTCCTCGCCTTCCGCTCGTGGCGGGAATCGCTGCGACTCCTCGCCGTGTACGCCGCCGTTTGTCTGGCCATCTGCGCGCTCTTCGCGCTCGCCTCTGGCTGGCAACCGTTCTGGTACCAGATCTTCGGCTACAATCTGCACAAGATCGCCTTCCGCTATTCCTGGTACGCCAAGTTCCGCAACGTCGCCTATCTCAACTCGCCGGCCATGAGCGGGTTCGTACCCGGGATCGCGTGGGCGGCCTCGCTGTGGATTCTGCGTGGCCGGCCGCGCGGCGAGCCCGCCCTCCCCGGACGGCTTGGCCGGTTCGGCGCCTGGCTCCATCTGTGGGGCGGCGACCGCGCGGCGGCGCAGATGATCTTCGCCACCCTGATCTGCGGCTACTTCTACTTCTTCTCCACACGCGTCGACTACTACTCGTACTACTTCATGCTCATCATGCCGTGGATGGGCCTTTCGACTGCCACCGTCGCGATCGATGTCGTTCGCTTCGTCGCCGAGCGCAACCGCGGCGCCAGGCCCGCCGAATCGCCGGCGCCCCGCGCCGAGCGGCGGCGGCGCGAGCAGGCGAGCCGCAAGCAGAAGCGTGGAAGCGGCCACATCACCGGCGCGAACCGGCCGGCCTGGAACATCTGGCCGCTCGCGGTCTGCGCCTTGACTCTGGTTTGCGTGTTCATCTACCGGCAAGGCATTGGCAAAGATCGACAGGTCGAGATGGGCGAGGAGGGGCTGCACTACCAGTGGCGTGACAGCCCCTACCTGCCCTCCGCACTGAACGGCCCGGTACGCGCCGTCTTCTGGGAGCCCAAGAGCGATCCCGTTCATCTGCCCAATGCCGTCACCTACTACCTCCAGCACGAATCCCTGAGCTCGGGCACGGCCGACGGCTTCGTGGCCGCGGTACGCTCGGAATGCCGGCCCGGCGAGCGCATCTTCGGCGAGTACTCGCTCGGCCCCTTCGCGGCCGCGCTCGGCCCCTGCGTGCTTGCCGCTAACCTGGCGGACACCAACCCGCACCGCTTCAAGGTTCATGAGAGCAAACCCGAGGACTGGGTGCGCGCTCTCGAGCAGGATCACCTCGACATCGCCATCATCGTGCGCGGCGACAGCATGCTGCGCNNCCGGCCACGTCGAGTTGCACCGCCGCGCGAAATAACTGCACCCACCATCCCGCGCTCGTTGCTGGAGGTCGTGGCCGGCATCCTCACCTTCCGGCCGAATCCCGCACCAATCGTTCCAGCGTCTCCCTCTCATTGAGGCCCGGCTCGTCGAGCACCTTCTCGAGCAGCTCTTCAAGCACCTCGCCCACCCGGCGGCTGGGCGGAATGTCGAGGATGCGCATCACGTCCTTCCCGTCGATGGCAAGATCCGTCACCCTCAGGGCGGCATCCGCCGCCGCCACTCTGGCGATGCGTTTGCGCAGCTCGCGCGTCTCGGCCTCGCGGTCCTCGCCCTGCCCTCGGCTGGCGATGTCGGCCTCGCGCAGGGCGAAAAGTGGCGGGACCAGCTCGGGGCCGACGCGCTTGACGAAACGGCGGATGGTGCCGTCGGTCCAGTCGGGCGTGTAGAAGAACATGTGGCCGCTCACCAGGCGGCAGATGATCTCGCGCTCGCTGGTGGCAAGCCGGAGCCGCATGCAGATCGCCTCCGCGATATCGACGCCGACTTGCTCGTGACGGAAGAAGGAAAACTCGCCCGGAGCGTCCTCGCGCGGCGCCTGGGTCTGGGGCTTGCCCAGATCGTGGAGGAGCGCGGCCATGCGCACGATGAAATCCGGGACCGCCGCGTCGACGGTCGCCAGCGTATGCGCATACACGTCGTGCTTGTGGAAACGGTTCTGCAGGCAGCCGATGGTCGGCAGCAACTCGGGCACCACCTCGGCAAGCAATCCCGTTCTCCGCATGGTTTCGATCCCGACCGAGGGCACGGGCGAAAGTAGGAGCTTGCGCAGCTCGTCCCGGATGCGCTCGGCCGAAACCTTGCGAAAGGAATCCAGCGTGAGCGAAATGGCGGCCTCGGTGGCGGCATCGAGCGTGAACCCGAGCTGCGCCGCCTGGCGCACGCCGCGCATGGGGCGCAGACCATCCTCGGAGAAACGCAGCACTGGATCCCCGACCGTGCGGACGAGCCTACGGCCGATGTCACCCCGGCCATCGAAGGGATCGACGATCGTCCCCGTGGCTGGATCGTAGGCGATGGCGTTCATGGTGAAATCGCGCCGCGAGAGATCCTCCTCGAGCGTCGCGCTGAAGGTCACGGTCGAGGGCCGCCGGCCGTCGAGGTAGGCGCCCTCGCCACGGAACGTCGTCACCTCTACGTGACGCTCGGCCCCAGGTTCGCCCGCGAGCACGGTCACGGTCCCGTGCTGCAAGCCGGTCGGGATGGCGTAGCGGTTGCCGAAAACGCGCATGGTCGCTTCGGGATGGGCGCTGGTCGCCACGTCGAAATCGCCGGGGGCTCGGCCGATGAGCAGGTCGCGAATGCTGCCGCCGACGATGAACGCCGCGTGCCGAGCCTCGGAGAGCCGCTGGCAGACGGCCAGCACCTCCTGCGGAATGTTCGCGAGCATCGCGGCTGGCTACCCGGCTTCCATGATGGCCAGCGCTTGCTCGGCGGCGTTCTGCTGCGCCTCCTTCTTCGACCGGCCAAAGGCGCGGCCGTATTCCTTGTCGCCGATGAGGATGGCGACCTCGAAGGTCTTCGCATGGTCGGGGCCACGTTCGGACAGCACCGTGTACGAAGGCGCCATCTGCAACTTGGCCTGCGCCAGTTCCTGCAGTCGCGACTTGAAATCCTTGTTCGCCTCTGCGGGCACGTCCGCCAGGCTGGGCTCGATCAGCTGCCCGGCGACGCGGTAGGCGGCCGCGAAACCGCCATCGAGGTAGACGGCGCCGACCAGCGCCTCGAAGGCATTGGCCAAAAGCGAGCGCTTCAGCCGGCCACCCGCCTGCTCCTCGCCACGGCCAAGGAAGATCCACTGACCCAGGGTCAGTGTGTCCGCGATGCGCGCCAGGCCGGCTTCGTTGACGATGGCGGCGCGCGCCTTGGAGAGCTCGCCCTCGGGCTGCTCGGGAAACCGCTTCATGAGAAGGTCGCTCGACACCAGGGCCAGGACCGCGTCGCCGAGAAACTCCAGCCGTTCGTTGTCCGTGCGTAGGGTGTCCTGGGTTTCGTTCATCCAGGATCGGTGGGTGAGCGCCGTCTCGACGAGCGAAGCGTCGCGAAAGACATAGTCGAGCTTGTCTTCGAGGATGGCGTAGGGGGATGGCTCTTGGGTGGACGGCATAGCGTGGGAGTGAAACAATGATAGCCCAAGCCATGGACGTGGCTAGTCTCAGCACCTATCGCCTTCTGCTACGGGCCTTGACCATCGGCGCCCTGGTCCTGGGGCAGGGCGTGCGCTGGCTCATCGGCTGGCTGGTCCTGTTGCTGGCTTTCGCCGGCCCGGCTCGCCGCCGCGCCTGGTTCGGCCAGTGCCTCCTCGACCTGTTTCGCCACCTCGGCGCCACCTTCATCAAGGTGGCCCAGATCATGAGCACGCGCCCGGATCTGGTGCCCGAGCACATCACGGCCGCTCTCGCCCACCTGCAGGACGACGTTGGCCCCTTCCCTTACGAGGCGGTGGCGCGCACCATCGCGGAAGATCTCGGCCGCCCCATCGAGCAGATCTTCGCCGAGTTCTCGCCCCGCCCCCTCGCCTCGGCCTCGGTGTCCCAGGTGCACAAGGCGCGCCTCCCCGACGGCCGCGTCGTCGCGGTCAAGGTGCGCCGTCCGGACGTGGTCGAGATCTGCGCCTTCGACCTGGCCGTCATGCGCAAGGTGGCCCACCTCCTCACCAAGATCCCGTCGCTGGCGGCGGTGTCGCCGGAATCCTCGATCGAGCAGTTCGGCCGCGCCATCCACGACCAGCTCGATTTCCGCATCGAGGCGCGAAACAACCGCCGCTTCCGCGAGAACTTCCGCGACGAGCCCGACGTGGTGTTCCCGGAAGTGTTCGCGGAGTTCTCCTCGGAGCGCATCCTGTGCATGACCCACATCGAGGGCGCCAAGATCCTCGACACGCCCAAGGGCTCGAGTGACGGCAAGCGCATCGCGCGCCTCGGCCTGCGCGCGCTCTTGAAGATGATCTTCGAGGACGGCTTCGTGCACGCCGACCTTCATCCCGGTAATATCTTCGTCCTCCCCAACCACCGCATCGCCATGGTGGATCTCGGCCTGGTTGGCGAGCTGGACCCGCCCCACCGTGCGAGCTTCTCGCGCTTCTTCGCCGCGTGGGCCAAGCGCGACGCGGACACCATGGCGCACCTGCTCTACTCGCTCGCGCTCAACCCCTCGGAAGGCGGCGCGGAGTTCGAGGCGTTCCGCGCGGCGCTCGCCGAGCTGATCGCGCGCACCTCCGTGCATCGCATGGCCGAGGTCCACCCCGGCAAGTTGCTGCTCGACATGCTGGGGCTGCTGCGCCGGCACCGCGTGCGCATGGCACCGGCCTTCACTATCGTCAACATCGCCATCGCCGTCACCGAGGGCATCGGTCGCCAGCTCGACCCCGACCTTGACCTCATGGCCGAGGCCATCCCCTTCTTCATGGCCCACCCCGGGCTCTTCGATCCCAACAGAGCACAGGGTTAGTGGAAATCGCAGAGGAGTCCGTCGATCCGGGCTCCGGGCCCTCTCTCCTCAGCGCAGCGTCAACACGAGTTGTTCGCCGTCGCGGACGAAGATGAGTTGGCCGCCCCCGCCGCGAGTAAGGCGCTGCTCCAGCTGCTTGAGCAATGCCGGAGTCGGCACCTTGATCTGCTGGCCGAGGACCACGCCGGTGATGATGTCGCCGGCTTGCAAGTAGCCGCTGGCCGGGCTGCGCCGGTCGATGGACGCGACCTTGAGACCCGGGATCCCGGACCCGGCCGCCTCCGATGGGGACAGCGGAACGAGGAGAAGGCCCAGCGCGCGCGTGCCGGTGAGCGACGGATTCTCCTCGAGCACGACCTTGGCCACGAGCCGCTGGCCGCCGCGCAGGTAGGCAACCTCGACGGTTTCCTTGGGCGCGCGGGCTTGCACCACGCGCTGGAGGCCGAGAGTGCCGTCGATGCGCCGCCCCGCCACCTCGATGATGACGTCGTTCGAACGCAGTCCCGCGGCCGCGGCCGGCGAACCAGGGCTGACCACGTTGACCAGCGCCCCGGGCTCGAAGCGCATGCCGAGCGCCGTCGCCTTCTCGGCCGTCAGCTCCTCGGTGCCCACGCCCAGGTAGCCGCGGGCCACGTTTCCCGTGCGCTGGATCTGCTCCGCAATCTGGCGCGCTAAGTTGATGGGGATGGCGAACCCGACGTTCATGGCGACCGCGGGATTGAGAATGGCGGAGTTGATGGCGATGACCTCGCCCTTGAAATTGAAGAGCGGACCGCCCGAGTTGCCCTGGTTGATGGCCGCGTCGGTCTGGATGAAATCCTCGTACTGGGTGACGCGGCCACCGAGCGCGCGGTTCTTGGCACTCACGATACCCATGGTCACGGTTTGTCCGAGGCCAAGTGGGTTGCCGATGGCCAACACGTAGTCGCCCACGCGTACTTGGTCCGAGTTGCCGAGCTGGGCCGGCCGCAGGTCGGCCGGAGGATGGGTCATCTTGACCACCGCGACATCGGTCGATGGATCGCTCCCCACCACGCGCGCCTCGAAGCGCCGCTCGTCGGCAAGCTGGACCCAGACCTCATCGGCGCCCGCAACCACGTGGTTGTTGGTCAAGACCACGCCCGCCTTGCTGACCACGAAGCCCGACCCTAGCCCGCGCTGGGTCTCCGGACGCCCAGACGGGCGACCGAGCCCGAACTGCCTGCGGAGGTAGTGCGTCATCGGGTCCTCGCTCACCACCCTGGGAATCAGCTTGGTGCTCTGGATGGTGACAACCGAGCCCTTGACCCGGTCGACCAGTGGCGCGACGGAAGCGCCCATCTCGGCCGGCGTGGGCGCGGCCTGGGCGAGAAGCGACATCAGGATAGCGGGGGAAAGAAACATGACCCTCCTCGCGGCTCGCCACGCGCGACAGCGCGGGGCTCATCGGATACCTCCCTAGCTAGCCACGGTAGACGACGATCCCGCGCGTGGGATCGTAGGGAGTCAGCGCGACCGTGACCTTGTCCCCGAGGACGATGCGAATGCGGTGCTTGCGCAGCTTGCCCCCCAGGTGCGCGAGCACCTGGTGGCCATTTTCCAGCTCAATACGGAAGTTCCCGGCGGGCAGAACTTCGATGACCCGGCCTTGAAACTCTATGTGCTCTTCTCGTCCCATCGAGGCGGCCAGAGGCTACTCGCTCCGCCTTCGCGGGTCAAATCGAGAATTCACCACCCACCCCTAGCTGGTACACTCGGGCCAGCCTTGTCTCATCCCTCCCTTGCAGGTCTGCCGGCCCAGGCCCTCCGCTACATCGAGGAGCCGGAGACACTCCTCTGCAACAACGCCGTGCGGCTGCTGCGCAATGGCGGGGAGGCGTTTCCCGCCTGGCTCGCGGCCATCGAGAGCGCCCGCGCCCGCATCTCGATGGAGATGTACATCTTCAACGACGACCAGATCGGCCGACGTTTCGCCGACGCGCTCGCGCAAGCCGCCCGCCGCGGGGTCGAGGTCCGCCTGCTCTACGATTCCATCGGCTGCCGCCACGCCGCGGCCAGTTTTTTCGAGCAGATGCGCGCCGCCGGGGTGTTGGCGATTCCGTACCATCCTTATCGCTTCTGGCGGCCCCGCTTCTGGACCCTCATCCGGCGGAACCACCGCAAGACCCTGGTCTGCGACGGACAGGTGGCCTTCACGGGCGGCATCAACATCTCCGATTGCTGGTGCTCCGAGAGCGAAGGCGGCGGTGGCTGGCACGATGCCGCCGTCGAAGTGCGCGGCCCCGCGGTGGCGACCATCGAGGCGACGTTCCTGCGCACCTGGAACTGGCGGGCCAAGCGACGCTTGCGCCTCAAAGCCAGCCGCCTGGAGCGTGCCCCGCCCGCCGGCCTGGTTCCGCTCGCGGTCATCGCCAATGGGGAAGTCGTCGACCGCTTCTCCATCCGACGGGCCGCGCTGCACGCCATCCGGGCCGGCCTCAGCCGCATCTACCTGGCCAGCCCGTATTTCGTGCCCGATCCGGGATTCCTGCGCAGCCTGGCCAACGCCGCCATGCGCGGCATCGACGTACGGCTGCTCGTGCCCAAGCACAGCGACACGCAAACCGTGGATCTAGCCTCGCGGGCTACCTACAGCCGCCTGCTGCCCGCTGGCGTGCGCATCTTCCAGCACGCGCCCGTGGTACACACCAAGGCCCTGCTGGTGGACGCGGACTTCGTCTCGCTCGGCAGCTACAACATCGACCACCGCTCCCTGGTCTACAACTTGGAACTGGTCGTCAATGCCCTCGACCGCGAGCACAACGAGAAGGTCGCGGCCATGCTCGTGGCCGACATGGCGGCGGGCAAGGAAATACGCTGGGAGGACTTTCGCCGACGCTCACGCCTCACCCGCCTGCTCGAACGCCTGGCCTACGCATTTCGACATTGGTTCTAGAACAGCCTCGCCCCCACTTCCCGCCTCGCCCCGCAACGCGGGGAGAGGCAGCCACGCGGAGCTCGGCGGTGAGGGGCATTCGAGAGAGCGACGCTCGGCTTCGGCGAGCGGACGGCTGCAACGGGTGATGAAGGTTCCCCGCCCACCGGACGAACGCCAACGGCCGCGCTGCGCGCGTCCATGGCGTTCTCGGTCGTCGCTTCGCATCCGGCCGCGGACGGCCGGAGCAGCTCCTCACGCCGGCGGTCGGGGAACCTTCCTCACCCTGCGCGCCGTCCGATTCCGCGAAGGGGCAGGCTCTCGGACATACGTACTTCGGGATCCCTCTGGACAACCGGAACTTCATTCGTCAACGCAAGCAGCCGAGCGCCGCTCTCCCGAATTTCGTCTGCGGGGAAAGGGCGGCTTGCGAATCGCCCCTAGGTGAATTCGGCGATGACCGGCGCGTGATCGGACGGGTTCTGGCCCTTGCGGGCATCGCGGTCGATGGCGATAGAGGTGCAGCGGGCCGCCAGGCTGGCCGTGCACAGGACAAGGTCGATGCGCAACCCCAAATCCTTCGGGAAGGCGAGCTGGCGGTAGTCCCACCAGGAGTAGAGGCCCGCCTCCGCGTGGTGCTGGCGGAAGACGTCGGCCAGCCCCCAGCGGCAGATCTCGCCCAGCGCCGCCCGTTCATCGGGGTGGCACAGCACCTGGTCCTTCCAGCCCACCGGATCGTAGACGTCGCGGTCGTCCGGGGCGACGTTGATATCGCCGCAGAAGGCCAAAGGCATGCCGGGATCGGCGTGGGCGGAGAGCCACTTTCGCCAGCGGCCGAACCAGTCCAACTTGTAGGCGAACTTGTCCGAACCCACGGTCTGGCCGTTGGGCACGTAGACGGTGCCCACACGCACGTCGCCGACGGTGGCCACCAGAAAACGCGCCTGTGCATCCTCGACCGAGTCGCCAAAGCCGCGCACGGCATCCCGCGCCGGCTGCCGGGAAAGCAGGGCCACCCCGTTGTAGGTCTTCTGGCCGTGGCACAGCACGTGGTAGCCGGCGGCCTCGATTTCGAGGCGTGGAAATGCGTCGTCCTCGACCTTGGTTTCCTGCACGCAAAACACATCGGGCTGATACTGCGTGAGCCACGGAATGACGCGATCGAGCCGTTTGCGAATGGAGTTGACGTTCCAGGTGGCAATCTTCATTCTGACTCCGGGAGAGAGGTATGGACGCCGTAAGAGTTTACGTGGGAAGCGATCATGCGGGGTTCAGTCTACGCAAGAATCTGATCGAACGCCTGCGTGGCCAGGGACGCGAGGTCGTGGATCTGGGGCCCGACACGGACGCCGCCTGTGACTACCCGGAATTCGCTTGCACCGTGGCGAACGCCGTGCGCGGCGATCCGGGGTCGCTCGGTATTCTGGTCTGCGCGACCGGGCAAGGCATGGCCATCGCGGCCGGCAAGGTGCGCGGGATCCGCGCCGTGGTGCCCGCGACCGTGGAAGCGGCCCGGCTTACCCGCTTCGACAACGACGCCAATGTGTTGTGCGTAGGCAGCCGTTTGCTCTCCGCGAGGGACGCCTTCGCCATCGCCGACACCTGGCTGGCCACGGGCTTCGCCGGCGGCCGCCATGCCCGCCGCATCGCCAAGGTCGCGGCCATCGAAACCGCGTCCGCCGTGGTCTTCGTCACCGAGAGCGAGCGGCTTCGCCTCAAGACCCTCGGTGTTCCCCGGCGCATCTTCGACCGGGACGGGGCGCTTTTCACCGACCACGCTCCGGCCCACGCGAGGATCAAGCAGGCCCTCGGCTGGGTTTCCCTGCCCGCCGAGATGACGCCCAGGCTAGCGGAGATCGCCACCTTCGCGCGCGAAGTGCGCCATCTGCCGCTCAAGGATCTAGTCCTTTTGGTCGAGGACGCGGTCCGCTCGGGCGCGGCGGCCATGACCCGGGCCTGCGGTGTCAGTGGCGTGCGCGTGCATATCGTGGGGGCGTGCGAACCAGGGACGGAGCCGGCGTCCCCCGCCACCTTGCCCGAACGCCTCCATCTCAATGCCACCTTCGTCCTCGTGGTCTCGAAGCCGGGCGCCTGCCAGGGCATCGCGGCGGGAGAGCAGGCAGTCTGGGACAAGTTCCTCGCGAAATACGGCGGCAACGCCGAGCGGGCGGGTCAGCATTTCGCCGCCATCACGACCGCGGACGACCCTCTGGTGGAAATCGCGCGCGACCATCACTACCGCAAAGTATTCATCGACGCCGCGGACGTAGGCGAAGGCTTCGGTCTCCTCGGCTTCGAGGGAATGGTGCCGGCGGCGCTGCTCGGGCACGATCCGGAGCGGCTCCTGGCGCGCGCGGGGGCGATGGCCGAGGCCTGCCGCAGGGACCAGCTCGAGGAAAATCCCGGCGCCAGCCTCGGCGTTCTGCTCGGGTCCATGGCAAAACACGGCCGCCACAAGCTGACCTTGCTGCTGTCGAAGTCCTGGTTGCCCCTCGGCACCTGGATCGCGCAGTTGCTCGCGGCCGCCACCCGGCCCGGCCCGCGCAGCATCATCACCTCGCGGGACGAGCCCCTGCTGAGCAGCTATCCGCCCGATCGCATCTTCGTCCACGTGCAAGCCGACGGCGAGGCGCCCGCAGCCACCCCGGAGCAGATGGAGGCCCTGCATAGCGCGGGGCAACCCTATATTCAGATCGCGGTGAGCGATCGCCAGGAATTGGCCGCGGAGATCTTCCGCTGGCAGATGGCGGCGACTGTCGCCGCGGTGGTCATGGACAGCAATCCATTTTCGCCCGCCACGCCCACGGGCGCCGGGCCTGGTGGGCAAACTCCCGCGGCCTAGCGGGGAAGGCAGGTCCGGGGCGGGCGCCGAGTGCACAGCGCCCCTTTCAGGGTTCCCATATCAATCGTCCGGCTATCGTCCGGCGTCTCGATTCCGGACGGCCCCGACCGAAATACGCCCGGGCAGGCGAGCGAACCCGCGGGTTGGCGCCGGCACGCGAGTTGCTGTCAGCTCGGGCATGCGTACCCGAACCAACCTCATCGTTCTGCTTTGGCTCGCCCTGCCCTCGCCCGCGCGCGCGGACTGGGTTCCCATCCTCTCCGGCCCCTTCGAGCACGTGGTTGCGAACGCGGGGCACGCCGCCGCGGTTCGCGGCGGGGAGGTCTGGCTCTTCCGGGATGATGGCAGTGTGGTGGGCCGCGTGGGAAGACGTGGGACAGAAGCGGTCCCGGCGAATCAGCGCGCGTCCCGAATCGAAGCCGAGGAGATTTGGGATGTCCTCGACGTTTCCGAGCTCGACCGTGACACGGACTGGGCCTTCGACCTGCTCGACGACGAGCGGACCCTCGCGCAACGGCGGCGCGCGCGGTCAGATCGCCTGCCGCCACTCGCCTCGCGGGCGGTCGCACCGGCCCTGGCCGCCACCGCAGATGGCCTCTGGATCGCCATCGACCACACCATGTTTCGCCTGGATGTGAACGGTGAGGTGAAGCGAGAGGGGATACGTCGGGAAACGGGACGCGAGTTCGCAGCCGCGGCGGAGCGCGTGCTCGTCGCCAGGCCGGATGGGCTGGCGTTGCTCTCGCTGGACAGTGGCGAAGACCGTTTCGTGCCGCTGCCCGCGCCAGCCAGCAAGGTCGCGCTGTCCGCGAGCGGGCAGCGCTGGGCTTGGACCAGCGCCGCGGGCGTCGTCTGGGCGGGCATTGGCGCGCCCACGGCAACCTTCGCGCCGGGGGGCACGGTGGTTGATCTGGCCTACTGCGGAGAAACCCTGGTCGCCCTGCTCACCGAAGGCATCGTGGCGATCCCGCCCGGCGGCGCGCCCGAGTTGCGCAGCCACGACCTGCGCGCGCGCCGCATGCTCTGCCCCGCCGGAAGAGCCGTCCTGCCTTGGCTGGCCGTCGGTCAGAGACTGACGATCTCCTTCGACCAGGGCCGGCGGTGGGAAACCATCGACACGCCTCCTGAACTGGCCCTCGCGGATGTCGCGGCCACCGCCGGCCACCTCTGGCTGGCCACCCGCAAGGGGCTCTACCTCTCCTCGGAAGGAGCCGGCCCCGCGCCATTCCTTGCAGCCGCGACAACACCAGCCGCACCGCGAGGACGCCACAAGGCCGCATCCTGGCTGTCCTGGCTGCCCAAGGTGTCGGTGCGCGCGTCCGCGACCATCGCGCCTGCCCAACGTCAAGTGGAAGCCCTCGCGTTGGCCCAGTTCCCGCTCGATCGGAGCCGGATTCCCATCGTCGCCGCGACGTACGACGAGCCCGGTGTCGCGGCCGCCGAACCCGTGCCGACCCGCCGCACCGAGCGCGCGGTGGATGTGCGCGACCCCGACAAGGAATGCCTGGGCCTCGCGCGGCGCAAGGCCGTCGAACTAGCCATGAGCGAGCCAGATCGCGCCCAATCCTATGTCGCACGGTCCGGCCACGCCGCCTGGCTCCCGGAGCTGCGCGTGCTGGTTTCGCGCCGCTATGGCCGCAGTGAGTCACTGGATCTGAACAGTTCCTCGACGGCGCTCTCTTCCCCTCTTGGGATCGACACGGTAAATGACATACGATACGAGGCGCGAGCTACCTGGGATCTGGCGAAGCTGGTCTTCTCCGCCGAGGAGCTCGCGGCACAGAATCAAGCGTTGCACATGGCCGAAGCGAGGCGCGACATCGAGAACAGCGTGAACCGGCTCTATTTCGAGCGGCGCCGCCTCGCGCTCGAAGTCGCGGGCGCGGAGACATGGGCCCGCCATCTGCGGACGGGCGAGATCGAAGCCGAGCTCGACGCCCTCTCGGCCGGCGCCTTTGGCGCGTGCGTGGCAAGGAGATCGGCGAAGGAATGAGATGACCGAAACGTCCGGAGAACTTCGCCGCCACCCACGCGTCAACGTCGACGTTCAGGCCAACGTCCACACGGTCGACGGCCGCAAGTTGATCGCGCGCACCCGCGATCTCTCCCGTTCCGGAATCTGCATCATCACCACCGACGCCATCGCCTCGGGCGAGCAACTACGCATCGAGCTCGTGTTGCTCTTGGGGTCGGGATCGTCATCCGAGCCGCTACCCCTGCGCGCGCGCGTGGTTTGGTGCACGGCGATCGCCAGCGCGTTCCAGATCGGCGCCGTGTTCGATGGGCTCACGCCGAAGGAGTCCGCCTTTCTCGACATGTTCCTCCGCTACCTCGATGGCTCCATCCTGCCCGCCGGGGCGGAAATGGACATCATTGGCGACGACGAGGAGGACGCCAAGAAGAGCGGCGCCGCGGGCGTCACACCCCCGCCCGACGTCAAGGACGATCCCTTCAAGCCGTAGTTAGCGGACGCGCGCGAGAATCGCCTCCGCCACCCGCGCGCCGTCGATGGCCGAACTGACGATCCCCCCGGCGTACCCCGCACCTTCGCCAGCCGGGTAGAGGCCGGCCAAGGTTGGCGATTGCAGGGTCGTCGGGTCGCGCACCATGCGCAGCGGTGCGCTCGTGCGGGTTTCGGCCGCGACCAGCACGGCATCCTCGTGCAAGAATCCGCGCATCCGGCGCGAGATGGTTTCGAGTCCGGCGCGTAGCGCGGCCGTCACACAGGCGGGAAAGATCTCGTCGAGCCGTCCCGCGACCACGCCCGGGTGATAGCTCACCTTGGGCAGCGACGTGCTCGACCTCCGCGCGAGGAAGTCGGCCAGACGTTGCGCGGGCGCGCGGAAGGCTCCCCCGCCCAGGGCGTGGGCCGCGCGCTCGATCCCACGCTGAAACTCGACACCCGCCAGCGGCCCGAGCGATAGCTCGCCATAGTCCGCGGGTTCCACGGCGACCACCATCGCCGCGTTGGCGTGGGGTGAATCGCGCCGGGCCAGACTCATGCCATTCACCACCACGCCCTCCGGCTCCGTCGCAGCCGGCACGATGAATCCGCCCGGACACATGCAGAAGCTGTACACGCCCCGGCCGGCTCCCGTCGCGCGCACCTCGTAGAAGGCCGGCGGCAGCCGCGCATCGCCCGCGGCCCGCCCGTACTGGATGCGGTCGATGACCGGCTGGGGATGTTCCAGGCGCACGCCCACCGCGCTGCCCTTGCGTTCGAGCGCCAGGCCCGCGTTCGCCGCCCACACGTACACGTCACGCGCCGAGTGGCCGCAAGCCAGGATCACGATATCCGCCGGAAGCTCGTCTGCGTCCGCGGTGCGCACGGCGCAAACCCGGCCCGCGCCCACCGCGATGTCGGCGAATACCGACGAGAACTTGTAGACGACGCCGCGACGTTCGAGGAATGCCCGCAATGCCGCGAGCACCTTGGGCAGACGATTCGAGCCAACGTGGGGCCGCGACTCGACGGTGACCTCGGCCGGCGCGCCGAAACCGACGAGGTCGGCGAGCACATGGTCGACGGCAGCGCGATCCTTGGTGCGCGTGTAGAGCTTGCCGTCCGAGTAGGTGCCGGCACCGCCTTCGCCGAAGCAGTAGTTGGAATTCTCGTCGAGTCGTCCGCGTTGCAGGCTGGCGAGATCGTGACGCCGCGGCTGCACGGGTTTGCCACGCTCGAGAATCGTCGACGGCACGCCGGCCTCGGCGAGACGGAGCGCGGCCCACGCACCCGCCGGCCCTGAGCCCACGACGACCACGCGCGGGCGTGGGACGGATACCGGCCATAGCTTCGGCGCGGGCGCGGCGAGCGGCGGTGGCGCGACTTCTCCGTCGAGAAACACCTCCACGCGCAGGCGATGCCCGAGGGCATGCGCCTTGCGCGCGTCGAGCGAACGTCGCAGAACGCGAATGTCCCGCACGTTGCTCGATGGAATTCCGAGAGTGCGCGAGGCCACGTGTGCGAGTGGCTCGGCGCTGGCCGCGAGGGGAACGAACAAGTCGACGATTCTGCTCATGCGCGAGAGCTTTCGGCCGATCACGATAGGAGAATCGATCCCCGCGCGCCAGGAACGAGAAGTTTTTTGGTTGACGGAGGGCCAAAGCCAAAGTAAAGATCTTTTTTCGACCGAATGAGACTTTCCCTCCGGGCATCGCCGCTGGCGAACCGGTGTTGAGATACCGGCGGCAACGCCGGGGCCAAAGAGCTTCCAGGTTTTTCAAGGATTCTGAGTGATTCCACCCTTCGGTCAGACGACGTTTGCCCACGCCATCACTGCATTCGCAGGTCTGATGGCGTTTCCGCTCGCCATCCCCACGCAGGAGGT
>PNBO01000149.1:31615-37714 GCA_003136095.1 Myxococcales bacterium
CGCCATGACGTGCCACCGTCGCTGATCCTCGCGGTGATGATCAACGAAAGCGACATGAACGAGAAAGCCTTCCGCACGACGATGAAGCAAGGGACCGTGTACGCGAAGGACGGCGGACTGATGGGCATTCGTTGCATCGTCGACAAACACGGCCACTGCATCAATGGCAACGTGCGCGGGCTGGCGTGGACCGACGTCATGGACCCGGTGAAGAACATCGACATCGGCGCACGTGAGCTCGGACACTGGGCCCACGGCGGCGGCGTCACCAACGTCACGGTTCGTACGCGCGACAGCGACGGGATCATGCGCACCAAGCAGCGGCAGGTCCCGTGCGCGCACCGGACCCACGCGTACTGGGCACACTACAACCATGGCCCGCGCTACATCGATCGCGGCCCGGCCCGGCACTATCCCCATCGTGTCGCCGTGCTCTACTATGCGCTCGCACGCGCGATGAACATCGACACGACCTCGCTCACCTCGATGCATCTGACGGTCACCGACCCGGGGAAGCGCCCACGCACGGCTGATCGTCCCGTGGAGGCGCGCTACCAGAAACTTTGCCAGGCCATCCGCGGCGTGGGCCCGGTCTGCAGCGAACGCTCGACCGCCCAGCTAAAATCCGACTCGGCTGGTACGAATTAGGAACGGAGAGGGCACGGAGGAGAGTGAGGGCGCGGAGGCGTGTACCCTCGGGATCGCCCCTCTGCGTTCCCGGCTCGCAGGCGCCGCGGCTCGATTAGCCACAGCCTGCGATGTCCCTTAGTATCCGGCCGACAAGCCGGGCCGCTGGCAAGGAGGGCCGACTAGCGCCTGCACGCCCTGCCACCCCACCCCGCGGCTTCGCCGCGCACGTCGCCGTACCGGAATGTACTGATGTACTTGAGGACGACCGGGGCCCCCGCGCGGTCACCAGACCGCGTGGGGTGGTCTGGATGCGCAGCGCGTGGGCGAGGACGAGCTTGGCTCGTCGGAGCCCGTCGCGGGAGGCGCGGAGCCCTCCCAGGGCTGCGCATGCGATCGACGCAGTCAGCGGCGGATCGTCGGCCGTCCTCGCCGCCGTGCTCTCGGAGGTCGTCTGGCTACGTCTTCGGCGTTAGCGTGAGCTTTTGGGTCACGACGACCGACTCGCCGGCGAAGGGCGGGAACTTCCACCGCGCCACTGTCGTCCGGACGCAGTCGGTGAGATCGGCATCCACCTGCGGCGATAGGTTCATGCCCTGCACCAGCCCAGTCGGCTTGACCGTCAGTTCGAGCATGACACCCAGGCCCGACTGCATTTGCAGCGCCGAGCTCTTCTTGAGCGCGCGCTCGTAGCACTTCTGCAAGGCTTGGGCGCCCTGCTTGACCACCCGGCTGGCCTCCTTGGGATTGAGCGCGCCCTTGCCGAGCACGACATCGCCATTTTCCCGCGGGGCGCCGTTCTTGCTCTTGATCTCCGCGATGAGATTGAGGATGTCCGGGTCGGTCAACTGCACGCGTGAGGGATTGGCCATTGCCTCGGCCAACTTGCGCTTGAGGTCAGCGTTCTGGGTCTTGAGCTCGTTGACCTCGCTCCGGCAAGCCACGACCTTGTCGTTGGCTTCCTTGAGCCGGCCGGTCATTCCTTCGTCACCGCCCCCCTTGCAACCGGCGAGCGTGATCATCCCCAGGAAGACTGCGGTCAGGGTTGTCTTACGGGCTTCCACGGCATCCTCTTTTCTCGTTCTGCACCAAGTCTGTGCCAGCCAGCGATGCACAGCCACCAGCACCGCCAGACCGCTCTCCTCTACCATCGACAGACGGCGATCCTGGCTTGAGCCGTCCCCCGGCGGCAAGACCTACTTCTGCTTGGCTTCCTCGTCACTGAACTCGACTTTGCCAGTGTACTTCGGGCCCTTGCCGCGCAACCAAAACTTGGTCTGGGCGAGGACGCGCGACCCGGACTCGATGGTCATCAGGTATTGCTTGTTGGTGTCGAATTCCGGCTTGGCCACCGTGATACTAGCCGAGAAGATGCGGCTGCCGCGCTCGCGCGTGTACTGCTCGTCGCCGGCCACGAACTTCTGCGACCCACCGCCAATTTCCCAGAACTTGACGGTGATCTCGTTGTCATTGAGCGGCCGGGCGAAGAAGGCGATGTACTCGAACTTCCACACCGCCACGTCATTGCCCTTTTCCTCCGTGGGCCAGACCTTGTCGATGGAGGCCCGATGCACGGCCTGCACGAACGCCCCCTCGGACGCGAAGCGGGTGGGCAGCCGGCTATCCGTGATGATGATCCTGCCCTTGAAGACATCTTCTGGTTTGGCGGCTTGGGCTCCCGACGAAAGCAGGATCGTTCCCAGGGCGAGCGCCACGACACGATTGAACTTCAACATCACACTCCTCGTGGTTCCAGTTGTGTAGTGGTCAATGTAGCCGCTTTTCGGGCAAGAAGAACAGGGCTTTTTTGACGGGCNNACACCTCCCCTGCCTCCGCGGATCACCAGGCAGCCATGGCCGAAGCGGAGCGCATCGCCGCGGCTGCCGGCCGCGGGGTCAGCACCGTCGACATCCTCATTGGAATGCTGCGCGTGGGGGGGGCCGCGGCCCGCCTCCTCGCCGAGCGCGGCATCCAGGGCACCACCATCGAGGTGCTGGGGGCACGGGTCCGGCTGGACCATGGGCTGGACAAGACTGCCGTGGCCGAGGCCAGCCGGGAGATCGCCGTGGGCCTCGCGGCGGCGCAAACCACGTCTCTCCACCTTTTGCTTGCCCTCCTGCGCAGTGGGGGCTCGGCCGCGGAAACCTTGCGCACCGCGGGCATCGAGCCCGCGAAGCTGCGCGGCATCGTGATGCGCGCCCTGACCGGGCATGAAGCCCCTCTTGATCGCAAGATTTCGCGTGCTCCGCTGGTGACCATCGGCCAGGAAAAGACCGACGACTTCGTTTCCCCCACGGCGGACCCGCAGGCCGCGGCCAGCATAGAGCCAGACCCGGTCCCCGCGAACGCGGTACCGTCGAAGTCGGAGCCCGCCAGCGGATTCGAGTGTCGTCTGGTGCCGCTCGATCCGCCGCGCGTTCCCGTCCTCCATCGCGAGCGCGAGCTTGGCCGCCTGCTCGACCTGCTCTCTGCCAAGACCGCGCGCGTGATTGCCATTGTCGGAGAACCGGGCTCGGGCCGCTCGGCGCTGCTTTCGGCGCTGGCCGCCGCCTGCCTCGATCCTCCCCTGTGTCCCGCTGGCGATCTGGGCGCGCCGGCCTCGCCCGGCGCCTTGCTGCAAGGATTGCACAGCTCGGCCCAAGCCGACGCGCCTATCGTGCTCGAGGGTGCCGCCTGGCTGGGGCCAGAGGGCGGCGACGGCGTACTGCAATTGCTCTCGCTGGCCAACGCAGGACGGCGCTTCCTTCTCACCCTGACGCCCGCCGATGTGCGCCGCTTCGAGCTCGCCACGCCCGATCTCACCAGCGCCCTCGAAACGGTGCTGCTCACGCCACCCGAACCGGCCACCCTCCTCGACATGGTCGAGGCCGGTCTCGACGCGCTCGCGGCCGGTGCTGGCCTGGGCTTTTCCGCCGACGTCGCCTCCGCCCTCCTGCGGCTCTCCCCCCGCTATCCCAGCGAACGCGCGCAACCGGGCCGGGCGTTGTCCATCGCCGAGGTCGCGCTGGCCCGCGCCCAGCGCCTCGCGCAAGCCGAGATCTCGGCGCAAGACATCGCGGCCGTGGTCGGCGACGCCTCGGGCGTGCCCGCCAAGGAGCTTCTGCGCGACGACGACGAACGTTTTCGCGCCCTCGATGATCGCCTCGCCCAACGCGTGATCGGCCACCCTGAGGCCCGAAGTCGCATCGCCTCCGTACTGCGCCGGAGCTACGCCGGCTTTCGCGGTCACCGCCCCCTCGCCTCGCTTCTTCTGCTCGGGCCCACCGGCGTGGGCAAAACCGAAACCGCGCGCGCCATCGCCGAGGCGCTATTCGACGGCCAGACAGCCCTCGTGCGTATCGATCTTTCGGAGTACAGCGAGCCCCACGCCATCGCGCGCCTCATCGGCTCGCCCCCCGGCTACGTCGCCCACGAAGAGGGTGGCCAGTTGACCGAGGCCATCCGCCGGCGGCCCGCCGCCGTGGTCCTGCTCGACGAGCTAGAAAAGGCCCATCGTGACGTCTTGCTCGTCCTCCTCCAGGTCCTCGAGGATGGCCGTCTGACCGATGGCCGCGGCCGCGTGGTGGACTTCTCCTCCGCGGCGGTGGTCATGACGTCCAACCTGGGCAGCGACTGCTACCGCCGAACACGCACCCCCGCCACCAGCACCATCGTGGCGTTGGCCCGCAGCCGCCTGCCGCCGGAACTGTGGAACCGTATCGACGAAGTGCTGTGCTACGGCCCCCTGTCCGAGAAGGAGTTGGCCGCCATCGTCGGCCGCATCGCCCTGGACTCCAGCCAGCGCCTGCAGAGCGAGCGCGGCATCGCCTTCGCGATCGACGACAGCATCATCAACCGTGTGCTGCGCGTCGAGACCGACCGCAGCCTGGGCGCCCGCCCCTTGCGTCGGGCCTTCGAACGTCTGGTCGAGGGGCCGCTGGCGGCCGAAATCGTGGCCGGCCACATTCACCGCGGCGCCCGCTTGCACCTCGCCTGCGACGGCACCGGTGCCCTGGTGCTCACCAGCCTGATCGCATAGTCCTTCGATTATCCCCGCGCCCGCCTGCGCGTTACTCAGCCATGCGGGAGAGCGGCGCTCGGCTTCCTCGGGCGGGGTGGGGACGACCCCTCGGCGGCCGCATGCCAACGGCCGCGCTACGCGCGTCCATGGCACGCTCGGCTGCTGGGGCCTCCCGCGACCAGCGTTCTGATGGGAACCCTAAGAGGGTTCCCATGCCCTCCCGCGACGGGACTCGTCGGGCAAAGCCCGCCGAGCCCCACGCGTTTGCTGGTCGCCGGCCNNGCGGACGCTCGGTGCGCGAGTTCTACGCCGCCTCAGAATCGTCCCCACCCCGCCCGCGCGCCGAGCTTGCTCCTGCGAATGAAGTTGTGGTCACCCGGACGACTTCAGAACCTAGTGTGCCACGTGCTAGCCCCTGCACGGACCGGACGGCGCGCAGGGTGAAGGACATGTCACGACCGCCGGCGTGAGGAGCTGCTCCGGCCGTCCGCGGCCGGATGCCAAGCGACGACCGAGAATGCCATGGACGCGCGCAGCGCGGCCGTTGGCACTCGTCCGGCGGGCGGGACATGTCCTTCACCCGTTGCAGCCGTCCGCTCGCCGAGACCGAGCGTCGCTCTCCCGGATCACGCGGCGGTAATCGGCTACCAGCGACCCTAACTCCAAGCTTTCTTGAGGAGCCAGGTCTTCACGACTTGGGTGAGCGCCACGTAGCAGCCCACCGTGACAAGCAGGAAGGGCCAGTAGAGAGCGGGCAAGGGCGTGAAGCCCAGCGCGCCGGCAATGGGCGAGAACGGCAGGTAGAGACCGGCGGCAATCACCGCCAGCGTGGTCAGGCCCATTGGCCAACTCGCCCGGCTTTGCACGAGCGGCATCTTGTTGGTGCGGATGACGTGGATGATGAGGGTTTGCGTGATGAGCGACTCGACGAACCAGCCGGTCTGGAAGAGCGCGGCGTGGTCGGGATGGTTGGCCCCGAACACGAAGTACATGAGCAGATACGTCGTGTAGTCGAACACCGAGCTGCACGGGCCGATGAGCAGAATGAACTTCGTGATGTCGTTCATCGACCATGGCCGCGGCCGCGCCGTCTGTTCGGGATCGACGTTGTCGGCCGGGATCGGTACCTGAGAGAAGTCGTAGAGCAGGTTGTTGGTCAGGATTTGGATGGGCGCCATGGGCACGAAGGGCAGGAAGGCGCTGGCGCCGACCACGGACAGCATGTTGCCAAAGCTCGAGCTGGCCCCCATGCGAATGTACTTGAGAATGTTGGAGAAGACCTTGCGCCCCTCGAGCACGCCGTCGCCAAGCACGAGCAGGCTCTTTTCGAGCAGCACCAGGTCGGCGGATTCCTTGGCGATGTCGACGGCGGAATCCACGGAAACGCCGACGTCGGCGGCGCGTAGCCCGGGGGCGTCGTTGATGCCGTCGCCCAGGAACCCGACCACGTGGCCCTTGCTCTGCAGGGCCA
>PNBO01000218.1 GCA_003136095.1 Myxococcales bacterium
GCCCGCGGCGCCGCCCGAGCCGGTCGCGCCGCCGACCCCACCCGCGCCGCCCGGCCCCGTGGATCCACCGGACCCGGTTGCGCCGCCGCGGCTCGTGGCCCCGCCCAATCCTGTCACGCCGGCCGAGCCCCCGACGCCCGTGGCCGTCGTTGTCCCACCCGAGCCGCCTTGGCCGCTTGCGCCGCCCGAGCTCGTGATGCCGCCGCTCCCGGTTCCGCCCGAGCCTCCGCCACTGCCACCCGATGCCGGGCCGCCGCCCGTACCCATGGTTCCGCCGTTTGGCGAAGTTCCGTTCGATCTATCAGGTGTGCCGCATCCAATGAGGGCCGACAGCGCGACAACACCCGATAAAGCAAGCTTCGAACTCATCATAATATTGAGCAGTGGGAGGAGCGGTCGAATTCTGTCTCGTAGATTCGCGACAATGTGCTTGCACCATTGACGCGCTGTGACCTCATGCGCCTGGTCTTCGGCCTTGCCGCAGGGCGCCTCCCCTTGTGCGCCGGTCCCATGAAGCGGGTCGCCTTGACCTCCGCTACGCGCTCGCGAAGGCGTTCAAACCGGTCACGCGCCCTCGTCCGATCCCTCGCAGGAGTGCTATTTTCCGTACCCCGCAGCGACGACGTTCGCCTGCACGAGGTCGTCGGTGGCATCCGGCGGATTGCCGGTTGTTATGGCTCCTTCGAAGAAGGTTCCCACGCCGTTGTTACTACCGTCGCCACCTGTTCCCAGGATGATGGAGCCTTGCAATTTCTTGGGACTGTAGCCGGGTGGACGTGCCCCGTTCCACTTGGTCTGGAGGGTGCCGGACTGCGCATTGCCGGCCTTGAGCCCAAACGAGTTCCCAGAGGGACCCTTGAGTATGGCCGTTACGTAGGACCATCCGGTGATGGAGGTGTTACCTGGCACTGTTGTCGATTCGCTCCCCGAGTCTCCCGCAAACATGCCGTTTTCGAGATCCGCCAAGAGCCATGGGCCGCTGCCAGCGCCATGGGAGCCATACTGCGTGGAATTTCCGAAGTAGAGGCACTCCATGGTGGCATTGCCGTCGTCTTTTCCATCCGACTCTGCATTGCCGTAATCGAAGCAGCACCATTGGCTGTAACGGGTTCCGTCCACCACCCAGTACATGGCCTCTGCAGAGTCGCCCTTTGCCAGCCCCTTGGCGGCGTTGTTCCGGTAGGCGACGTTGGTTGAGGAGCCGTTGACGTAGATACCGTAGGCGGTATGACCACCCACCGTGACCTTTCCGTCAGTGGCTTTTGCTTCGTTACCGCCATTCGGCAACCACAACGCAGCCGGCGATTTGGTGAGATCGTTCTTGTTCGGGGACTGGTCGTAGATGATCGAGATGGTGCACGTCGTGCCGTTGCAGAACGAGTCTTGCTTGGATATGTCGACGAAGCCTCCAGGGGCGAGGACCGGGACGTCCTGAGTACCGCCCGATTTCCTGACCTGGTAGAGGGGTCCGCTGTACGCCGCGTAGAGCGCGCGAACCGTGCTGTGAGCCGCCGCGCAGGGCGTGCCGGCGGCAGCGTAGATGTCGCAAGGTTCCTGCGGGCCTGTCCCGGTCGAGCCGGCGGTTCCGCCCGAGCTGGTCGCCCCGCCTGACCCCGTGGCACCGGCCGACCCCGTGGTACCGCCCGAGCCGGTCGCACCCCCGCGACCCGTCGCTCCGGCCGACCCCGTGGTACCGCCCGAGCCGGTCGCACCCCCGCGACCCATCGCTCCGGCCGACCCCGTGGTACCGCCCGAGCCGGTCGCTCCGCCTGCCCCGGTGGCCCCACCCGAGTTGGTGGCCCCGCCCGATCCTGTCGCGCCACCGCGAGCGGTGGATCCCCCGGATCCGGTTCCGCCGCCGCTGCCCGTGGATCCGCCCAATCCTGTCGCGCCGCCCGCGCCCCCGGCGGCCGTGGCCGCCGTTGTCCCACCCGAGCCGCCTTGGCCGCCTGCGCCGCCCGAGCTCACGATGCCGCCGCTCCCGGTTCCGCCCGAGTCTCCGCCACTGCCACCCGAGGCCGGGCCGCCGCCCGTGCCCGTGGTTCCGCCCGTCGGCGAAGTACCGTCCGATCGATTGGGCGCGCCGCATCCAATGAGGGCCGACAGCGCGACAACAGCCGACAAGGCAGGCTTCGAGTTGATCATGGTATTGAGCAGTGGGAGGAACGATCGAATTCCGTCTCCCGGATCCGCGATAATGTGCCTGCACCCATGATGCGCCGTGGCTCAACGTGCCTGACCTTCGTCCTTGACGTCGACCGCCGCCCCGTCTGCGCCGGTCCGGTGAAGCTCCGCGCGCTGGTGCGCGAGCCCGCGAGCAGCGAGCGCTTTTTCCGCCAGCCGTTCAACCCAGCTCGGCGCCGCCTTCGTCAATACAGATACATCAAACGGATGCGGCCGCTGTACATGTAATTGTTCCACACAAGGGCGTCGGGATCGCTTGCCTGGTAATACGCTTTCGCATAGCCAAACACGGCCTTGATGAAGAGCTGTCCCCCTAGCAGATATTGAAGGGCGGCGAAGGCTTGCAGATGAGAGGTGTAATCGGGTGCGGTGCTGTTGCCGCCGTTGCTGAGCGGCGCGTAGTACAAGTCCGACTGCTGGGTCCAGTTGAGGCCCAAGCCCGCCATCCATAGGTCAGCCAACCTCAGATTGGCGAATCCGCCCGCGCTCTTCGTCGTGTAGTTCCTGGGCAGGGCGGCTTCGTATCCCGGGCCGACGCTGCTGTTCCCGGAGGGGTTCGTGTATACCTGACGGCCGATTGCCCCGTTCAAGCCGAATTCGATGAAGGGATAGATTACGAACTGCACGGAGGCGCCGACGCCTTCCTGGATGGTCTCTTCCACTGGATCCTTTGTAGACGCTTGCGCGCTGCCGGGCGCGGTCGCAACGTCCTGCGTAATGGGGGTGCGCGTCTGGTATTCCCCGCCAATCTTGAGCTTGAACTTGAACTCGGACGAACCGACGTCGAGGATCGCGGTCAGGCGCTCGCCGAAGTAGGTGGAGGCGGGATTGCCCGTAGCGGTAATGCCCGTAGAGGTTACATCGTTTCGGTAGTTGTCGGTGCCCAGCTTTAGAAGTCCCTCGAATCGCAGCCATTGGGTTGCGTATGCGTGCAGGGCGGCGTAGCCCACGCCCAGGCCGTCGGTGGGCCGGTCGTGCAGGTAGTTCACGCCGTACAAGGAAGGCGCCTCCAACTGCGGGCTGGTCTGGTTAACGTTGGTGTTGGTGTCCAGACCAAACATGCCAGCCCCCATGCGCTCGAGAGTGTAGGGGTCCATCCCCATGCCCAGGTGATAGATCTCCCAACCCTCGAAGCGACCGACCTTCAGGTCCCAGATATTCCAGTGACCCACTCGAATCCAAAGATCGTCGGTGCTGAAGGTACCTGCGCTCATGCACACGGTGTTCGCATCCGGCTTCATCGCGACGCCGCTGTTCGTCGCCTGGCAGAGATTGCCCACCAATTCGGCCTGGCCCTGGACGAAGAAGCGGCCGCGGACATAGGTGGGCGTCACGCGCAATACCCCGCGACCCTGCTGAAAGTACATGCTCGAGCTCCGAAATCCTTCTAGGTCGCGCTTGATCTTTTCGTACCCGCTGTCGACCCAGAAACTACCGGAGACGCCAACGCCGGTGTGGGCCAGGTACGGCCACTGCAGGCCGTCGAAGGATGGCTCGAGCCACAGCGACCCACCGTAAAGACCGCGCAAACGACCGGGGAACGACTCGGGTCCCAAGTGCACGACGGCGGGGGCAGGAGTCTGCGTCGCGGGCGCCCCACCACCGGTCAGTCCCGTGGCGGGAATCGGTTCGACATCGGGCGGGGGCGGTGCCGGCGGCTCCGCGAACGGGCGCTCCCCGTCGGGCAACGCCTCCGCCTGGCCCTTGAGCTTGATGGGCTCGGCAACTTCCGTCGCGGTCGATGCCGACGTCGAGGTTGCAGTCGAGGCCGAGCTGGCCGCCGTGACCTCCGCGGACGTTTCGGCGGGAGAATCGGCCGGCCCAGGCGACGGAGTGTCCTCGGGCGTCGGTGGCGTAGGGGGGGCGTCGATCGAGCCACTGTCTTCCGCGGCTGCCGGGGTGTGTTTCGTCGCTGCCTTCGCCGCGGGTTTGGCAAGCGCCACGGCGCCTCCCAAGGTGAGCAACATTGGGAAAACGGCGAGCGCCGCAAACCATCGATACGGCTGGAGATGCTTGCTTGTCATGGCTGGATCCAAAGCGAAATTCTGGACGCCTACTCGGGCATCATCTTCTGCTGGACCATCCACACGCTCGTGTTCGTGCAGAGCCTGCAGTTAGGAAAGCAAGAAGAAGGGAAGGGGCAACCATCTGGAATCGACCTACGCGCATGCACACCTCCGGAGAAGAGAATTCGTGTCAAGCAGTGGGAGGATAAGTCAAATTCCGTTAGGCAAAGGGGATATTTCGGGGGGTAGTTGACACGCTGCGGTCTGTGAGAGCTGCACATGCAGCGCCCAGGCTATCGGGGTGGAATTTCTGCGCACGCAGCAGGGATAGCTGCTGTGCCCGGTGGTCAGGTTGAGGGAGCGCTGTCCTCCTTCGTCGGTCGATCTCGGACTCAGCCAACACCACCGCGCCGCACCTTGGCCCGACGGAATGCGCGCATCATCAGGAGAATGAACAGTCCTAGCGCCCCAGGTCCCATCGAGGGCCGACCGATATCGCAAGAGCACCCCGTGGATTTGCTCTCGTTGCCGGCGCCGGTCGAGCCACCATGCGACGATCCAGTCGCACCGGAAACGCCGCCACTCCCGCCTCCGCCAGCACCGGAATTGGCCCCTCCCGTACCGCCCGGCGTTCCGCCCGCTCCAGCGCTCGTCCCGCCGCTCCCGCCGGCACCCGCTCCGCCCGCGCCACCAGCGACGCCCCCACTGCCACTCTTGGCCGAGGCACCGCCAGTGCCATTCTGCCCGCTCGCACCACCCGGGCCGGAAACGCCGCCCGTCCCACCGGAGCCGCCCACGCTTGCACCATCTCGAACCTCAACTCCGGCATCCGAACCGACGGTCCCGCCGGTGCCCGTTCGGCCGCCGGTATTGCCGCCGGTGCTCGACGCGCCACCGGCTCCCCCGCTGCCAGAGGCGGGCGCATCGGAGGTTCCGGCATCTCGACCGTTCGTGCCGCCGCTGCCAGATGCGCCACCGGCGCCAGCAGCACCTCCAGCGCCCGTGCCGCCGGCGCCGCCGGCGCCTCCCGTGCCTCCGGGCGGCGACACCGTGTACATGAGGGCGCCCTCGTGTGGCACGTTGACCGAGATCCCCGTCGTCGTGCCGGCTACGTCAGCCCGGTGCCAGAGGTCGCGGACAGTGAGGGTTCCGGACATGCCAAGCTGCGCGAACGTGATGGACATGGTGGCGTCCTGCGTGTCGCGGTTGAACAGTGCGACCGCCTTCCTTCCGCCAGACAGATCCCTCGCCCACACCTCGGTGCTGCCCGAAGCCGTGATCTGTTTTCCACGGGCGCCCAGGGCGTCCTGATTGACCGCAAGCACCTCTTCGTTTGTGAGGAGAGCGAGAGTCCAGCTGTCGCCGCTGAGCTTGGTCATCTGGCCGCCGAAGATGAGCGGCGACGGCATGATTGACCACAGCGTCATTACGGTCACCTGCTGGTTGTGGCTGAAGGCACACGCGCGGGTCCCGATAGTGCCGAGCGGCAACATGTCGGCGTCCGGCCAGTGGCCGGGCGTGATGCCGCTGGTCTTCGACCAGTTGAGTGCCGCAGTGAACTCATCCGATATCGAGCTCAGGCCGTTTGTGTCCCAGAAGTCGTTCACCTGCCGCCACATGTTGGCGTTGGCGTTGAGGACAGCCACATCCTTTGTCTGGTTGGGACCGGGCGACAGGCTGAGGATCATCGAGCGGCCGGTCTTGCCAATCGAATTGTGGACCGCCTGGACCTCGGACGTGTGCAGGACGTTGCCCCCGTACGGGTTCATCATATCGTCCACCTTCGCGAAATCGACGCCCCAGTCGGCGTACTGCTGGTAGATCGAGTCGTACCAAGCCTTGCCGGCGTCCGTGTCGCCGTTGACACCATACATGTGACTATCCCACGAGCAGGTGTCGCCGGTGTTCCCTGCCTGCGACGCCGTGTAGGTCGAGTTGGCGATGGGGGTATTCTTGGTAACCGCCGTGCGCGGAATACCGCGCATGAGATGAATGCCGAAGCTCAGCCCCTGGGAATGCACGTAGGAGGCGACCGACTTGAATCCATCGCTGCCGGTCGCAGACGGGTATTTGGACGTCGAGGGCAGGTACCGGCCGTTTGCATCGATGACGTCCTCCGGGTCATACCAGCGATAGTCAATCACCACCGTGTTCCAGCCGTATGGTTGAAGCAGCGTCTTCATCGCATCGGCCGCGGCCTTCACATCACTCTCCTTCACATTCGCGTCAAAAGAATCATAGCTGTTCCAGCCCATGGGCGGGGTCAGCGCCAGCGTCGAACCCGATGTCAGCGTCAACGTACCGGTCGCGCTTCCCGAGCTGTTGCTGACGGTCACGTTGATGGGATAGGACCCGGCCGCTGGCGTCGTACCCGAAATCGTTCCCGCGCTTGCCGCAATCGACAGCCCGGCAGGCAACCCCGTGGCCGTGAAGGTCAGAGGTGCCTGCCCGGTTGCGGAAATCGTGTAGAGGAACGGGCTCCCGGGCGTTGCACCGATAACCGCTGCGCCGAGGATGCGCGGCGTTGCCGGCGGTGCCGCCGTCGAGATGGTAATGTCCGTTTGCGCGGCAAGGACAGGGTGACTGAACGCCGTTGCGAGTGAAAACACGGCAACGAAAAGCGACGGTCGAACCTTGGTACGGCCGTCACCGGCCGGGGAGCTCTTGCCCTGGAGCAGAGAGACTGGAGCTGACGGCGGCGACTGCGGACATGAATACTTGGTGGACATGCGACTATCTCCCTGGCGCTGGCGTCGGAAGGCATCCGAGTTGCCCGGCAACGCCCCGAATTGGTTTCGAACCGTACGCGTGTGGGACGTACGAACCGATTGAAACTCTCCCGTTGCAATTGTCCGAGGAAGGACGTTCTTGTCACGACAAGTGGTTGCCGAACCGGCTACCGACGAGAGGATTGCCGGATCCAGCAATGGCTGCAAGATTGCGCGGTGGCGCGTTGATTCGCAGCACTTCTTGGCCGTCTTGCGGGGCCGGGTCATGCCTGCCCGCGTCCCTGTGGGGGCGGAGCAGCAAACCTGTTTGAGGCCACTCTGCAGAGGAACTTCATCGCCAGTGCAGTGGCGGGTGTGTCGCGTTTCCGTTTCGCCGATTCGGCGGGTGAGTGACCTTCCGCGAGGGGAAGGTGCGGGCTAGCGGGCAGCCCTCAGCGGGCCACTAGCTTCGCGTCGCAGAACTGCTTGGCCCGTGCCGCCAGCGGAGATTTCGGCGTAAGCTCCGCCAGCTTTGCATTCGCCTCATCGAATCGCCCCAAAGCGCACAGCGCCTGCGCTCTGGCTGCGCGGTGCTCCTCGCTGAGCAGACCCTTGGGAAACTTGCGGCGATACTCGTCGAGTGCCTTGAGAGCCTCCGCGGGGCGGCCCGCGCGCAGATCACGGGTGGCACGCGAGAGGATCGCGACCTCGGCAGCCAACGAATCCTGCGGGCGGTGAGCCGAGGTCGCGGGCAGCGCGGGAGGAGCAGGTGCAGTCGGTGTCGCAGCGGGGCTCGCTGGTTGCTCGGCAGAAGGAGTCGCCACAGGATCGATCACCGGCGTCGTCGCGGCAACCGGCGCAACATTCGGCTCTGGTGGATTGTCCCGGCCCACCCCTTGGTGCCGCGCGGCGAAGAATAGGGCTCCGCCGAGGATGCCGACGCCGAGCACGACCGTCGAAATGAGCGGCCAGAGCGCGTGGCCCGCGGCGGCCGTGCTCACCACCTGGCCCATGTCGGGCGGCAGCGCAGCGTCGCCCAGCCGGGCACGCAGTGCGCTCGTGAGTCGCGCGCGGTCCGCATCGGTCGCCTGGAAAGCACGCTGTCCGGCACGGACAAGATCACGACCTTTGGGACTCAAGTTGGACATGGCCGCCGTTTCTCCTCGTCACGCGCTTCATGCCTGGCGAGGGCATCCTCGAAGGATTGTCTCGCCATCCGAAGCCTCGAATAAGCTGTATTTAGGGGAATTTCGAGCGATTGAACCACTTCCGGCACGGTCATTTCGAGAACCTCTACCATCACGAAGACCTCTCGTTTCGGCTCGTCGAGCTCTGCCAGGACGCTCTCCAGCAGGTCCAGATCGGCATTCCTCTCGGCCACATCGAGAGGCGAAGGTTGCGACGGCCGAGTTGCCTTGAGCTCGGCGCCGAGTCTCGCGCCTGCGGCGTCCCTTGTCCGGCTGGACCGCCGGTAGTCACTCACCGTACGGCGTACGATGCCGTAGATCCAGCTTCGCAAGGCTTCTGGATTGCGCAGCGTGGCAAGCTTGGAATGGATCACGATGAATACATCCTGAACCACGTCGTCAATGGCGTCTCTTGCCGCACCGAGGTGTCTGGCCGACGACCATACGAAGTCGAAGTATTGTTTGTAGATGGCTTGGAACGGAGGCACGGCAGAGGGTGAAAGTCCTGGACCGGGATCTGCGTATGGCAGGATGGCGGGAGCCTCAGCCTTTGAATTGCTTCCTGTCATCATCATCCGTAGAGGCAGTGGCAGACCGTTCCGCTTTCCGTCACAAGATCCACTCAAGGCCGAGTGCGACCGTGAGCGCGGCGGGCGAAAATTGGTACACCGAGCCTAACCCTTTGATGGAGATCTGGGGACGGGTTAGCTCGACTTGTCCCCCCACGGCCGCCAGCAGACTGAGCCAGCTGGCCAGATAGAGACGCCCCTGGATGCCGGCGCCCGCGGTCATTCCAATCGCGTGTTGCGTGCTTGACGCAATGTTCTTCCCAGTGCCGCTCGCAGACACGCGCTCCATCCCCGCCGTGAGGCATGGCGAAAACCCGAGCCAGGAAGATCGGAGCTCGCGGCAGGCCCAGAGATCCGCAGCGATTCGAGCAACGTCCGCTCCGTACCCAGGGAAGTCAGGTGCGGGAACGCTCTGCCGCTGCCAGGAGATCGCTTTCAACTGCCACTGCCATTTCGCGTGCTCGATGCCGAGCGCGAGTCCGCCGCCGGTGGTCGTGCGCGGGAGGGGGCCCACACCCAGCGCCAGGAGTGGCGCCTGCACCAAGGCACGCCAGCTCCGTTGCGACTCCACGGCAGGTGGCGGCTCCTTGGCTTCGCTCTCGACTTCCACGTCGTTTGACGCTCGCTGTGCGGGGTTGGCTGCGCTGGTCTCCAGCGGCGGATGTCCGCCCGTTCCGTCGGACCGCGATCCCGACGGCCCTGATCCGCTGACGGGCGGAAAAGTCGGCGGCTGGGTGCCGGTAGGGTTGGGCTTGCCGGCCACCTCGGCCGAGTGGATCAGCAAGCCAAGCTCCACCGCCGCAGCGCCGGCGAGATCCTCACACGAGTTGGATTCGATGCTGCGTGTTCCAACGAGGTCACCGGCACGCACCACGAGATTGAGGCGAAAACGTTTGTCCATTCGCGTGATCGTGCCCTCGGCTCGCAGGTGGCTGTCGTGTCGACTGGATCCCAGAAGCTTCTCGATCCGGTCGCGCACGTCGCTCTCCTGCGGGCAGCCCGGCGGCGCTTCCCAACGTATGTCGATCGGCGGCTGCGGCTCAGCCATCGCCGGTAGCGCCACGAGCAGCCCGATGATTATCCAGCCGAGCGCAGTGCTCGGCCAGAGTTGCGATCGGATGCCACTATGGCGTTGCACGAATGGTGACGTCATCCACGTACACGGTGGACTCGGGCGGGTCGAGGGCGCTGGCGAGGTTGCCCACATACCACTGACCCCAATCCGAATCATCAGTTATCAGATTCGCGAAGTCCACGACCTGCGCTCCGTCTTGATAAAGGGCAACCTCACCAGTCTTGTCCTTTGCTCGCTTCAGGTAGAGCTCGAGCTGAAACCATTGCGCAATCGGGATGGGCGGGCCATCACCCGCGCTGCCGTCCAAGAAGCCGTACAGATGTGCGCGCAGCTCACCGCTTGCCCCGTTGACCAGCGAGACGTCCCAAAGTCCGTGTATCGACGTCCTGTCGGCGTTCCCGCCCTGGATATGGAACAGGTTCCACAAGCCCGCGTTGGTCGCAGTCGCGGGGATATAGTACCAAGCGCCGTAGTAGGCCGCTGTCGGCAGCACACCTTGCCTGACGCATCGCTCCTGAGGCTGTGCACCCGCGTCCGTGCCAGTCAAGATCGTGATTTCCAGCGCGTAGTCCCCGGTGTGAACCGGGGACGTGACGAATCGGTCAGACACGGGGGGAAACCCGTAGCAGTATCCCGGCCCGTCAACACTCGGGTAGTCACAGAATCGGTTCTCAAACCCGGTTGACCAAGGAACCGAGATCGGGTCCGTTGCGCTCGGCGAGCTGCCTGCTTCCGTGCTAGCCCCAGGGCACTGGTATTCGCCTACCACCAACGGCTGTTTACACGCGCCAAGAGAAGTCATCGCGGTCACCGCTAGGGTCATGCGCAGCACGACAAGGGCCGCCCCGAGCCGTCGAGGAGGACGGGTACTCGCCATCGTGCGAGAGCGTTTCTCGTTCGGGTCGGCCCGAAGTGCGTCGATCTCCACGAAAAGGACTATCCGCTGGCCGGTCTCGGTGGTCAAGGGTTCCCAGAGCATAGGAGCATGGCCAAGTTGAAGGGCGCGACTCCGGTCCGAGAACCCCGTCCGCCCTGCTACCGCCGCGGGCTCTTCCCCGAATATCTCGGAACGCAGGGAAACGCCGTGAAAAAGCTCGTCCCTTCCATTCACCTGATTGACAGCCATCTTGAGGACAGCGCTGGTACCGGCCCAATCGCTCGCCGGCAACGGCTCGGTGGTCTGCCCAGTTTCTACTAGCGAGAAGCGGCTTGCTGAGGTGCGATCGGGTTTTGGCACCAGACGCGGTCGCCTGAGCCGCCCGTAGATACGAGGGTCGAATTCGCGCTGGCGGAACTAGCCGTGACGGCGGCAGCGGAGCGCCAGCCAGGCAAAGCCAATCAGGCCCAGCCACATCGGCGAGCCGCTCGCCCCTTGGCCGAGACGGCAGCTGCAACCGCTCTTGCCATTGCCGGCGGTCACGGGCGTGCTGGTCGTGTTGCCGCCACTGCCGGAGACACCACCGCTGCCGACCTCCGTGGCGCCGCCCGAGCCGGCGGGGGTCGAGGTAGTCGGCGTGCTGCCGCCGGTGCCGGTCACACCGCCGCTGCTCGGCCGACCGCCTGTGCCGCTGGCGCCGCCGCTGCCAGCGGGAACCGTCGTCGTGCCGGTGGTTCCACCGGTGCGGGGTGCGGTCGTCATGCCCCCAGCGCCCCCGTTGCCGGTGACGGGGGGCGTCGTCGCGCCACCGGAGCCGGCCACGCCGCCCGCGCCCGTCGCGCCGCCGCTGCCGGTCGCACCGCCCGCCGAGCTTGCGCCGTACTCGAAAGCACCGAGATCGTACGCGGCACCTGCCGGACGCAACCGGCCGAGGAAGTCCGTCGTGACGAACTGTGTGATACTGGTGTCGGTGACTCCCTTGTCGATCGCGATGCTGCCCGCGACGAGATCGTACGCCGTTGGGTCGGATTTGGAGGTGATGTCCTTGAAGCCGGGGTCGGCCGTGACGACGATATCACCCGTCACCGTGATATTCGCGAGCAACGCATCGCTACCCCGATGGGTAACGTCAATCTGGTTGTAGGGTTTGACTTTCGGGTCGAAGTACCAAAGGTTGTTCGTCCAGTAGATATCGCCAGCGCTGATTTCGCCGCCGCCGGTCACGCCCGACGACGTGCTGTTGAAGGCGATGGCCTGGATGCCCGAGCTGCCGAAGTCGTTCAGGTTGATGGATGTGCCGTCGGCGGCCGTGGTCGTGCCCATGTCGTGATGAACAATCGTGTTGTTCTCCCAACGGACATTGGTCAGTTTCGTGTTATTGACCTGCAGCAGCGAGATCCAGCCGCTGTCCACCATGACGTTGTCGTGGAACACGGAATTGGTGAACTGCCCTTTGACGTAAGCGCCCGAGCCCGTATTGAACATGCTGGATACTTCGAAGAATCCGCAGCTGTTGTACGAGTAGTTGTGATCGATCTCCACGTCCGTGACAAGGCCGGCATACTTAACGGTCACCTCGGTGGCGCCACCATCACATCGTACGCCACCACCGTTGGTGTTGCTGACCCATTGGGCCGCGGTGGAGCAATTGACGAAGCGGTTATTATGGACCCTGACGTGCGAGCTGTTGACGAAGATGCCTTCGGCGCCGCCCACGGCATTGGGATCGACTCCAGGGGCCGCGTCCACACTGATGGATAGGTCATGTACGTAGTTGTCATGGACCTGCACGTAGTCGCCCGAGGTCATCATGCCGATATCACACAGGGAGATCTCGCAGTTCTTGATCTCGCTGGGCTGCGAGGCGCTGCCGCCGCCGATCATGATGCAGATACCGTCGGCCAAGTTGGACATGGCCGCATCGCTGCGGGAGCCGGAAATGTAGAGCCCGTCGATCGTGATCTGGCTGTACGTGGAGAATACGGCACCGCTGCTCGTCTGATGCGGTTTGTTGAATTGAGGCAGCGGCTGACCCGGGTCGCCGTAGTTGGTAAGCGTCTTGAGCTTCCCGCCCGACAGATTGACCGCGTACTTCCCGCTCCCCGCGGGAATGTTGAACACACTGCCGCGCTTGAACTTGGCGGTCGTGCATGACGTGGGAATCTTGGCCAGGCTGGCGACGGCCTCGGCTTCGGTGAGGCCCGACTTGGTGTCGTCGCCGGCGACGCTGTCCACGAAGCAGTCGACCGCATAGGCCGCCGAAGGCGAAACCAAACAAAGTACTCCAGCCCCCAAAAGCGCAAATCGCACGCATGCCATGAGACACCTCCAACGGTGGCGTTCGCGACCCAAGCGAACTTGATTGAATTTGGGTCAGCCCGTAGGGCGAGTCAAGCATTCCCCATAGCAACGCGAAGCCACGCGGCGGGTACTTTCTTGCTCTGTCGGTGGATACGACACGGGTAACTTTCCATCGCCGCGTTGTGTCCATCACCACGGCGGGCGTAGCGCGATGACCGATTTGATGAATGGCCATAGCGCGGGCTTCGCCCGCAACCCCAGGCTTCAGGCTCCAGGCTCCAGACCCGCCTTGAGGATCTCGGCAAAAGCTGCCTCGGCCCCGTGCGCCATGCCTTGCACGAACACCCCGGCGAAAGCCGGGGCCACGATGCTCTGATAGTCCAGCGTGCGGAGCTTCGCCTCTTTCAGAATGCGCGCCGCCTCGCTTGGCTCGCCCAAGAGCCATTCGATCTCGGCATGGCCAGCGGCCGAGCTGGCACCCGGATAGCGTTCACTGCCCGCCGCGGCCAGGGCTCGTGCCTTCTCCGCCTTGGCCATCACCGCGTACACGCGCGCGGCCTCGTGCATGGCACCGCCTTGTCCGCTGCTCACCGCCGGTTCGATGGCCGCTAGGGCTTCCTGGTTCTTGCCCAGCTTGCGCAAGGAAACGGAGAGATGCTGGCGCACGGTGACGCCATCGAGCCCACGCGGATCTGGGTGAGCCACCAGCCACGTGCGCGCCACGCGCACGACGTCGGCATGGCGTTGGTTGTCGGCGAAGAGCTCCATCAGACGGGTGAGCCCGGCTGGGTCTCCCTTGGCGCTCGCGGCGGCCTCCATGTCCCGCAGGGCCGCAGCCAACTTGGCCAGGCCCAGCTTCACGCGGCCGTCGAGCAACCGGATGCGATCGCAAGTTCCAAGCTGGGGCAGGGCCATGGTCGCATCCGGTAGCGCGCGGTTGCCGGTGAAGGTCGCAAGGTAGACTTGCGCGGAGGGAGAAACTCCCGTCGCTACTTCGACCAGACTGCGGTACAGCCGCTCGAACGTGCGCAGGTCGGGCAGCCGGTAGGCGATGTCGCCGGCGGCCTTGCGATTCTCTGGCCGCGAATCGAGGCGCGAGACCACGGCCCGGGCTGCGGCATAGGCGGCGGGATCGGCCCAGTCGAGTAGGCCTTGGATGGCATGGAAGACATCGCTGAGCGCCAACCCGCCCATGCCAGGCAGGCCCTGGACGTTTTCTAGCAGTTTACCGCTGACGTTCTGCCTGGACTTTGCCGCCACCCTAGAGTCGAACCAGCGCTTGAAGGTCGTCGCTGTTTCCCCCTTGTCGTCGGCCAGCGAGCGCGTGAAGGCTGCGGCCGCGGGAGTCGAGCTCAGCGTGTGCAGGTAGTCGTTGCCCTTGTCGCGCAAGGCGGTGCGCATGGCGCCGCGGCAGTAGGACGCGATCAGCTTGGCGAACGGATCCGTCTTGTCAGGGGCCATGGAGGCGAGCGTCTTGGTACGTCCGGCCGTGACATACTCAAGCGGCCGAGGTTGGGTGCCAAGAATGGGGGCTTGGCTTTCGCGGGAAGCGGCGCGATGGATCGGTTCTTCGAGGACCCTCTCGGAAGGAACCAACCATGCCCCCACCAACTGGGGGGCTACGCCTTGCGCCCGCGCGAAGCGGCGAGCTCGGCGATCTTCTCGATCAGCTGCGGGTAGGGCTGGCCGCCTTCTTCCGCGGCCCACGCCAGATCCTCGCCGTCGGCCAGGTAGGGATTCGGGTTGGCCTCGACGATGTAGATCTCATCGTCGTGGGCCAGGCGCACGTCGATGCGGCCGTAGTCGCGCAGGCCGGCGGCCTGGTAGGTGCGCACCGCCACCTCGGCCATACGCTCCTTCAGCTCCTTCGACAGGTTCTGGGCGATGCAGTTCTGGATGCCGTGCGACTCGCGGTACTTGTGGCTCCACTTGGCCTTGAAGGTGGCAATCCGGTTCTCCGCGGTGGTGTCCTCGCCGAACACCATCTCGATGGGCGGCAGCGCGCGCGGCGGATCGTTGCCGATCACGCCCACGTACAGCTCGCGGCCTTCGATGAATTCCTCGACGATGGCCGCGGTGTTGTGGCGCGTGTGGATGAAGGCCACCCGCTCGGTCAGCGCCGGATCGTCGTGCACCACCGACCGCTGCGCAATGCCGACCGAAGCGTCCTCGTCCAGCGGCTTGACGATGAGTGGGAAGCGCACGTCGCTCGGCCGCTGCACCGGCTGGCCGAGCGGGCACACGAAGAAGTGCGGGATGCGCAGCCCCTGGTAGGCTAGCACCATCTTGGTGAGCGCCTTGTTGCGCGCCAGCATCAGCCCCTCGGCCGAGGCGCCGGTGTACGGCAGATCCAGCATCTCCATCAGCGCGGCCACGCCATAGTCCAGGCCCGACTGGTTGCGGAAGCGTTCGGACAGGTTGAACACCGCATCCACCGGCTCGGCGCGCAGGCCGGCGATTAGCGTGTCGAGATCGTTGCGGAAGCCGAACAGGCGCACCTCGTGGCCCTGGGCCCGCAGCGCGCGGGCCACGTCGAACTCCGCCTCGTCCGCCGATTCGATCTGGCGCGAGTAGTCCTGCCCCGCCGGCGGATCCGCATCGGTGTCGAACAGGATGAGTATGCGTGACTTCTTCATGCCGCTGCCGTGGGCATCGCGCGCCCACGGCATTTTGTACTATGCCGTTGGTGCAGCCGGAAGAAAGATATTGCGGGTCGCGATCTGGGACCGTCTGGTCGGTGCGCTTACGGGACGCCCTGGATGGTCGAATTCGTGATGGTGATGCTCTTGGCGTTGGTGCCGACCGCGGTGCCCGCGTTGGTGACGCTGCCGGTGGATACGCTGGTCCAGTGGCCGCCGGTGTTCCCCGTCATGGTCGTGTCGGCGATGGAGAGGGTTCCGCCGAAGTCGTTGCTGGTGAAGAAGAGGCCGCCGCCAACGCCTTGACCCCGGCGGCGTTGTTGAGGATGGCGCTACCGCAGACGACGATGTTCGTGATGATGGGCTGCGCCGTTGTCCCGCCGGCCACGCCGTCGCTGTAGAGCGCGTCGCCGTTCCCGACCGATCCAGTCTCGTTGTTGATGACGGAGCATTTCCCATCCGACGGCCCTCCTCGAAGGAGCTTGCCAGGAGCGCCCCTTGATCCGATAGTCGAAGGCCGAGAGGCGAGTTAGACATTCACCCTTGGCCTCTTGCGAAAGCTGAAACCATGCATAGTTGGAAATTTTGGTTCTTGGTCGTCTCTTCGTTGCTGGCAGCCACGTCAGCACAGGCCGGTGGCAAAGATACACAAAGACAGCGCGCGGCAAGGAAGGCATGTCTTGCCGGTGACTACGCCAAGGGCGTGTCCATCCTTTCCGACCTCTTCTTGGACACAAGAGATACCACTTACATCTATAACCAAGGCCGCTGCCTCGAACAGAACGGACGCTTCGAGGATGCCGTCTTTCGCTTCCAGGAGTATCTGCGCGTAACCACGGATTTGAGCGAAGCCGACCAGGCGGAAGCTCGGAAGCACATCGCGGATTGCCAGGACCAGCTCGCGAAACGAAATGGCCCGCCCGCGCCCGATGCACCCTCGCCAGTCCCGGTGCCTGGACCGGCAGTCATTCAAGCACCGGCACCGGCCCCAGCGGTCGCCCAGCCGCGTCCGCCCTCGATCCTCGAGCAGACGAATCCGCAGCCCGTGGCTGAATCTGGATCGAGGATACGGGCTGTGGGGATCGTGACGGCAGGGGTCGGTGGCGCTGCCCTCTTGGCAGGTGTCGTTCTCAACCTGAAGGCGAACAACATCGCCGGCAGCTATAAAGACCGCGGTGGCTACACGCAAAGCAAGGAATCAGATCGGAAGACCTACGAAGCGCTCGCTTGGGTCGGCTATGGCGTGGGCGCGGCATGTGTCGCAACCGGCGCTGTTCTCTATCTCTTCGGTCGGAGATCCGGTGCAAGCACTTCCGCGACCGTCGCGGTTCTACCTGCGTTCACACCTGGGGAAGCCGGAGCGGTCTTGAAAGGAGCCTTCTAGTGACACGCGAAGTCTCAGGCGGGTGCTCGCCGTGCTTCCGCGGGTTCCCCGTGGCGGCGCTGGCGGTCTTGCTTCTTGCTGGCTGTTTCAGTGGGTCAGACGTCGGGACCATCTACTGCGTAACCGACGACAACTGCCCGGCCGGCTACGTCTGTGCAGATTCAAGCAAACCTGGTGGATGCAAGAAGAAGGCGGATCTGACCCTGGACGGTGGCGACTTCGACACCGCGGATTCCAACGATGGCACAACGTCGCCTGATGGAGCGCGCGGCGGCGACGCTGTCACCTTGCTCGACGGCGGCGTCACGGATGGCGGGCCACGCAGCATCGACACCGGCATCGTCGTCGATGGTCCAATGAACGACGCACCCGCGGACATTCCGCAGGTTTTGCCAGATTCCTCAGATTCGTACGTGGCCGATGCGCCCGCGGACCCGCCGCGGTTCGAGACCACTTCGGATGCTCCGACTCCAGTCGGTGGAATTGATGGCAGCGCTGGAGCCGGCGGTACGATCGGAACCGGAGGTGCGACGGGGACCGGGGGCGGGACCGCAGTCGGTGGCGCGACGGGGACCGGCGGCGCAGCCGGAAGCTGTGGGAGTCGGGACTGTACGTCGAGCATGGACAATGACTGCAACGGAACCGCGGACAACCAGGAAGCCCCGTGCAAGACGTGCATCGTGGGCAACAGCCAGGCATGCAGCACGGCAGGTCTAGGGATCTGCAAGGCGGGCACCCAGACCTGCCAACTCGCCGCGGACCACCAAAGCGTTGGTTTCGGTGCCTGTGCTCAGAACGTCGCCATGGGCTCACGCGATTGCACATCGAGCAACGACAACGACTGCAACGGGCAGGCGGACAACACAGAATCGAGTTTCTGCCAGTGTTCTGGGGCTGGCGCTACCCGATCTTGCTCGACCGGGCTCCTCGGCATTTGCTCAGCCGGTACGCAGGCGTGTGCCGTGGCGGGCGACAAATCGTCCAGCTCGTGGGGAACCTGCACCCAGTCGACAGCCAAGGGCACCGAGACATGCGCCAATCCGGGTACAGACGATGATTGTGACGGCACCCCCGACAACGTTCCCGTCGCGAGCTGCAATGTTGGGACAGGGCTTGGAGCCTGTGCGAGCGGTGGCAACACGGCGTGCAGTGGGAGTTCACAAGTATGCAATCCAGCCGTTCCTGGAATAGGGGTCGCCAACGCCTGGCACCTCACTGCTTCGCCCAATGGAAGTTGGGATTGGGACTGCGATGGGTATGTTGTCAAGCAATATGCCGATACGTTCACACCACCAAGCTGTACCGGTCTGGATATCAACGCTTGCGGCGCCGTAACTCCCGTCACCTATTCTTTGAACGGCTCCCTGGCCTGCGGGCAAGTGGGCGACATTGGAAGTAGCTATTGCTATTGGCTGCCCGCGGCCTCGTCGTGTCAACCCAAGACCGGGCAACAATCTGGACAACAACAGGGCTGTCACTAGCCCGGGACGCTGCCAGGAGTCGACTGCCGACGTTTCGGCAAGCCATCCAGACACCGAATCGGCGTGAATCACGCGGGCTAGGGGTAGCCCTGGATGGTCGAGTTGGTGACCGTGATGCTCTTGGCGTTGGTGCCGACGGCTGTGCCGAGATTCGTGACGCTGCCCGACTGAACCTGGGTCCATGAACCGCCGGTGTTTCCCGTCATCGTCGTATCGGCGATGGCGAGCGTCCCACCTTGAGCCGTGTTCCAGTTGTTGCTGGTGAAGAAGAGGCCGCCGCCGAAGGCGTTCACACCAGCGCTGTTCTTGAGGATGGCGTCGCCGCACAGGGTGATGTTCATCGAGTTGCCGTCGCTGTAGAGGGCGCCGCCGTTGCCGCCGGAGCCGGTCTCGTTCTGGCCGTTGTTGATGACGGAACACTTGGTCGCGTCGTCGCCGTTGTTATCGTGGCCGATGGCCTGGTTGTTCTGGAAGAGGCTGTTGTAGACGTCGAGCTCGGCGAACAGGCAGCCGACCGCGCCGGCGTTGCTGGCCTGGTTGCCGGTGAAGGTGCTGCCTACGATGAGCACGCCGTTCAAGCTGCCGTTGATGTAGATGGCGCCGCCACCCGTATCGGGCCCGAGCGGCGCCGCCTGATTGTTCATGAAGATCGAATCGATCACCGTGAGGTTGCCGTCGCGCATGTAGACGGCGCCGCCCTCGCCGTCGTCCCATCCCTGCGAGCAGGGCGCTGGCGCCGTGGGGATGGCCTGGGTGGGCGTGGTTTTGCCGTTGATGAGCGTGATGTGCTGGAGGGTCAGACCGTTGGTGTTCTTCTGCCAGTCCGGACTATCGAATCTCAGGATCTGCACGGCCCCGCCGCCGTCAAGCGTGATCTTGTTGCCCCCGTCGATGACGGTGTTCTTGTTGGTCGGGAGGTTGAGGGTTGCGGTGACGGCAAAGGTATACGGGCTGGCCCCGCAGTCGAAGGTGATGATGCCGCCCTTGGTCGCGGCGGCCTGAAGCTGGGCGAAGTCGCAAGTGTCCGGGGAGCCGGTTCCTATCTTGGTCGCGGGAGTGGAAGTGTCGACGGGTTGGCCCCGCGCGGGAACGCCGCTGCTGCACGAGCCGTAGGGATTCCCGGCGCTCACGGTTCCGCCGTCGATCGTGCCGCCCTGTCCGCCTGCGCCCCCCGTCGCCTTGCCGCCCGTGCCCGTTCTCCCACCCGTGGCGCTCGTCGTGTTCCCGCCCGCGCCGCCGGCCGCGCCGC
>PNBO01000415.1 GCA_003136095.1 Myxococcales bacterium
TCCGGCACAGCGTGATTTGCACGTTCGTGACGGAGAGTTCCATCTGATGCCGATTTCAAAGCCCAGAGGATGGCCCGATGTGATCACGGTCTTTCTGCGGTCCCTAACGCAGCACTGGGGCGGCAAACTCATCGCTGTCATTGTCTCTGGCTATGATGGTGATGGGGCAGCAGCGCTGCGTGGAATTAAGGAGGTGGGGGGCATTACCATCGCGCAGAGGCTCGATACAGCAGGGCAGCCAGACATGCCTGAGAGCGCAATAGCAAGCGGGTGCATAGATTTTGTCCTTTCACCCGAGAATATCGCTCTGGAAATCGTGCGAATTGCGCACGCTACGCGCGACGAACCGGGGAGTGTTCTAGCGTCGACTTCTCCAGTAGTAGCCGCCGCCACCGCCAAAGAGAAGGACTCCTAGGACGACCAAGACGATCAGGGTACTGGTGTTCATGATTTTGCCCTCCTTTTCGGGCTTTCTCCGAGGGGGCCATTGCTCTGCGTGAGAAGCCGCAGCATCTACGCCCCGCCCCGGTGAAATGCATGCTTCGGGTCTGTGGATGCGCTCCATCTCGAGTCAGGCTGGAACCTCTGTCAGGAATGACCGCGAGCAACTGCCGGCACACCCCGCATCCATCATCTTGATAGACCGATCCAATCATCGTGACTGACCCAAGGTTGGACAAGCCAGCTGAAGCACGCCAGGCCGACGAGTTTCCGGGACGATTCCTCTTCGCCCGTGTTGGCTTCTTCTTTGCTTCTCCGGTCGGCAAGTTCGCCGGGTTCGCCTAGTCGGCCCGCGACGCAACCACAACAAGGAGACCAAATGCAAATTCAGACTCTTCTGCTGGGAGCTTCGATGTCGGCACTGCTGGCCATGACCGGCACCGGAAACGCCGCCGAGAATACGGTCCAGAAGGAGGGCAATGCCATGGAAGCGAAGGGCAATGTCCAGGAGCAGAAGGCCGTGCACGAGAAGAAGGCAGCGGAGAAGAAGGCCGCCGTGGGCGAGTCCAAGGAGGTCAAGGGCGGACAGATGCAGAAAGACGCCAAGGTGCTGAAGAAGAACGACAACACCGCGGCCGAGGGGGCGCGAATGGACCGTGCCGGAGCTGCGGAAAAGGCCAAGGGCGAAAGGATGGAAGAGTCCGCGAAGACCCACAAGGAGCACGCCAAGAAGACGCAGAAGGCGGCCAACGCGATGGAAGAGTCCGGCAACAAGGTCGAGAAAGCCGGCACCGCGATGGACAAAAAATAGAGCCAGAAGGCAAGCGAATAACGGGACGTGAACAAGCTCAGGGGGGTGGCCATTATCGTCCGCCCCTTTGTCTGCCGCTAAGCGGCTCGCGTCCTGTGTTCTTCATGCGTCGCTGGACGGTGCGATTTGGGTGGATGGAAACCAATGGAAGCTTCCCAGAAGACACAGAGTACCGTTCAGCATCCATCTGGCAGCCCCGCTGGGAGCGGCGCACTCGATGTTGCGGAACTGCTCAAAAGGGCTCGTGTCAACGTCGATATCGTCTTGAAGCAGCTCGATTCTCGGCTCGTCGGTCTGAGCGAGGCCGAAGCCAATTCCCGCTTGAAGCAGGTTGGCCCCAACGAGATCGTACGGCAGAAACGCCAATCGGGCCTGATGCGCCTTTTGGGCAACGTCAGGAATCCGCTGGTCTTGTTGCTGGTGGCACTGGGAGTCCTTTCCTTTCTTACCGGTGACCACCGGGCAACGGTGGTTATCTTTGTCATGGTGGTTCTGGGAGTGGTCTTGCGCTTCTTTCAGGAGCTTCGCGCCGACAATGCGGCGGCGAAGCTGCAAGCGATGGTCGGCAACACCGCAACGGCCGCCCGCGACGGCAAGGACCAAGAAGTACCGCTCAAGGCGTTGGTGCCGGGCGACATCATTCGACTCGCGGCCGGCGATATGGTACCGGCGGACGTACGCGTGCTTTCCGCCAAGGACCTATTCCTGAATCAGGCGGCGCTGACCGGCGAAGCCCTGCCAGTGGAAAGGACGGCCGCCGCGGCGGCGGCGGAGATTCAGAACCCGCTGGAGCTTCCCAACCTGTGCTTCTTGGGCTCCAATGTGGAGAGCGGTTCGGCTACCGCCGTGGTCATCCACACCGGAGATCGGACCTACTTTGGCTCGCTTGCCGCTGGCATCGTCGGTCAGCGACAGGTAACCAGCTTTGACCTGGGCATCAACAAGTTCACCTGGCTCATGATCCGGTTCATTGTCGTCATGGTTCCGGCTGTGTTTCTCATCAACGGATTCTTCCGCCACAACTGGTTGGATGCGTTCCTCTTCGCCATGGCCGTGGCGGTCGGACTGACCCCCGAGATGTTGCCCATGATCGTAACCGTCAACTTGTCCAAAGGCGCCCTGGCCATGGCGCGCAAGAAGGTCATCGTCAAACGGCTGAACGCCATCCAGAACTTTGGAGCGATGGATGTGCTCTGCACGGACAAGACGGGCACNNGAAAAGCACCTGGACGTGAACGGCGAGCCCAACGAAAAGGTGCTGCATTACGGCTACCTGAATAGCTACCACCATACCGGTTTGAAGAACTTGCTCGACGAAGCAGTCCTCAAGCACGAGGAGCTGGAGGAGCGCCTCAAAGCAAAGGACAAGTACCGCAAGATCGACGAAATCCCGTTCGACTTCGTTCGGCGCCGGATGTCGGTGATCGTGGAAGATGAAACCGGCTTGAACACGCTGATCTGCAAGGGCGCGGTGGACGAGGTTCTGAGTCAGTGCACCCGTGTCGACCTCCAGGGCCAGATCATCGCTATCGACCCCGAACACCATGCCAAGCGCCGGCAAATAGCCGACGACCTCAATGGGCAGGGCTTCCGGGTGATCGCCGTTGCGTACAAGGAAATGCCAGGGGCCTCCGACGGCCCGGTGTATGCCGTCAAGGACGAGTCGGACTTGATCCTGCTTGGCTTCCTTGCCTTCCTCGACCCGCCCAAGGAAACCGCCAGCGAGGCGCTAAAGCGGCTTCATGGTTTGAACGTGACGGTCAAGGTGCTGACCGGCGACAACGAGATCATCACCACCCATATCTGCAAGGAAGTGGGCATGCCGGTAGAGCGCCTCTTGCTCGGCTCGCAAATCGAGGGGATGAGCAAGATGGACCTGGCCACTGCCGCAAACGCAACGAGCGTCTTTGCCAGACTGGCCCCTGCTCACAAGGAACGCATCATTCGTGCGCTGCAAAGCCAAGGCCACGTATTGGGCTTTCTGGGCGACGGCATCAACGATGCGCCAGCCCTGAAGGCTGCCGATGTGGGCATTTCGGTGGACAGNNCCAAGGAGTCATCCGACATCATCTTGCTGGAAAACAGCCTGCTGGTGCTCGAACAGGGCGTGCTCGAGGGACGACGGGTGTTCGGAAACATCGTCAAGTACGTCAAGATGGCGGCCAGTTCAAACTTCGGCAACATGTTCAGTGTGGTTGGGGCCAGCGCCTTCCTACCCTTTTTGCCCATGCTGCCGATCCAAGTCCTAAGCACCAACCTCCTCTATGACTTCTCGCAGACCACGATCCCCACCGATGGGGTGGATGCGGAATGGCTGACCAAACCGCGGCAGTGGACCATTGGCAAGATCCTACGCTTCATTCTGTTTCTCGGGCCGATAAGCTCCATCTTTGATTATCTGACGTTCTTTCTGATGCTTTACGTCTTCAAGTGCTGGAACAACCCAGCCTTGTTCCGAACGGGCTGGTTCGTCGAATCGCTCTTTACTCAAACCCTGATAATCCATGTCATTCGTACCAACAAGATTCCGTTCCTCCAAAGCCGGGCGAGTTGGCCGCTCACGCTGACTTCCCTCGCCATCGTCGCCGCTGGGGCATGGCTGACGGTTTCGCCGCTGGCAGACACGCTTGGGTTCGTTTCGCTGCCCTCGACCTTTTGGCTGTTTCTGGCACTCATGCTGCTTGGATATGCATTGCTGACCCAAGTCGTGAAGACCTGGTTCGTGCATAGGTTTGGTGAGTGAGGCCGGCGGTCAGTCTCGGCCAAATCGATGGAGTCGCACCGTCATCTTGGTCGAAATTGTTAGTCCTCCAGATCCTCCGATTCGGCAAGTGCGAGCAATTGCACGTGTTTATGCGATGGCTCGAATACTGCTGTAGGTGTGGAGACAACCGTCAACGGGAAGGACTAACACATGAACCAAGATCAGGCCAAAGGCAAGTGGGATCAGATCAAGGGAAGGGCGAAAGAAGCTTGGGGCGTTCTTACGGACCACGACTTCAAGAAAGCTGAAGGATCCGTGGAGAAGCTCTACGGCGTCATTCAGGAGAAGGTGGGCGAGACCAAGGAAGCGATTCGAACCAAGCTCGACAAGCTTCACGCGAAGTCGAAGAACGGCTCATGCTGTGGATAGGCAAGTCAGCAAGTTGGGGCACGAACGCTCGGATGGCGCCGACGCGTTCATTCCGGAATCCGCGCAAGTCCTTGGAACATCCGACGACCTGTCCGAGCTCCTAGCGGAACAGTACCTCCGCGAAGCGAGTGGAGACGATAGCGAGGAGGGGGCCCGCGACGACCTGGTCCCCGAGGAGCTGGGAGAACCCCTCGCCCGGGTGGCCCCTGACGAAGGCGCGGAGGATGAGCCTGCGGAAAGGGATCCGGCCACGCGCGTGACAATAAAGCGTAACCGATTTTAGGGGGTCTGGTGCCTGGAACAGGCCGTGGTGGCCGCCCAGCAGCATCTGGTCGGGGTTGGCTTCCTCGCCCGGCGCGGCGATGCTGTCGGTGGGCGCGGTGCCGTCGAGAAAGACCTCGTGGATGCCGTCCCTGCCGGGGTGCCGCGAATAGTATCTGGGCGGTGGGGCATGCGGCATCGTGGATCACTGGAATGGGGATGTTTGGTCAACTGCGCTCGACCCGCAAGCGGAAGTGAGCTCTCGCTATGCCGTGAATGGCGGCTACGGCAATGGAGCCTTTGGGGCAGCGGCGCGAATGACGTTTGGGCCACGACCGAGACTGCCGATCGAACGATTGCTGGCTTGTGGGCACAAGCCCGGGCGGCTTCTACTTGAATCACCCCCAGGAGATTGCCCACTGGAATGGCGTCGTCTGGTCCGATTCACAGTCAGGTTGCTCCGTGCGGCTAAGCAGCATCCTGGAGCAGCAGTCCCCGCGAAATACGGGCTGTTGGCGCCCAAGGCGCCATCCTGCGAAAACGGTAGTCACCGTCGTCGGAGATGTCGGCGATGTGGCTTGCCGCGTTCCAGCATAGCCACTTGAAAATCTTGGGCGCGCTGTTACAATCGCTCCCGTCCGAGCCTCAACGTCATAGCGTCTCTTGATTTTCTTTGCAGGAGGAATGGAATGCTCAAAGAGAGAAGAATGAAACCAGTGAGCCATGCGTTGGCCGTAATTGTTATCGGTTTTGCCAGCGTCTGTTTCTACTCCTGCGGTGGCTCCAGCTCGGGCACCAGTTCGGGCTCGGATTTCAACTGCTCGCTGAGCGTAGCTGGACAGCAGTATTGTTATGCCTACTCGAACCTCACGTCTGACACCTCGAATTCGGCTCACTCGATGTGCTCGAGCCAAGGCGGCACGGCAGTGGGCTCCTGTCCGACGAATAACCTCATCGGTTGTTGCGCTGTGGCGCAAAGCGGCGTTTCTTACCAATCCTGTTACTATTTCGGCACGGAGAGCGCTGATGAGATGGGGTGCTCTGCCATGAACGGCAAATGGACCTCGGGAGGCTCCGTGCTCGGTGGTGGTGCCGGCGGAGGAGGTGGTGGTGGCGGCGGTGGTGGTGCCGGCGGCGGTGGCGGTGCCGGCGGCGGGGGTGGATCGTCTTCGACCTGTACCGGAAGCGGCCTGTGCTGTCCTGCCAACTACTGCACGATCGGCAGCGCGCACGGGAGCGAATTTGCGTACTCGGACCAGAACGACGGCGGCGGCAGCAACGCACAAATTACCCAATCCAGCTGCGTCACCGGCTCCACGGTGGGAGCCACCTGCGCGTCCGAGAGCTCGCCTCAGACTTGCTACAATATGCATTGGGGCGCGGGCCTCGGGTTCAACCTCAATCAGCCGAATGGGACAGGGACAACCGCTGCGAATTTCACGTCGGCGAGCTCCAGTGGAGTTACCTACGCGCTCGACCGTCTGCAGTCGAATCTGCGACTGGTCGTCGGCGATTCCAGCACCGACTACTGTGTGAACCTCACCTCCGCAACCGCCACGATCCCGTGGCACAGTTTCAGCAGCTCGTGTTGGAATACCACGGGCACCTACCTCAGCGGACCTCCGGCGAACTTCATCTCGGTGAGGTTCCAGATCGTCGCGGACACGAGCTCCGGCAACGACGACACCTTCAGCTTTTGCGTGACTCAGCTCAGTCTGTGACCGGCCCGTCGAAGGAGAGTGGAGCACACGGGAAGGTCGGCCGCCGGTCGCGCCTCGGTGGACTGCTCGACTTCTACTACCGGGAGGCGGCTTGATGGGGAGGGATCGGGTTTTGTAGCCAGCCGGTGTCTACTGAGTCACGTAGGGGTGGGCCGGCCAGCCTGCGGCGGTCGAGTAGGTCTTGTACGCGTCGACCACCGCGGTGTCGTAGGCAAAGTTGTAGACCGTGCAGCTCTTGGTGCTGCCGTAGGAGTTGAAATTGCCGATGGCCATCATCGTGTACTGATCCTCGGCGCAGCCCGGGAGTTGCGCCTTCGCCTGGGCGCGGTTGCAGGCGATGCCGGCGATGCCTAGCTCGACGTTGACCACGGGGTTGAAGACTGAGTTGGCCCAGTTCGCGGCGTTGGGGTTCGTCTCCATGTCCACGTGCCCGTTCGGGAGCAAACCAATCCCGCTCGCCGAGCATCCAGCGGGCAGGTTCGAGGAATCGCACCAAGGCCCAGTCTGCATCGCGCCCAAGCAAGCACACTCGGACGCGGTCCAGCCGCGCGCCGGGCAGCACGGACCATTGCCGGTGCAACCGACCGCGTCGTACTGGAAGCGCGACTCGACGTAGATGATCGCCTTGAAGATCATGGCGTCGGGCTCGTGGTACTTGGCCGTGAGCTCGATGATGGGGCAGTCGTCGATGTCCACCGAGAGACCGTTCCACAAGGGGGCGAGATTCGTGCGCAGTGGATCTGGATCGCACGAGCCCGGATTGGCGGCGGCCGCATCGAAGGCGGCGGTGGGGACCGGGCCCCCCTTGCATCCGGTCGAACCGAGCAGGCCCGCCCCGAGCGTTGCAGCCAGCATCGTGTACCCGAGCCTCGAAAGCGCGCGCGCGTTCCTGGAGAGCATGCCCCTAGAATAGCCCTTGCCGCGTCGAGCGGCTACGACCTGCGCGCGCTCGCCCGGCGCACGCCGGCCCTCGGCGCACCGCCTGCTTGCCCAGAGAATGGGCTCCACTTCCCGAGCAGCTCTTTACTCTCGCCGTGCTGTCCCAAGGCTCTCGCCCGACTGGCGTTCATAGACGATCCCGTCAGCATCGCGATACACCTCGCGAAAGTTCGCGGCGAGCAGCGCCTTCAAGTAGGGCTGGTCGCGAATCTTGTGCAGGCGTCCGTTCCGCATTTCGTGGCAATCGATGATGAACCTGGGCGGATGGCGCGCGAAATCCCGGCGCAGATTGTCCCAGGCACCAGGGACGATTCGGTCGCGCGTATCGTAGTGCTCGTCGAACAAGCCGAAGATGAGCCCGTTGAGCGGGAAGCTGGCGATGTAGCGCGTAGCCGGCCGGCGATCGGCATCGAGGTAGATGCCGGTTTGCGCGGTCCCTTGCCCCCACATGAAGATCCGGTCCTCGGCCGTCGAGTGCGCGCGAACGTAGGCCGCGACCGCGAGCGGACCGCGGTTCTGCGCGAGTCCGATGGTGTCGACGACGAGAAAGAGCAGTGCGGTCAGCGCCAGCCAACGTGCGAGAAAGACGGGCCGGAGGCAGCGCAAGCGGATGGCGCGCGAGCCACGCCAGATCTCCGCCAAAGCCGGGGCGGCCAGCATCGCAAGCGCAGGCGCAAGCGCGAGAAAGTAGTGATAGTTGAACTGCCCGTTTACGGTCACGCCGAAGGCCGAAACCACGAGAAGCACCCCGAGAGCGACGAACTCCGCCTGACGCGATTTCCACATCGTACCGGCCCCTAGCCCCTCGCGCAGCGATAGTGTGACCAGCATCCACAGCGGCAACGTCTCGGCCAGGAATAGTGCGCCACGGGCCGGGAGCTTGTGCCAGAAGAACCACGTCGTCGGGCCGAGCGGGTTGGCGTGATTGCCGATGGTCCAGTACCAGGCTTCCGCGAGAATGCCGACGTGGCCGAGGTACAGCGCGGCCATCGCGAGCGTGCCGGCGAATCCGAGGCCGAGCATCGCGACTTGTCCCAGCGCCGAGACCCGCCCCAGGGCGCGGCCACGACGATAGGGGCCGGCGAGCAGATACACCCCCAACGGCAATCCGGCGATGGCGGCCGGCTGCTTCAGCAGAAAGCCGATCGCGACCAAGGCGCCGGCGGCGATCAGCTCGGGACGCCGCTTCGACGAGGAGATACCGAAGACGATGGCCAAGGCCGCCACGATGGGGAGGTTCATCAGCAGCTCGCCGTTGAACGCGAGGTTGGTGTAGTTGGCCCAGGCGGTGAAGAGAGCGTAGAGCAGAGCCGCGGCCCAGCCGGTGCCCGCATCGAACAAGCGACGCATGGTCACGGCGAGCAAGGCCATGGTTGCCAGGGTCCACATCAGCGCGCCGACGTGCAACGCGAGATAGTTGCGCTCGCCGAAGACCCGCAGCATGCCTGCGTAGAGGTAGAAGAGCAGCGGCGGCTTGCGCTCGACCGCGTCGGCATAGGGCAACCCACCGTGTAGCATCTCGATGGCCACCACGGTATAGACCTGTTCGTCGTCGCACGCCTTCGGGTAGGTCAAGAGCGGCAAGCGCGTGACCACGGTGAACAGCAGTAGGACGCCCCAGCGCCGCTGCCAGCTTCCGAGCAGCCAGTGGAACCACCCGAGCCCGGCGGTTCCTCGACCATGGCTACTCTCGTCCGTCGGCATGGATACCCCATTCTCGACGACGAAAGACTAGGCGGTGCGGCATCGAACAGCAAGCCTGTTGGCCACCACACTCGGCGCAGCCCGTGTGGTGGGGAGATCATCTCCAGGCCAGGTGCAGAACGTCCTCACTCGATCAGCTCAGAGGCGTCGAGTGCGGTGATCATCGAACGCCATGGGCGCATGGAGCAGAGCTCACACGACGCAAAAGGGCGCTTGAAACGACTTCAATGCTCCAAGTTCATGAGCAGAGCGAGCTTGGGATGGGTGGCGCGGCGCGGCCAGCACATCATGCCCCGCCGACCCCCACGGATTCCCGCGCTCACCGACGGAAAACCGTAGAGGCGGATGATGACCTGGCGAAGGGCAACTGGCTCAATCTGCAGGCGGCGCACGATCTCACCAGAACGAGGCCCGCGCGACTGGTCGCCTATCTCCGCAGGATCAAGTTGTTCACCAGGGCGATGGCCACGCTGACGATTGACTCGCCGGCGATGACGCCGGATGAGACGGGCACCACGTAGCGTTCGGCGTGGGCTTGGTTGCGGCGCGCCCACAGCCATGCGGCCACGGCGCCGAGGAGCATCGAGAAGGGATTGAAGAAGGGTAGGATGAAACCCAGGCCAAGGCCGATGGGCGAGGGGAGCAAGCGTCGGTATTTCGGCAGCAAGATTTCGAGTGCGGCCAGGACCGCGCCGGCGAGGAGTCCCCAGTAGATGCCTTGGCGGGCCATGGGGTGCAGCTTGCCGATTCCTTCCTGGAAGAGCTGGGCCACGGC
>PNBO01000409.1 GCA_003136095.1 Myxococcales bacterium
TGCACGCTGGAATTCGAGGACCACCGGCCGCTCTACGACTGGTGCATCCAAAACCTGCCCTTGCCGTATCAACCGCGCCAGATCGAATTCGCGCGTCTCAACCTGACCTACACGTTGATGAGCAAGCGCCGGCTGCTTCAGCTGGTGAACGAGAAGCTGGTGAGCGGCTGGAACGATCCGCGCATGCCCACCTTGAGCGGCCTGCGCCGGCGCGGCTACACGCCCGAGGCCATCCGCGGTTTCGCCGAGCGGGTGGGGGTGGCGAAGAACGACAGTACGGTCGACGTCGGCCTGCTCGAGTTCGCTATTCGCGAGGATCTGGAGAAGCGGGCGCCGCGCGCGCTCGCCGTGCTGCGGCCGCTCAAGGTCGTCATCGACAACTATCCCGAGGGCCAGGTCGACTGGTTCGCGGCGCCCAACCATCCCGACGATCCGTCGCTGGGGACGCGCAAGATTCCGTTTTCGAAGGTCGTCTACATCGAACAGGACGACTTTCTGGAGAACCCGCCCAAGAAGTGGTTCCGCCTGTCGCCCGGCGCCGAGATCCGCCTGCGCTACGCCTGCCTCATCCGCTGCACCGACGTGGTGAAGAACGACAAGGGCGAGATCGTCGAGCTGCACTGCACCTGGGATCCGGCCTCGCGTGGCGGCGACGCGCCCGACGGCCGGCGCGTGAAAGGCACCTCGCACTGGGTGTCGGCCAGCCACGCGGTGAAGGCCACGGTGCGCCTCTACGACCGCCTCTTCACGGTCGAGAATCCTTCCGGCGGAGACGCCGATTTTCGCGCGACGCTGAATCCGGCCTCGCTCGAAACCCTGACCGAAGCACGCATCGAGCCGTCCCTCGCCGCGGCCGCGCCCGGCGCGCGTTTTCAGTTCGAGCGCCTGGGCTACTTCTGCGCGGATTCCGTCGATTCGAAGCCCGGCGCGCCCGTTTTCAATCGCACGGTCCAGCTCAAGGACGGGTGGAGCAAGATCGCCAAGGCCGGCAAGCCGTAGTCACTTGAGACGCGGGGGAACCGGCGCAGGCGATGCCCTCTTCGGGGGATTGCGCTTCGGCGTCTTGCAGTGTTCGAGGGTCGCGGAGTAGCCCGAGAAGGTGTAGGGAGCCTTGCTTGAGCGCTTGGAGAACAGGCTGGCCTCCAGGATGGAACCCGAGTGTTTGAAGACCACGAGCGTCGTTCGGCCGCCGCCCGCGGTGGTGAACCCGAAGTTGTCTTGCTTGGCGTCGTACTTGAGTGTCGCAGGAACGGCGGCACGTTTCGCCTGGTCGGGGAACGGGACGCGGTCCGCCCGCTTCTTCGCGGAATACATCAGGCGGGTCACGACCTGCGCGCCGCTGGCGTCGAGACGCGAGATGGTCCAGCGCTCCTGCCCATCGAGCTGCCAGCAGCCCAGCAAGGGCCGCAGCAGTTTCCTCGGGATGGTCTTCGCGGCCTTGGAGTCCTCGCTGGGCGCGGCGACTGGCTGGGTGGCGGCCGGGGCGACGTCACCTTGGGGGTTGGCTTCAGCCTTCGGCGCGGCGGGCGGCTCCTTCGCGTCCGGCGCCGTCGGCTCCGCCTCGCTGGCGGCAAACGACGGCCGAGGCGTCAGGAAGACGCAGGCGACCAGCGCCCAGAGCAGCGCCCGGCAGGCTTCTGTCATGCTTCTCATCGCCCCTCCTACGGTACACCAAGATCCCGCCCGAGATCCGGTGGCGATTTTCGGACGGAGCATCTCACCCGTGAAAATTGAGCATGCGGCCGTCGGCGGCGAGGGCGGCTTCGTGGGTGGTTTCGGCGAGCGACGGGTGGGCATGGATGGTGCGCTGCACATCCTCGGTGCTGGCGCCGAGCTCCATGGCCAGCACCGCCTCCGCGATCATCTCGGAGGCCATGGGCGCCATGATGTGAACGCCCAGGATGCGGTCGCTGTGCTGGTCGGCGAGGATCTTGGTCAGCCCCATGGTTTGCCCCATGGCGCGGGCGCGGCCGTTGGCCGAGAGCGGGAAGACGCCGATCTTATAGTCGCGCGCGGCGGACCTTAGCTGGCGCTCGGTCTTGCCGACCCAGGCGATCTCGGGCGAGGTGTAGATGATCCACGGGACGGTGTCGTAGTTCACGCGCGTCGTCTGGCCGGCGATGCGCTCGACCACCATCACGCCCTCCTCCGAGGCCTTGTGGGCGAGCATGGGGCCGCGCACGACGTCGCCCACGGCAAAGATGTTGGGCAGGTTGGTGCGGCAGAGATCGTCGACGTGCACATTGCCGCGCTCGTCGAGGAGCAGCCCGACTTCGTTGACGTTCAGCGCCTGCGTGTTGGGCTTGCGTCCCACCGCCACGACCAGCCTCGAGAACTCGATGACGTGCTTGCCGTCATGATTCTCGTAGGTGACCTCGACCGAGTCGTGGCCGATCTTGGCGGCAAGCACTCGCGCGCCGAGGCGGATGTCGAGTCCCTGGCGGGACATCTCCTTCATCGCGGCATCCGCGATCTGCTCGTCGGCGCCGGGCAGGAATGTGTCCATCGCCTCGAGGAGCACGACCTGGCTGCCCAGGCGGTGCCACACCGAGCCCAGCTCCAGGCCAATGACGCCGGCGCCGATGACCCCCAGACGCTCGGGGACGGCGGGAAAGTCGAGCGCGCCCGTGGAGTCGACCACGACCTTCCCGTCGATGGGAACCGCGTCGATGTCGCGCGGCAGGGAACCGGTGGCGATGAGAATGTGCCTTGCCTCGAAGGTCTCGGCAGAACCACCCGCGAGCGGCGTCACCTCGACGCGCATCCCGGCCTGCAAACGCGCGGTGCCCGCGATGGAGGTCACTTTGTTCTTGGCGAAGAGCACGGAGATGCCCGCGGCGAGGCCGTGCACGACCTGGTCCTTGCGGGCGAGCATGGCGGCGACGTCCATGCGCACCTCGCCGGTGGTGATGCCGTGGTCCTTCAGCTCCGCGCGCGCGCGGTGAAAATGTTCCGACGATTCGAGGAGCGCCTTCGACGGAATGCAGCCCACGTTGAGGCAGGTGCCGCCCAGCGAAGGTTTGCCGTCTTTGCCCAGCCCGGCGTCCACGCAGAGGACGCGCATGCCGAGCTGCGCGGCGCGGATGGCCGCCACATAGCCGGCCGGGCCGGCCCCGAGCACGACGAGATCGAATGCTTGCGCCATGATCAAACCTTGAGGATGAAGCGGGTGGGGTCCTCGATGAGCTCCTTGACCGCGACGAGGAAGAGCACGGCCTCGCGCCCGTCGATGAGGCGATGGTCGTAGGAGAGGGCCACGTACATCATGGGCCGGACGATCACCCGGTCGCTCTCGGCCACCGGGCGCGGTTCGATGCGATGCAGGCCCAGGATCGCGCTCTGGGGAGGATTGAGGATGGGTGTCGAAAGCATCGAGCCGAAGACGCCGCCGTTCGAGATGGTGAAGGTGCCGCCGGTGAGCTCATCGATGCCCAGCTTGCCTTCCTCGCCACGCTGGGAAAAGCCCGCGATGGCGCGTTCGATCTCGGCCAGGCTCATCTTGTCGGCGTCGCGCAGGACGGGCACCACCAGCCCGCGCGAGGTACTGACCGCCACGCCGATGTCGAAGTAGCCGTGGTGGACGATGTCGTCGCCGTCGAGAGAGGCATTGACGATGGGATAGCGGCGCAGGGCCTCGGTGCAGGCCCGCACGAAGAAGCCCATGATGCCCAGCTTGACGCCGTGCTGGCTGGCGAAGGCTTCGCGGTGGTTGTGGCGCAGGTCCGTCACCGCCTGCATGTTGATTTCGTTGAAGGTGGTCAGGATCGCGGCGCTGCGCTGGGCCTCCAGCATGCGCTCGGCGATGCGGGCGCGCAGGCGGGTCATCTTCACCCGGGTGGTGGGACGCGCGGCCAGGCTGTCGCCGTCCGCGGCCGGTGCCGGCTCGGACATCTCGACCACGGCTGGCGCCTCGCCGATGTTCGCCGCGAGTTGCGGCGAGTTCTCGAGGTGGCGGATCACGTCTTCCTTGGTGATGCGACCGCGCGGGCCGGTCGCCACGATATCCGTCGGGTTCAGCTTGTGCTCGTCGAGCAGGCGGCGCACCGCCGGGGCGAGGTTGCCACCGGCGCCGTTGCTCTCCGTCGCAGGCACCGCCGCGGGAGGTGGCGGCGCGGCAGCGGCGGCCGGTGCCGGAACCGTCGCGGCTTTCTTGGCCGGAGAAACCGCGGCCTTCGTCGCTGGCGCGACCCTCTTCACCGCGGGCGCGGCCGGGGCGGCCTGGGGCGCGGCACCGGCCGCGATGGTGGTGATGACATCGCCGCGCTTGACCGTCTCGCCTTGCTTGCGCATCTGCGCCCCCAGTACGCCAGCGGCGGGCGCCGCGATCTCGAGCACGACCTTGTCGGTCTCGATATCCGCCAGGGCGTCGTCGGCCTTGACCTCGTCGCCGGGCTGCTTGTGCCAAGCCACCAGCGTGCCGTCGGCCACGGACTCCGGCAGTTCATTGATTTTGACCTCGACGATCATCGGCCAGGACCTCCTTGCAGCTGACGTTGCGCCGGCGCTTGCGGCCGGCCGCGTGGCGGTTGCTCGCGCCTACTATAGCGCGGGAGGATCGATTTCACGCGTGATTCCCAGGGCGAACTCGACGAGTTGCTTCTGCCGTTCGAGATGGCGGTGGTAGTCGCCGCCCGACGGCGCGGCCATGACCGGCCGACCAGAATAGAGGAGGCGCTGGTGGGCTGCGAGCGCGGCGGCCAGGCGATCGCGCAGGAAGTACCAGGCGCCCTGGTTCTCCGGCTCCTCTTGCGCCCACACCACCTCGCGCAGGTTGGGGTACTTGCCGATCTCGGCGGCCACGGCCTCGGCCGGATAGGGGTTCATTTGTTCGAGGCGGGCAATGGCTACCCCTGAAGTCCCCTTTTCCCGGCGGGTCTCGACAAGGTCGTGGGCGACCTTGCCAGAACAGAGCACCAGCCGCTCGACCGACGCGGGAGCGATGGCCTCGGTTTCGCCGAACACCTCGCGGAAACGGCCGGTGCAGAGTTCGTCGAGCGGCGAGAACGATGCCTTCTGCCGCAGGGCGCTCTTGGGGCTGAAGATAATGAGTGGCTTGCGGTAGGGCCGCAGCACCTGACGGCGTAGGAGGTGGAACATCTGCGCGGGCGTCGAGGGCTGGCAGATCTGGATATTGTCCTGCGCGGCCATCTGCAGGAAGCGCTCGATGCGGGCCGAGGTGTGCTCGGGGCCCTGGCCCTCGTGACCGTGCGGCAGCATGAGGGTCAGGCCGCATAAGAGGCGCCATTTCTGCTCGGCCGCCACGATGAACTGGTCGATCACCACCTGNNGCGCCGTTGGCGAAGTCGCCGAACTGTGCCTCCCAGACGACCAGGGTGTCGGGGCTGGCCGCGGAGAAGCCGTACTCGAAGCCAAGCGCGGCTTCCTCGGAAAGAATGGAGTTGATCACCGTGAAGTGCGCCTGCCGGTCCGAGACGTGCTGGAGCGGCACGTATTCGTCGCCGTTACGCTGGTTGAGGAACACGGCGTGGCGATGGAAGAAGGTGCCGCGGCCGGTGTCTTGCCCGGAGAGGCGCACCGGGTGCCCCGCGTCGACCAGGCTGGCGTAGGCCAGGTTCTCGGCGAAGCCCCAGTCCACCGGCATGGCGCCCACCGCCATCATGCGGCGGTCCTCGACGATCTTGGCTACGCGTGGGTGCAGCTCGAAATCCTCGGGCAGCGCGCAGAGACGGCCGCCCAGGCGGCGAACGTCAACCATGGCCACCGTCGTATCCGCGGGCGTGGTCCAGTGGTTGGCGCGGATCTCGGCGAAGACGCGCGGCTTGCGGTCCACGAGCGGACAGACGATGCCCGTGGCCACCTGCTGCCCTTGCTGCAAGGCCGCGCGGTACTCGGCGACCAGGGCCTTGAACTGTCCCGGTTGGACGACGCCCTTGCTCTCCAGCTCGGCCGCGTAGAGCTCTGCCACGGTGCCGTGGCCGCGGATCTTCTTGTACATCATGGGCTGCGTGGCGGCGGGCTCGTCGGCCTCGTTGTGGCCGTAACGGCGATAGCAGATGAGGTCGATGATGACGTC
>PNBO01000327.1:0-8461 GCA_003136095.1 Myxococcales bacterium
CTTGCAGCCGTCCGAGCAGCCGTCGCCGTTGTTCTTGTTGCCGTCGTCGCACTGCTCGGGGAAGACCACCAGGCCATCGCCGCAGCGTGCCACCGGCCGGCAGGGCTGGCCGGGCGTCACGCAGGAGTAGCCGGGCTCGACGCTGAGGCAGTTGTTGGCGCAGCCGTCGCCCGAGACGGTGTTGCCGTCGTCGCAGGCCTCGTCCGAGGTCAACTGGCGATTGCCGCAGTTCGGTCCGGGAGGCGCGTCGGAGCCGGGCCGGGTTGTCGTCCCCCGGCCGTCGGTCTTGACGGTCACAATCGCGTCGAGGTTAATGGTGAGCGCATCTCCAGAATCGCCACCCGATCCAGAAGGCCCCGTCGGGATGATGCTTGCCGACGAACAGGCGCCGGCGAGCAGGGCTCCTGAGAGCGCAATGAGCCGTAAGGCATGGAAAAACTGCATGGAGAGCCTCCGATTAGTCTAAATCTAGCCGATTCGTATGGGCCATGTGTGCCCTTTCGATGCAATCGCCGTGCTCCGGCGCACCCTTATGGCAACCCTTGGCGGGGCCAATTTGGGAAGCCTGGAGGGGGGCAGGGCGGCGCGTTTGCCGCGGTGAATCCGGACTACTTCGAAAGGCCGGTCTTGCCGCTGAGCTGAGATGGACAGCTCACCTGCTTGTAGACGAGCTGGGGATTGTCCGCCGAGCTGAACCAGCCCGTGAACCAGTCGCACCCGGCCTTGAGGGTGGACGAAATGCTGCCGAAGACGGACGAGCACTTGCCTTTCATGCAGGTCGCGTCGCCGGCGCATTCCGAGAGGAGGCCGCCGTACTGCACACCGAGGTCAGCCGAGCCGCCCCACTGGGTCGCGCAGCCATTCATGGCGCCGACGCCACCGCCGGGAATCAGCAGGTCGAACTGGTTGGCGGCGATTCCGCCGATATTGATGACTTGCACGATCATCTGCTGGCCCTTGATCGCTGCGGCACCGGCGTTGGCGCCGGAATTGCCGTTGCCCGTGAATTGCAGCTCGAAGCAGGTGCCGCAAGCGACGCCGTTGTAGGCCGCGAAACCGTAGGACATGTTGGTGCCTGAATCAAACCAGGGCGAGAAGTCGTAGCACTCGAAGGCACTCCCTCCGCCCTCGCAGCCATTCTTCTGGTCCACCGAAATGCGGGTGGTGCCACCCTTGTCGCAGCTTGGTACCTGCGGGTTGGAGTTGCTCGACCACCCACACGAGGGCTTGCAGCAATCCCAGTACCGGCTGGCCCAGCCACTGGTGCCCGTGATTTGTGCGTTGGTACTGCTTGGCGTCGTGGATCCGCCGGCCCCGGTCGTGCCGCTGCGGGCCGTGGTGCCGCCGGCGCCGGTCACGCCGCCCGAGCCGATGACGCCGCCCGAGCCGCTGGTGCCGCCGTGGGCCGTGGTTCCGCCCGAGCCGGCCGCGCCGCCGGCACCGCCGTTGCTGCCGCCCGCGCAGCGGCCACAGGTCTGGTTGCAGTAGGTGGCGAACCATGACTGCGAGCACATGCCGTAGGAGTTCCACTCGCCACAGGTCGGGGTCTGGCCAGGAGGTGGATCATCGGTGCAGGAGCTAGTCGAGACGACGGTCGTGGTCGTGGTGCCGCCGGAGCCAGCCGTGCCGCCCGAGCCACCGCGGGCCGTGCTGCCACCGGACGCGGTCGTGCCACCAGAGGAGGTGGTGCCGCCGGAAGTGGTGGTGCCGCCCGAGCCACCGCGGGCCGGGCTGCCGCCCGAGGAGGTGACGCCCCCGGAACCGCCGGCGCCGCCCGACGAGCTACCGCCAGAGGACGTGGTGATTCCACCGGAAGAGGTCACGCCCACCGAGGAGGTGGTGCCGCCGCTCCCTTTGGCCCCGCCGGAGGAGGAGGTTGGGGGTGTCGAGCTCCCGCCGGTCGAGCCGGTGGCATCTGGCCTGGTTTCGATGAGGTTACAACCGGGGATGCAGGTCACGAATCCGGCCGCAACGAGCAATGTCATGGTAGCTACAGCACCAAACCGCATGTTGTACTCCTGAGTCCGCCAATGGTGAATGGGACAAGAGCGGAAGTCCAGTTGTAACCACACCTTATGCGTCCGGTTTGGGCAATCCGGCTCTGAAATTGGTGGTTCGATCACGCATGGACGGCGCGAGGAGTTTTTTTGACGATTCTCGGCGAATCGACCCACGCGTCGCGGGCCGGTGGCGCATGGCGGGTCGCGACGGCCGGTCGGCATTGCGGGGCCGGGGCTCGACTGCATGGAACCGGCTCCGGTGTTATGGTGCGCGGCAGGGGGCGCCATGAAGAAAGAAAAGACACCCGTCCATGAAACCAACAGACAGGCGGCGGCCGTGCTACTGCGCAAGGCGCCGCTCCCGCCCGGAGACGACGTGGGCGCCGCCGATCTGGCCCGGCGGGTCGGCGCGCAACTGCGCGAGAAGCGCAAGGCGCGCGGGCTGTCCCTCGACGAGCTCGCGGTGGCGTCCGGGGTCAGCCGGGCCGCCCTCTCCCAGATCGAGCTCTGCAAGAGCAATCCCTCGCTCGGGGTGTTGTGGAAGATCGCGATTGGGCTGGGCGTTCCCTTCTCCGAGCTGATCGGCGGTCAAGGGCAGGGGGTTTCGTTGCTCCGCCGCAGCGACGCCCAGGTCCTGCGCTCGGCCGACGGAAAGATGGAGAGCCGTCCATTGTCACCGGCGGGCTCGAATCCCTGGGTGGAGCTCTACGAACTGCGCCTGGCCGCGCGCGCCTCGCACGCCTCCGACCCGCACGCCGCCGGCACCCGTGAAATCGTCGTGGTGCTGAGCGGCTCGCTCAATATGCGCGTGGGCTTGGAGGTCTACGAGCTCGGCCCGGGAGATTCGATCTCTTTCCGCGCCGACGCGGCCCACGCCTACGAGAATCCCGGCGCTTCCGAGGGCCGCTACCATGACCTCATCATCTACGCTAGGTAGGAGCCGACCTGTCCAGTATTCGATAGATGGCGACCGCACTGGCGCTTGAAACCGAGGAAACAAGCTAGAATAGCCCGCCTGTCTTGTCTTGTGTACAAGACATAGGTCTTTTATTGTTGACGAGGCCGGCCGTCATGCTACAAAGGGAAACCGTCACCCAAGCCAAGAGGACTTACCATGAGCGTGAAACCGTACCGATTCGAGACCCTGGCCCTGCACGCCGGGCAGACCCCCGACGCCACCCTGTCGCGAGGCATTCCCGTCTACCGGACGAGCTCCTACCTGTTCAAGAACACGGAGCACGCCGCCAACCTCTTCGCGCTCAAGGAGCTGGGCAACATCTACACGCGCTTGATGAATCCCACCACCGACATCCTCGAGCAGCGCGTATCGCAGCTCGAAGGCGGCGCGGCCTCGGTGGCGCTCGCCTCGGGTACCGCGGCGGTCTTCTACGCCATCATCACCCTGGCCCAGGCCGGCGACGAGATCGTGTCGGCCAACANNGACCCCAAGAACTTCGAGAAGGCCATCACCGACAAGACGCGAGCCGTGTTCATCGAAACCATCGGCAACCCGGTGCTGGATTTCACCGATGTGGCCGCGGTGGCCGAGGTGGCGCACCGGCACGGGCTGCCGCTCATCGTCGACGCCACCTTCACCACGCCGTACCTGCTGCGCACCATCGAGCACGGCGCGGACATCGTGGTGAACTCGCTCACCAAGTGGCTGGGCGGGCACGGTGCGGCCATCGGCGGCATCATCACCGACTCGGGCAAGTTCCCGTGGAAGGGCAACCCGCGCTTCCCGCTCTTCAATGAGCCGGACAGCAATTACCACGGCCTGCGCTGGGCCCATGACCTGCCCGACGCGCTGGCGCCCATCGCCTTCGCCCTGCGCGTGCGGACGGTGCCGCTGCGCAACCTGGGCGCCGCCATCTCGCCCGACAATTCCTTTCTTTTCCTGCAAGGGATCGAAACTCTGCCGGTGCGCATGGTTCGCCACAGCGACAACGCGCTCAAGGTCGCCCTCCACCTGAAGAAGCACAGCAAGGTGGCGTGGGTGCGCTACCCCGGCCTGCCGGACGATCCGACGCACGCGACCGCCAGCCGATACCTCAAGAACGGCTTCGGCGGCATGGTGGTGTTCGGCGTGAAGGGTGGCTACCCGTCGGCGGTCAAGCTCATCGACAACATCAAGCTCTTCTCCCACCTGGCCAACGTCGGCGACGCGAAGAGCCTGATCCTGCACCCGGCCAGCACCTCGCACTCGCAGCTCTCGGAGCAGCAGCAGCGCGAGAGCGGTCTCACGCCCGATCTCGTGCGCCTGTCCATCGGCCTCGAGCACGTCGACGATCTGATCGAGTCGCTCGACGAGGCGCTGGCGCTGGCCTGAACCGCGTCAGGGCCGGCCGAGACCGCGTGGCCTCGTCGTGACTCGCTCGAAGCCCGCGGTCTTGTGGCGACGGCGCAGGTTGGGCGAGGCACCCGGTCCTCGGCCGATCTCGCGGCCCAGCTTGTGAATGCGGCCCGTGATGCAGCGGTTGCACAGATCGGCGGTCTCGCGGATGCACGCCTTGGCCGGGTAGATCGCGTAGAGCGCGCGGTATTCGGGCGGCGTCAGGTTGGGCATGACGATGTTGGCGCCGCGCTGGAGGCCCAGCTCGCGCCCCTCGTCGAGGTTGAGCGTCGCCAGCGCGGTGGTGCTGGGGATGTTGGCGTCCGGGCAGAGCAAGCGGGCCAGCGCGATCATCTTGTACGTCATCAGCTCCGTCGCTGGCACCTGGCGTCCGGGCTGGGCCGGCCCTGCCTTCCCGAACGGCGTGGCGGGATGGACGATGAAGGGGCCGACGCCGATCATGTCGAGATCCAGCTCGCGGAACAGATCGAGGTCGTTGGCCAAATCCTCGTAGCTCTGGTCCGGGAGCCCGATCATGACGCCGCTGCCGGCCTCGTAGCCGAGCGGTGCGAGAGCGCGCAGCAGGTCCATGCGCGCCGGGCGTTTGCCCGGCCGTGGCGGGTGCATGCGCGAGAACAAGTCGGGGTTCGAGGTCTCGAAGCGCAACAGGTACCGATCGGCGCCGGCCTCACGCCAGGCGCGCAATTCGTCGAGGGTGCGCTCGCCCAGGCTGAGCGTGACGGCCACGCCGACCTCGCCCTTGATGCGCCTCACGATGTCCGCGACGCCGTCACGGGTCAGCCCCTCGTCCTCGCCGGACTGCAGCACCACGGTCCCGTACCCGAAGTCGCGGGCCTGCTTCGCGCAGGCGAGGATTTCGTCCGCCGTCATGCGGTAGCGCGTGATCTCGCGGTTGTCGGCCCGCAGACCGCAGTAGGCACACTGGCGCAAGCAGTGGTTCGAGATCTCGACCAGGCCGCGCAGGTGGACCTCGTCGCCGACGTGCGCGCGGCGCACTCCGTCGGCCGCCCGCCACAGCTCCTCGAGCCGGGCGCCGTCGGTTTCGCGGAGCCAGCCAAGGATTCCGGGTCGATCGAGTGTCAAGGTCATCGGTCTCGACTCATTCATGCCACGGGCCAGCGGCGGCGGCCAGCGGCGTTGCTTGGTCAGATGATCGTCGGGGCGATATACTCGCGCGCCGTGCATCGAAATCCCGATCTCATCCTTGCCTCGGCCTCGCCGCGGCGGCGCGAATTGCTCGAAAGCGTCGGTCTCGTTCTCACCGTGGAGCCGGTCGACATCGACGAGGCCGCGCGCGATGGGGAGCCGGTTCGCGTCTACGCCGCGCGCGTGGCCGCCGAGAAGTGCGACGCGGCGGTTCTGCGCCTGGGGACGCCAGCGCTGGCCGTGCTCGCGGCCGACACCGTGGTTTCGCTCGCGGGCGAGATCCTGGGCAAGCCCGACGGCGAGGCGCAGGCCGCGGCCATGTTGCAGCGTCTGGCCGGCCACCGCCACGAGGTCTTGACCGCGTACCGCATCCGCTACGGCGAGCGTGTGCTCGAGCGCTTGGTCGGCACGTACGTCACCTTTCGTTCCCTCGACGGCAAGGAAGTCGCCGCCTACCTGGCCTCCGGCGAGTGGCGTGGCAAGGCCGGCGCGTACGCCATTCAGGGGATCGCGGGCAGTTTCGTCAACGACGTGCGCGGCTCGTTCACCAACGTGGTCGGCTTGCCCCTCGCCGAGGTCCTCGCCGATCTGCGCGCGCTCGAGGCCTTGTCCGGGTATCCGCCGCCGGCCTTCGGGGTCGCGCCATGACCCGCGCCGAGGAGATCGCCGCCAACCTCGCCAAGGTGCGGGAGCGCGTGGACACCGCCCTCCTCGCCGCGAGGCGGTCGTCGGAGGATCTGTGCCTGCTGGCGGTGAGCAAGACCGCGCCGCCCGAGGACGTCGTCGCTGCCCTCGCCGCCGGCCAGCTCGACTTCGCCGAGAGCTACGGGCAGGAATTCCGCGACAAGCACCAGGCGGTCGCCGACCTTACCGCGGCCCAGAAGCTACCCGAGCCGCGCTGGCACTTCATTGGGCCGCTCCAGAAGAACAAGGTCAAGTACGTGGCGGGCAAGGTGGTGCTGGTGCACTCGGCCGGCTCGGCGGAAGTCCTGGCCGAGCTCGAACGCAAGGCCAAGGCGCTCGATCGGATCCAAGATTGTCTCGTGCAGGTGAACGTGGCTGGCGAGGTCCAGAAGAGCGGCATCGCGCCCGTCGATTTGCCCGCGACGCTCGACAGTTTCGTTCTGTCCGCGCATCTGCGCTGCACGGGCCTGATGGTCATCCCGCCCTACGACGAGGATCCCGAGCGCTCGCGCCCCCATTTCGCGGCGCTGCGGCGGTTGCGCGACCAGCACCGGCCAGGTGGCCGGCCCCACGTCGTGCTCGCCGAGCTGTCCATGGGCATGAGCCACGATCTGGAAGTGGCCATCGCCGAGGGCGCGACCATCGTGCGGGTGGGCACCGCCATCTTCGGGGGGCGCACATGAGCGAGCCGACGCTGGCCGACAAGCAGCTCTTCCTCGACATGGCCATCGCCGAGGCGGTGTGCGGGGTGCGAGCCGGGCAGGGCGGTCCTTTCGGCGCGGTCGTGGTCAAGGACGGCATCGTCATCGCCAAGGCCGCCAACGCCGTGGTCGCGAACCACGATCCGACGGCGCACGCCGAGGTGCAGGCCATTCGCGCCGCGTGCGTGGTCCTGGGCTCGTTCCAACTCGAGGGCTGTGACATCTACGCAAGCTGCGAGCCCTGTCCCATGTGCCTGGGCGCCATCCTGTGGGCCCGGCCGCGCGCCCTCTACTTCGCGGCCACGCGGCAGCACGCCGCCGCCGCCGGCTTCGACGATGCGGCTTTCTACGAGACGCTGGCCGGCGAATCCGGTGCGTCGCCGATCGTCCGCGAACAGGTTCCCTGCGACGACGCTGGCGCTCCCTTCGCCGTGTACGCCAGCCTGCCGGGGAGAGTCCGCTACTAGGTTTTTCACCACAGAGAACACAGAGGACACAGAGGCCGGAGGAGAAGGGATCGGTTCGGATCTTGAATCCCAACCCCCAGCTCCAGCGCGCGCCATTCGAGTTTCCGCCGCGATGCGTTCCCTGACGTGGGGAGCTGGAGGGTTCTTGGATTCTGGATCCGAACCCCTTCCGCTCCGGACTCTGTGTCCTCCGTGTTCTCTGTGGTTAAATATCCGGATTCGCCGCGCCTGCTAAAATGGCGTCAACATGAAACGATTTTCAGCGCGCTGGGTAGTGTTGATGTCTGCGCTCTTGCTCGCCTGCGCGGGCCAGACGCCGCCGCCGCAAGGTCCCGCTTCGGCGCTCGCTCCCGACGTGGCCCGGCCCACGGATCCGCCGGCCTTCGCGCCGCTGGCCGGCGCGGTCACGCCAGCGCCGGCCGCGATGGGGCCGGGCGCGGTGCGCTTGCAGATTCGCCAGGAGATCTTCACCGCGGCGTGGACCGCGGTGCGCGACAAGGACTTCGACAAGACCCTGGCTGGTCTCGACTGGGAGGCCATGCGCGGCAAGTACCAGCCGCTGGCCTTGGCAGCGCCCGACGAGCCGACCTTCTACCGCCTGCTCAACGAGATGCTGGGCGCGCTCGGCCAGTCGCATCTCGAGGTGCATGGGCCGGGCGAGGAGGCCGAGGGTGAGTCGGATGAATCCGAGCCGGCGCCGCAGCCGGGCGCCCCCGATGTCGTCGAGGTCGGCACCGATGTCGGCGATCCCGGGCTCGTGGTCCGTCTCATCGAGGGCAAGGCCATGGTGGCGCGCGTGCGTCCCGGTTCGTCGGCCGAGCGGGGCGGGTTGCGGCCGGGTTATCTCGTCACGCACATCGGCGGCCGCGCCGTGGCCGCCCTGCCGCCGTCGGCGCGCGCCCGGCGCCCGGTGGAGGAGCGCTTTGCTCTGCGCCGGAACTGCGCCCACCTCTTGTCCGGGCCGGCCGGCAGCAAGGTGAGCGTGCGCTTCCTCGACGGCAAGGATCAACTCCACGAAACCATGCTCACGCGCGATCCGCCGGCCCGCCGGGCGGTGCAGGCGTTGATGATGCCGCCCATCGTGCCCGAGGTGCGCGTTTCCCACCGGGG
>PNBO01000327.1:8516-10472 GCA_003136095.1 Myxococcales bacterium
TCGCTCGGGAGCAAGCCCTTCACCGGCAAGGTCGTCATTCTCACCGACGAGGGCAGCGCCTCCACCTCCGAGATTCTGGCCGCGGGGCTACAGGAAGCGAAGCGCGCCAGCGTGGTCGGCGAGAGCACCGTGGGCGCGGCGCTGGGCTCGACCATCGAGGCTCTGCCCGGCGGCGCGGTCATGCAGATCCCGGTGGCCGGCTTCAAGACGCCCAAGGGCGTGACCATCGAGGGCCGCGGCGTGCAGCCCGACCGCCGCGTGCTCGAGACCCGCGCCAGCCTACTCGCCGGGCAGGACCTCGTGCTCGACGAGGCCGTGCTGCTGGCGCGTGCGGCGAAGTGAACGGGCACTTGACGGCCCCGCGCTTTGGGCCCAAGCATGAGCGGCACCATGATCGCCCTCATCGCTCTCGTGGCCGCGCTCGACGCGGGCGCGCCGCCGGCCCAGGTGGTCACGCCCAGCTCGCTGCGCGACGCCAAGCTCGTCCTCGCGGACTACGCCCGGGCCATCGGCGACGAGAAGGCGTGGAAGAAGCACAAGAGCATGCGCGTGAAGCGCGAAGTCTCGGTCAAGGCCATGAATTTCAAGAGCCAGGAGGAAACGCATCTCGTGCGGGGTGGGAAGGTCTTCAGCCTATCCTCCACGCCGGGCATGGGGACCTTCCGCCGGGGCTACGACGGCCGCACCGCCTGGGCTGACGATCCCATCTTCGGGCTGCGTATGCTCAAGGGCGCCGAGGCCGACGAGGTTCGCATCGCGGCGACCTGGAATTCGGAATGGCGCCTCGACGAGATCTATGCCCCGGTTCGCGCGGTCGCGCCGCCTAGCGATGCGCCGCCGGCGCCTCTTGAATGCGTGGAGCTGGCCAAGCCCCATGGCAAGCCATCCGTCGCCTGCTTCGACGCCAAGACCCACCTGCGCGTCTGGGAAAAGGGCGTGCAGTCGTCGCAGAGCGGGGAGGTTCCCTACGTCACCCGCTTCTCCGACTGGCGCGTGGTGGACGGCGTACGCGTCTGGCACCAGGAGAACGTCACCGTCGGCCCCGTGACCATGGAGGGCCACATCGTCGAGATCGTCTTCGATGAGCCGGCGCCGGCCCACCTCTTCACCCTGCCCAAGCAGAAATAACCCGTTTTCCGGCCCCGCGCGCCCTTCCTTGTCCGGAAGCGGCTCGTGCTTACCTCATGACCCAAGATCATGCGACTTGACAAGTTCACCATCAAGGCCCAGGAGGCGCTGGCCACGGCCCGCGACCTGGCCGATCAGCGCGCGCATCAGGAGGTGACGCCCGAGCACCTGCTCTTCGCCCTGGTGGGCCAGGAAGACGGCGTCGTGCTGGCGGTGCTGCGCAAGCTGGGCGCGGACGCCGAGGCCATCTCGCGCAAGGTCGAAGCGGCCATCGGCAGGCAGCCGCAGGTGCGCGGCAGCACGGCAGAGAATTATGTCGGCCGCCAGCTCAAGGATCTGCTCGACGAGGCGGCGCGGCAATCGGAGGAATTCAAGGACGAGTACGTTTCCAGCGAGCATTTGCTCCTGGCGATGCTGGCCAAGGACGTGGGCGACGCCAGCCGCATCCTGCGCGAGGCGGGCGTGCGGCGCGACGACGTGCTCAAGGCGCTCTTCGACGTGCGCGGCAACCAGCGCGTCACCGATCCCGAGGCCGAGGGGCGCTACCAGGCACTCGCCAAGTACACGCGCGACCTCACCGACCTGGCCCGCAAGGGCAAGCTGGACCCGGTCATCGGCCGCGACGAGGAAGTTCGTCGTTCGATGCAGGTGCTTTCCCGACGCACCAAGAACAACCCGGTNNTGGGCAAGACCGCCATCGTCGAAGGAATCGCCCAGCGCATCGCCTCGGGCGACGTGCCCGAGTCGCTCAAGGACAAGCGCATCCAGGCGCTCGACCTGGGCGCGCTCATCGCGGGCACCAAGTACCGTGGCGAATTCGAGGATCGC
>PNBO01000253.1 GCA_003136095.1 Myxococcales bacterium
GTCGGGCCACGCGCCACGTCGCCGCCGCTGAACACGCCGGGCTTGCCGGCCGCGGTCGACTCGGGGTTGGTCTCGATAGTGTTCCACTTCGTGGTGCGCAGGCCCGGGAAGGCGTCCACCTCCGGCTGCTCGCTGATGGCCACCACCAACGTGTCGAGAGCGATCTCGAGCTCGCTGCCCTTGACCGGCACGGGCTTACGCCGGCCGCTCGCATCCTGGCCGCCCAGCTCGTTGCGGATGAGCCGCACCCCGGTGAGCCTGCCGTTCTTAGCCAGCACCGCGACGGGAGCGACCAGCTCCTTGATCTCGATGCCCTCTTCGCTCACCGCGTGCACCTCTTCCGCGAACGCCGGCATCTCGTCACGCGTGCGACGGTAGAGGATGGTCACCTTCTCCACCCCCGGTTGGCGCAGGGCCACGCGGGCCGCGTCCATGGCGGTGTTACCGCCGCCGATGATGCCCACCTTGCCCTTGGCCAGCTTCTCGCCACGCAGGTTGTTGGCCTTGAGGAAGGCCATGCCCGGGATGACGCCCGTGACGTCTTCGCCGTCGATGCCCAGGCGCTGGCTCTGGTAGGCGCCGATGGAAACGTACAGGGCATCGAAGCCACTCGCCAGCAGGCCGTCGACGGTGACGTCCCGGCCCAGAGCGACGTTGCACTTGACCTCGATGTTGGCGTTGAGCAAGGAGGCGATCTCCTGCCGCAGGACCTCGCGCGGCAGCCGGTAGGCCGGAATACCGCTCAAGAGCATGCCGCCGGGCTCGTTCTCCTTCTCGAACACCGTGACCTTGTGGCCCTTGAGCGACAGGTAGTGAGCGACCGTGAGGCCGGAGGGACCGGCGCCAATGACCGCCACCTTCTTCGAGTTGTCGGTCGCGGGCTTGACCGTGACCGCGTAGCTCTTCGGATCGACGTGGTCTACGACATAGCGCTTCAGCGCGCGCACGGCGATGGGCTCGCCGCCCGTGGCGCCACACCGGCAAACGTCCTCGCAAGGATGGCTGCACACGCGCGCACACACCGACGGGAAGGGATTGGCCTCGCGGATGGCCTGATAGGCCAGCTCGGTTTCGCCGCGGCCGAGGTGCGCAACATAGCGCCACACCTCGGTGCCGACCGGACAGCCACTCTGGCAAGGCGCGCCGACCAGCTCCTTGCATGTGCCGGCTGGACAGGTGCGGTCGTAGATGTGCGCCTCGTATTCGTCGCGGAACCAGCGCATGGTGGACAGCACCGGATTGGGCGCGGTCTGGCCCAGGCCGCACAGCGAGCTGATGCGGATGGTTTCGGCGAGCTGCTTGAGCTGCATCACGCCCTGGAAGCGCAAGAGCGCGTCGGTGCCGTTCTCACGCCGGCGCGGGCGGGTGATGCCCTGCAGGATCTCCAGCATGCGTTTGGTGCCCTCGCGGCAAGGGATGCACTTGCCACAGCTCTCGTTGCCGATGAATTCCATGAAGAACTTGGCCAGGTCGACCATGCAGGTGTTCTCGTCAAGCACGACCAGGCCGCCCGACCCCATGATCGCGCCAAGTTCCTTGAGGGCGTCGTAGTCGACGATGATGTCCATCTTGGGCTCGGGAATACAGCCGCCCGAGGGACCACCGATCTGGACCGCCTTGCAGCGCTTGTTGTTCGGAATGCCGCCACCGACGTCGAACACGATCTGGCGGATCGTCGTGCCCATCGGTACCTCGACGAGGCCGGTGCGGTTGACCATGCCGGAGAGCGCAAACACCTTGGTGCCCTTGCTCTTGGCGGTGCCGACCGCGGCGAAGGCATCGCCGCCCATCTGCATGAGAGCCGGCACGCAGGCCAGGGTCTCGACGTTGTTGATGACCGTGGGCATGCCGAAGAGGCCCTGCACCGCCGGGAAGGGCGGACGGGGACGCGGCATGCCGCGCTTGCCTTCGATGCTCTGCATGAGCGCGGTTTCCTCGCCGCACACGAAGGCGCCGGCGCCCAGCTTGAGCACGATTTCCAGATCGAAGCCGCTGCCCAGGATGTTCCGGCCGAGCAGGCCGTACTCAGTGGCCTTGGGAATGGCCGCTTTCAGGCGCTCGATGGCCAGCGGGTACTCAGCGCGGATGTAGATGTACGCCTGGTTCGCGCCGATGGCGTAGGCCGCGATGACCATGCCTTCGAGCAAGCGATAGGGATCGCTCTCGGCCACCGCGCGATCCATGAANNTCGCCCTCGTCGGCGTTGCAGATGAGATACTTGTGATCGGCCTGGGTTTCGCGCGCGAACTTCCACTTCACCCCCGCCGGGAAGCCGCCGCCGCCGCGGCCACGCAGCCCGCCCCGGGTGACGATCTCGCCCACTTCCTCGGGCTTCTGGTTGCGCAGGGCGTTTTCCAGCGCCGAGTAGCCACCGCGCGCGATGTACTCGTCGATGTTGCCGGGGTCGATGATGCCCGAATTGGCCAGCACCCAGCGCAGTTGGGGCGCGAAGAACGGGTGCTGGTCGAGGAACGGCACTTTCGGCCACGCCGCGGCGCTGCCCGTGCGGAACTGGCCGAGGGCCATGTCCTCGGTGATGTTGCCGCCGAGGGCCGCGGCGAGAACCGCGGGCACGCGATCGGCGGTCACGCGCGTGAAGCTGACGCGCGCCTTGCCGGGAAGCTGCACGTCGACCATGGGCTCCTCCGAGCACATGCCGAGACAACCGACCTCGACTACCTCGACGTCGACCTTCTTCTCCGCCAGATACGCCTTGGCGGCGGCCAGCGTCTTGGCCGCACCGGCGCCGAGCCCGCAGGTGCCGGTCCCGACGAAGATGGTTGGCTTGCCCACCTTCTCGCGGCGAAGCATGGCAATGCGCGCCCGAACGTCGCCGCCCACCTTGGCGGAAAGCGGTCCGGTGGACAGTTTGGCCAGCAGTTCGACGGTAGGACGCGCGGGCTCGGTCCAACAGGCGGTCTTGCCAGTATTCTCAGGCGTGGGCATGGGGCTGCTCCTTGGCGCGGCATTCGTCGATGATCTTGCTGACCTTCTTGGGGGTGACCTTCGCGTGCACCTCGCCGTTGATGCTCACGGCCGGCGCCAATCCGCACGCGCCCATGCAGGCCACGACTTCCAGGCTGAACATGCCGTCCCGGGTGGTCTGGCCGGGTTGCAGCTTGAGCGAGCGGGACACGGCCTCGAGCAACTTGAGCGAGCCCTTGACGTGACAGGCGGTCCCGCGGCACAGCATGATGTGGTACTTGCCCTTCGGCGTGAAACGAAACTGGTTGTAGAAGGTCGCGACACCGTAGACCTTGCTGGCCGGCAATTTGAGATGGCGGCCGATCTCGGCGATGGCCTCCTCCGACAGGTAGCCATGGACTTCCTGCGCCTTCTGCAGGATCGGGATCAGGCTGTCCCGTTTGGCCGCGCCGAACTCCTTGAGGAGCGGCTTGGTCGATGTGGCTCGTACTACGCTAGTCATCGATGATTCCTTTGGTAATGTGCCAACCCGACTTCCCGTACGCCATCGCTGTGAATAATGTCACGATTCATGTAGCGTTCAGTTGGTCACAAGTCAAGGACGGATTGCACGAAAAGAGAATCCCCATCAAACCGAGGATCGCCTCCGGAATCGGCAGTTTGCCATGTGATTTCGCCAATTTCTGCCATATGACACATGGCACTAGCTCCCTCCTTGGCCACTCTGCACCAGTCCTCCGATTCGCGCCGCGCGCCAATTCGTCGTTTTTGTCACAACGATGTCTGGTCACGCCAAGGAGAGTCCGCCAGCCCTGATCTAGACGGTCTTGGCGGTTTTCCGAACCGGCAGCTCGATGAAGAACGTGCTGCCCTGCCCCGGCTGGCTCTCGACGCCGGCCCGCCCATGGTGGGCCTCGGCGATGCGGCGGACAATAGACAGCCCAAGCCCAAGCCCCGCGACCCTGCCCCGACGGCTGCCCTCCTTGCCTGCACGGGAGAACTCCTGAAACAGGCTCGCCTGTTCCTCGGCCGCGATGCCGGGGCCATTGTCGACCACCTCGATACGCAGGACGGAGCCGCGGTCGGCGGCACGCACGGTGATGGTGCCCCCCGGGTCGGTGTACTTGATGGCGTTGGTCAGGTAGTTGGCCAGGGCCTCGCGAATCAGCCGGTCGATGCCAACAATCGCCGGCAACGCGGCCGGCAGCTCGGCCTTGAGGATCTGTCCCTTCTGCTCGGCTGAGTCGAGGTGGTCCTCGACGGCGGCGGTGATGGTGCCGCGCACATCCACCGGCGCCATCAAGCTCTCGAGCCGCTCGGTTTCGAGGTCGGCCAGCACACGCAGCCCACGCAGCAGTTCGAGCAGGCTGCGCAGGCGCGCCGTCGCCCGGTCCACCCGGCTCTTCTGCGCCTCCGCGAGCTGGCCGTCGAGACCGCCACTTAGCCCTTCCAGCATGGCCACCACGGTCCCGACGGGACTGCGCAAGTCGTGGAGCACCACATGGAGGAAGGACCGCCGCATGTCCGCCAGCCGCTCCAGCCGTTCGCTCGCCGCGCGCAACCCCTGCTCGTTCTCGCGTAGCAGCCTGACGATTCCCGTGGTGAGCACCGTGGTCACCGTGGTCAGCAAGCCGTACACGAAAAGCACAGTCACGACCAACTGGAAATCGACGCGGATTCCCAGATCCCCATTTCTGGGGATCGCTCCCGACCACTCACCAAGCACGAGCCCGGCCAGGCACAGATAGCCGACCGTGGCCAGCACGTAGGCCGCCCGGCGCGAGAGGAGGACGGCGGCAAGGATCGCGTGCAGCAGATAGAAGGCCCGGAACGGCGACCCAGCGCCACCCACCAGCCAAAGAGCGAAGGTTAGCACCAAGTAGTCAAGCAGGATCGAGACATGGGCGGTGGTAACCAGACGGCGTTGGTTCTTTTTCCCGTTGTACGCCCCGTCGTGGGGCCGAACGGAGAGAAAGATGCAAACATTGTAGGCCGCCAGGAAGAACGCCGCCCCCGCCAGCGCATTGAGGTTAAGACCCGGAATGCCGACGACATACGTCGCAAACAGGCCGCCCAGGAGGATCCCGGCNNCCAGCGGAGCCTGCCGGCTTCGCCAGCCGAAGGCGTAGCGGAGCATCGTGGGAGGGCTTGGGAACCCTCCCATGGTTCCCATTACAAACGCGTGCGGAGCCTGCCGGCTTCGCCAGCCGAAGGTGTAGCGGAGCATCGTGGGAGGGCTTGGGAACCCTCCCATGGTTCCCATTACGATTGTCCTAGCTTGGCCTTGATGGTGCGCAGGAGCGCCTCGGCGTTCACCGGTTTCTGAAAAACGCCGTCCAGGCCAAGCTGGCGGTACCCCGTCGACACGTCGAGTTGGTCACCCATCGAGCTGAGCATGAAGATAGGCGCCTGGTTCCCGGCCAACTTCAGCTCCTTGACCAGGTTGGTGCCCGCGTCGATCTCCTCCATCATCAGGTCGACGATGATGAGGTCGGGCTTGTTGCGCTTGAACCTGAGCAAGCCTTCTTCGGCGGTGAACGCCGTATCGACCGCGTACCCGCCTTTTTCCAGTTGCATGCGCAGCAGGTCGAGGAGGTCAGCGTCGTCGTCGACACAAAGGATGAGGGGTTTTCCGTCTCTCATGGTCATGCCTTCCAAGTTGGGCCGCTGGTGGCAAGACCAGCGGCGGGGTGCCCGAATTCTCGCGCGTAGTGCTCGAAGCGGCGTTCGGCGAGCGCCCGGCGAGCAAATGCGACGGCCTGCCCGAGGTTGTCCTTGGCCGGCGCGGACAAGCCTTCGTCGAGCTCGCCAAATGCGTAGCCGCGAACGCCCAGCGCATACGCCGCCACCTTACTCCCGAAGAGATCGCGCGCCAGGGCCACGACCTGCACCGGAGAAACGCTGTGGCTGGTCCAGCCCAGCCGCCCGATGCCAGAATCGTCGATGCGCGAAAACCAGAAGGGCGCAGGCCCCTCCGTCGCGGCATCGGCGAAGACCACGGCCGCGTAGCGCCCCATTTCGGCCGCGTCCTCGACCGTGAGCTGGTAGTTGGCGTCCACATCGATGCCGGGCATGGCCATCTCCTCGATGGCCGCGGCCAGGGCCGGTCCCAGGCCATCGTCGCCCCGGCCAGGATTGCCGTAGCCGTAGAGCAGGATGTTGGCGGCATCGCCCATCATTCCCCGATCATGCCCTGCTCTTCCGGTCGAGGACCTGACCCTGGTGGTCCACCAGCGTCAGTTCCATCGGCATCTGGCCAAGCGCGTGCGTCGCGCACGACAGACACGGATCGTAGGCGCGGATGGCGACCTCGACGTGGTTGAGCAAGCCCTCGGTGATCTCCACGCCTTGCAGGTGGTCCTGCGCCACCTTGGCCACCGCCCGGTTCATGGGCTCGTTGTTGTTGGTGGTCGAGACGATGAGGTTCGCCGACACCACCTGNNCAGGTCCGTGCCTTGCAGATCCTTGTCGTTGAGCAGCGCGTGGATCTTCTCCATCGCGTGGACCAGCTCGATCATGCGCGCCCAGTGGTAGGCCATGGTGACGTTGTTGGGCTTGCCCGAGGTGACCGCGATGAACTCCTGGCGCGCGGCCTCGGCCAGCGGGGTGTCGATGAACTTGGCGGTGTTGAGGCGAGCCAGCGGCCCCACCCGATACCAGCCCTTTTCTGGACCAATCGACCGGATGAAGGGGAACTTCATGTACGACCAGTCGCGCACCTCTTCGGCGATGAAGTCGACGTACTTCTGGTAGTCGACCTGGTCGAAGATGACGTTTCCTTGCGCGTCGATGGCGCGCAGATTGCCGTGGTAGAGGTCCATGGCGCCGTCGGCGCGGACGAGTGACAAGTGATTGGAATCGAAGGACCCGAAGGGCGCCAGCTTGGCCAGGTTGGCGACGGTGTAGTCCTTGGCGATCTTCAGCGCGGACTGGGCCCAGGTCATCTGCTGGTCGGCGTCTCTTAGAAAGACATCACGCTCGGCGATCGACAGGTTCTTGTTCACGCCGCCGGGAATGGCGCCGGTGCCGTGGATCTTCTTGCCCGCCGTGGCCTTGATGATCTCCTGGCCATACTTGCGCATGAGCACGGCTTGCACCGCCAGATCCGGGTACTTGCCGGCCACGCCGATGACGTTGCGAATGGCGACGTCGGCGTCGAAGCCGAAGAGCAGGTCCGGCGAGGCCAGGTGGAAGAAATGCAGGGCGTGCGACTGGTACATCTGCCCGTAGTGCATCAGACGGCGGATCTTCTCCGCCGTCGGCGTCAGCTTCTCGCCGCCCACGATGCGGTCCATGGCCTTGGCCGCCGCCAGGTGGTGGCTGACCGGGCAGATACCGCACAGGCGCTGCACCAGCACGGGAACCTCCCAGAACGGGCGCCCCTGGATGAAGCGCTCGAAGCCACGGAACTCCACGATGTGCAGGCGGGCAGAGATAACCTTCTTGTTCTCGTCGAGCAGAATGACGACCTTGCCGTGGCCTTCCACGCGGGTCACGGGCTCGATGACGATTCGCTTAGTGACGCTCATCGCAATTCCTTCTCCTATCGCACTTGCACTGGGCTCAGTCGTACTTGATGAGTTCGTAGGGCAGCGCGACGGGTTTTCCCGTCAGCAGCGCCACCAATGCCTGCCAGAGCGTATCCGCCGAGGGCGGGCAGCCGGGCAGGTGGTAGTCCATCTTCACCACCTCGTGGCAGGGATAGACCTTGTCGAGCAAGAGCGGAATCTCGGGATCGTTCGGCAGCTTCCCGCGCGGGTTGTAGACCGTCGGACCCTTGAGGTACGCCTCGTCGAGGCATTCCCGTAGGGGAATGGTGTTGCGCAGGGCCGGAATGCCACCCATGGTGGCGCAATCACCGGTCGAGATGAGCACGTCGCAGTGCTCGCGGAAGTGCTTGAGCACGTGCACGTTCTCCTCGTTGCAGCAACCGCCCTCGACGATGCCCACCGCGCATCGGCCCTTGATCTCCTTGATGTCGTTGATGGGCGAGCGGTCGAATTCGATCAGCTCGATGAGCTTCAAGATACGCTCGTCGATGTCGAGCACCGACATGTGACAGCCGAAACAACCGGCCAGGGATACCGTCGCCAGTTTGGGTTTGTTTGCCATGGTGCTCCCTACCCTTTGGCCGCCCGGCCAGATTCGATTGCGCTGCCGATGGGTTTGCTGTCGTAGAGGCGCTGGCCGATCGGCACGGCGAAGCCGACGCGTTTCTTGACGATGGAGCCGACCGGACACGCCTCGGCGGCCTTGTCGGTCACCTTGAGGTTGGTGCCGACTGCGCCCGTCGCGGCATTGACGCCGATGTGCCTGCGGCTGCCGCGGCCGACGAAGTCGAACACGTGCTTGCCGTCGAGCTCCTGCGACGCGCGGATGCAGCGCGCGCACAAGATGCAACGATTGAGCTCCACCATCACGTCGGGATGGCTGGCGTCGAGCGTGCGTACGGGGAACATGTAGGGATGCCGCATCGCCAGGATGCCCAGGCGGTAGGCCATGGCCTGCAGCTCGCAGTTGCCGCTCTTCTCGCAGAACATGCAGTAGTGGTTGCCCTCGACGAAGAGCATCTCGACCAGGCTGCTGCGCAGATCCTTGAGCTCGGCGGTATCATTCTCGACGACCGCGCCCTCGGCGACGGGCGTGGTGCACGCCGCCTGCGGGCGCCCGTTGACCAGAACCGTGCACACGCGGCAGCTTCCCCAGGGGGAAAGGCCCTTCATGGCGCAGAGGTGGGGGATGTAGATGCTGGCCAATGCCGCGGCTTGCAGGATGGTCTGCCCCTGCTCGCCCTGCACGGTCTTGCCGTCGATGGTGAAGGCGACCTTGGCGCTCATTGTTTCACTCCGCCTTTCTGGGTTCCGAAATGCTCCGATTCACGGCCCGCGATGCTGGAGGCCACCGCCACCGCCTTGGCCGGATCGAACGAGGACAGGAACACTCGACCGTTGGTCTTGATTCGGTGCTCGTACTCACTCCGGAAGCTCTGCAGCGTGCCGAGGATGGGATTCGCGGCGGTCTGCCCAAGCCCGCAGCGGCTGGCGGTCTTCACCGTCTTGCCGGTCTTCTCCAGGTAGTCGAGGTCGGCCGTCTCGGCCTGGCCCGACAGGAACCGGCCCAGCCGTTCTTGCAGCAGGCGCGTGCCAGCCCGGCAGGGAGTGCAGTAACCGCAGCTCTCCTCGACGAAGAAGTCCATGAAGGCGTGCGAGATGGCGAGCAGGTCGCGGCCTTTGCCGAACACCATCACCGACCCGCCCGTGGCCAGGTGATCGAAGCAGAATTGGCGATTGAATTCCGACGGGCCGATCATGCGCCCCGAGGCGCCGCCGACCTGTACCGCGATGGTGTCGCTGGCGCCCACGCGCGTCAGCAACTCGTCGACCGTAATCCCGAAGGGGATCTCGTAGACGCCCGGCCGCGAACAGTCACCGGACACGCTGAAGACCTTGGTCCCCGAGCTGGCCTTGGTGCCCATCGAGGTGAACCAGGTCGGGCCGTTCTCGACGATGCGCGCGGCCGCGCAGTGGGTCTCGACGTTGTTGATGACCGTCGGCATGTCGAGGTAGCCCTTTTGCGCCGGGAAGGGCGGCCGCGTCTTGGGGTTGCCGGCCTTGCCCTCGCAGGAGCTCAGGAGCGCGGTTTCCTCGCCGCACACGTAGGCGCCCGCGCCGAGCTGGATGCGGATGTCGAACTTGAATCCCGACTTGCCGAGGATGTCGCGGCCGAGCAGGCCGGCGGCGCGCCGCTTGGCCAACACGTCTTCGAGGAAGGGCAAGAGGTAGGCGTACTCGCCGCGCAGGTAGACGATGCCCTCGCTGGCGCCGATGGCGTAGCCCGCGATGGTCATGCCCTCGAACATGAGGCCCGGCGCCTCGGTGAGGATGACGCGATCCTTGAACGTCCCCGGCTCGCCCTCGTCGGCGTTGCACACGATGAACTTGCGCTCGCCGGCGGCGGCGCGCGTGAACTCCCACTTCATGCCGGTGGGGAAGCCGGCGCCACCGCGTCCGCGCAGGCGCGAGGCCTTCACAATGCGGATGAGCTCGACGGGCTGTTCCGACAGCGCCCGCTGCAACGCCACGCCGGGCGTGTACGGCGCGAAGACCACCGCCCCGCGCTCGCGCAGGTTGTTGTTGACCATGGAACGCACGAGCGGATGGCTGTTGTTGCCGTCGCCGAGGGTCAGCTTGAGCTGCTCCAGGTTCTTGGTCGTGCGCAGGGTCTGCACCAGCTCGCGCACCATGTCGCTCGACACTTTCGTCACGACCGTGCTGTTGATGAGCAGGGCCGGGGCCTGGTCCGACATGCCGATGCATGGCGTGTACTCGAGGGAGAACAGGCCGTCGGGCGTGGTTTGCCCGAACTCGATGCCCAGCTCGGCGCGGAAGGCAGCCGCGATACGGTCCATGCCCTGGAACTGATCGATGATGTCGTTGCAAAGGCGGATGACGAACCGCCCGCGCGGCGCACCGGAGAAGAAGGCATAGAACGTCGCCGCGCTCTCGACCTCCACCCGGCTCATCGAGAGGGATTTCGCGATTTCGTCGAGAGCCTCGGGCGCGACGCACCCTGCCTGGGCCTGCACGCCGAGGAGAATGTCCATCAGTCGGCCCTTGTCGTTGGCGAAATTCCCGCAGATCTGCCTACTGACACTTGCGTTGTCTGTCATGGCCTTTCCTGCTTCTGACTCTTGGCGAGTCGGCCTACTGTNNCTGCTGACCGCGACTCATGGCGCAGGTGCTGCGCCCGTGAAATAAGTAACGAATCGGGCTGGCTTTGGCAAGACTTTATCGATGGGAACCCTGGGAGGAGTTCCCATGCCCTCCCGCGTTCTGGCTACGGCGGGCAAAGCCCGCCTGCGCCAACGCGGAAGGACGTTTCCACCACGAAAGCGCCGCGGGCGTATCGCGTGGGGAGCCGCCGAGCTTTGCTCGGCGCGGACCATCGCGGGAGGGTTTGGGCACCCTCTCAGGGTGCCCATTTCAGTCGCGTGGGGAGCCGCCGAGCTCTGCTCGGCGCGGACCATCGCGGGAGGGTTTGGGAACCCTCCCAGGGTTCCCATTTCAGTCGCGTGGGGAGCCGCCGAGCTCTGCTCGGCGCGGACCATCGCGGGAGAGTTTGGGAACCCTCTCAGGGTGCCCATCACAATTGGCAGTTCTGCGGCAGACCGATGTACACCTGACCGAGCGCGGTAGGCGAGCCATCGCTGTTGACGAGCTTTGCGTTGGGGATCGGATCCGCGCTGAACCAGGAGTAGCGGAAGACCTTGGGGTTGCCCTCGAGGTAGGGGATGGCGGCCCGCATGTAGCCTTCCTGCTGGGCGGCGCTCGCGCTGGTGTCACAGGAGAATTCGGTCAGCCAGATGGGCTTGCCGAACTGCTCGAACCCCGCCAGGCTGCCGCCGGGCTCGAGGTAGTCCTTGAGCGAGGCGAGGTCGCAGTTGTACCAGTGGACCGCGACGTAATCGACCTCGCAGCCGGTGCAGGCGGTGAAGAAATCCGTGAGGTACTGGTACGGGTCCGTGCCGTTGCACTGGTCGGCGGGGCCGCAGAAGTTCATGCCCGGCCCGATGATGGGAATGCCGGCGGCCTTGCTTTGGATAGTCGGCCAGTAGCTCGCTGCCGCAGCCGCGGTCAGGTTCGACTGCGCCTTGAAGTTCGGCTCGTTGAAGGTGAGCAGGTATTTCGATCCGCTCGGGATGGCGGAGTTGACGCTGCCGCTGCCCCAGATCATCGGCACGAGCTCGATGCCGGTCTTGGCGCCGCTGCCCGAGATGGCCCAGTTGTACCACCAAGTCACGGCTGGATAGAACGCCGCGCCCGGCGCGGTATTGGCGGCGATGCCGCGCTTGCAGGAGCTGGCGCCGCCGTCGGCGCCAGTACTGCCGCCCGTGCCTGCGCCGCCGGTGCCGGACCGGCCGCCGGTGCCGGTGACGGTTCCGGTCACCCCACCGCTCCCCGTCACGCCGCCCGTTCCTATGCGGCCTCCGGTCCCAGTCACGCCGCCAGTCCCGGTCACGCCGCCCGTCTGGGCGACTCCGCCCGGGCCGCCCTCGCTGCCGCCGCTGCCCGTGTTCGAGCTGCTCTTGCTGCCCTTGCACGCCACCGCGACGAGGCCGCCAATGACCACCGCCCGCGCGATGTTGCGAAATGCGTTTGCCGGCATGATGACCTCCTGCGGTGGGCGCTTGCGGCGAAAGACAACGCTACTACGGTATTCGAACCCAAGAACACCAGCGATTGGGCAAGATCACTTGCAGCCGGTTCCCGTCGTGGGGCCGAGATCCGCCCACTGGATCCGGCCATCCGGCACACCCCAGCGGGCATCGGTGAAGCTCTCGATGTCGATGAGCTCGTCGGCGCTGCCCCGGTTCGCCGTGCAGCAACCGCCGCAGTCGGAATCGCCGCAGGTGTCGAGCACGGTGACGACGATGGTATTCGATCCAGACTTGAGACAAAGATCGTGAAGCTTCAGGGTGGCGAAGTCGGGGAACACGGATACGATGTTGTGCGCCGCCACCCAGTCCTTGGTTTCGGTGACGTTGCAGGCGGCGAACTGGCCCTCATAGAGACACCCGCTGTACTGGACACACTCGACGCTGCCGGGCGCGGGATACGATTCGTACATCGTCTTGGCGCCGGATTTCCAGGCCAGGCTCGCAGCGTCGCAAGGGCTCGCCGTCGCACCGCCCGTACCCGCACCGCCCCCGCTGCCGACCATGCCGCCGGTTCCCGTCACGCCGCCGCTGCCAGTCGCGCCGCCGGTGGTCATCCGGCCACCGGTTCCGGTCACGGAGGCGCCACCGCCCCCACGGACACCGCCCGTCACCATCACGCCACCGCTTCCGACCATGCCCCCTGTCCCGCCACCGGATCCGCCGCCGGTCCCGGAACCGCCGCCACTACCGCTCATGCCGCCACTCCCGCCGCCGGAGCCATGCGAGCTTGTGCTGCACGCTGCCGCGGCGAGAGCGGCGAGGGCAAATGCTCTCATCAGGATGGAATCCGCGAGACCCTTCATCGGATGTACCAGTGTACGCCGCACCCTGTCCCCGAGGTGCACACAAAAGTCTTGGCCGGGAATGCCAAGCGTGTAGTGTCCTTGGCTGGCGTCGTCGTAGGCAGGCAGCGCGTCTTTGGGCGCGGACGCCTCGGCAACATGGTCAGGTGAGCTCGATGAGGACAGCAAGGAGTGACCCATGAAGCGAAGGTGTGGAGAGCGTGCTTTTTCCATCGTGGTTGGGTGGGTGGCTGCGGAAGTGATCTCGAGCTTGCTCGTTGGGTGCGCGTCGTCGCCTAGGTCGCCCATCCTCGCGGACGCAAGCGCCGATCGGCCAGCCGATACGAGCATTTCAGCCGACGCAACCTCGGCGTCGGACGCAAGCGCAGCAGCGAGCCTCTGTACCGGTCCCGCGTCGGGGGAGCTCATTGACGACATGAGCGGATCGAGCATCAGCCTGCGGCCACCGCCCTGTGGCACGAAGGGTACTTGGTACGCAGGTTCGACCGGGACTCTCACCATCCCGACTGTGGACCGCTGGACAGCCTCGAACTGCGGAAGTGATTGCCAATCTCTCTATAGCCCGCTGCCCGCTGGATTCCCTGGGGCAACCCCAGATGCCGGTGTGGTACCTGGCGCACAGGCCATCTGCGTCGCAGGGCAGACGGGAACGTCGCAATATGACGGAGCCGGGATGCAGCTAGTGCTTGCATGGTCCGGCCCAGTATCTGATGGGCCCCCCCCGGCACTCATCGATGCCAGCGATTACGCTGGTATCCAGTTCTGGCTGTGGGTTTCCCCGGATACCGCTGCGTCGGTTGGCTCTGGTCTCTTCGTCGGGTTGTTCGATAAGAACGAGACCCCCGGGGGCGGCGTGTGCGATGTGAACGCAAGCGGGGCCAACGCCTGCGGCGAAGCCAACGCCGCCATCTCCTCCAGTATGGCCCAAAGTCATGGCTCGGGGCGGCTCTTCGCTGACGATGGCAGCAAGCTCAATGCGCTGTCCGGCGGCTGGCAGCACCTCTGGGCGCCGTGGACCAGTTTCACTACGAATCCGTACTATGGTGGGGCGAACGAGGCGAAAGTCGATCCCAGAACTCTGGCAGTGGTCGTGTTTTGGGTCGAACAAGACAGTACGAGCGGCCCCGCGCTTCCCTTCGACTTCTGCATCTACCAGTTGAGCTTCCTTCCCAAGTCCGACGTCCCCGTTCCCCCGGATGGCGGAACCCCCTGCTCGGGTCCCGCGACGGGGACGCTCATCGACGACATGACCGCATCGAGCATCAGCCTGACGCCGCCGGCCTGTGGGACGAAGGGCGCGTGGTACGCGTTTTCTTCCGGGACTCTCACCACCCCCGTCGGGGACGCCGCGAAGGTGTCGAGCTGCGGAAGTCTTTGCCAATCCCTCTATAGCCCCCTGCCGGCTGAATTCCCGGGACCGCTTGCGACCGGAGTTGACGGCGGGATGCCGCAAGCCATGTGCGTCGCGGGGCAGACTCGCCCGGAGCAGTACGCCGTAGGCGGCCTGACCCTGGAGCTTGCGTTCTCGGGCGCGGTGCCTGCGGACGGCCCTGCCTTGTCCTTCTGGAACGGGCGCAGCGGCATCACCACCGATCCGCCGCCCGCGCTGATCGACGCCAGCCAATACTCCGGCATCGAGTTCTGGCTGTGGGTTTCCCCGGATACCGTCGCGGAGGTTGCGTCCGACTTCGAGGTCTGGCTGACCGACAAGAACCAACTCCCCGGGGTGAGCAATTGCGACCCGACTGACACCTCGGGGATCGACGCCTGCGCCTACGCGACCGCCGCGGTTTCCTTCAGCGTCGTGGCCGCGGGCCAACAAGGCGCGGGCCCGCTCTTGGCCGACGATGGCAGCGAGCTTACCGGCCTGGTCGCAGAGTGGCAGCACATCCGGGCTCCGTGGAGCAGCTTCCTCGCGAACACCTACTATGGCGGAGCGAATGAACGCGCGGTCGACCCGAAAACCTTGGCGTTCGCGCAGTTTCTGGTTCAGCAGATGCGTCCCAGCGCACCCGCGATCTCGTTCGACTACTGCATCTACGGATTGAAGTTCTACTAGCAACCCGCGGGCTAGCGGAAGCGCGCGAAGAAGGCCCAGACTGCCGGGCCGGCGTCGAAGCACACGCCGCCGTCCAGGCAATTGGCCATGCTCGGCCAACTGTGGCCTTCGTTGTGGACGCAGAAGACCACGGGCAGATCGGGCTGGCATCCTTGGTACTCGACGCACTCCGGAGGGCTGGCGTCGACCGGCGCCAGCGTGGTCGAGCAGCCGTTCCTGGCGATCCAGAAGTCGCGTGTGGCGATGCCGTAGGTGGTGAAATCCAGATCGGGGTCGTTCGTGGCGTGCGCGATCCAGGCGCCGACGTCCCCGGTGCAGCTGACCGGGGTGGAATCGATCGAGCCTGGCGGCCCGCCGGCCACGGGTGCGATGGCGCGCAGCACGTGACCGCGGACGCAACCCAAGAGGTTGGTGAAGAAGGCGCCGGCGCTCAAGCCGGTGCTGAAGATACGGTTGCGGTCGATGCAGTAGGCGCTCGTGAGGTAGCCGAGCAGCGCATCGAAAAGCTGCACGTCGAGGCCGGTCGCGCTGTAGTCCCAATCCGTGTTGCCGGCGGTGCCCAGGCCATCCGGATACACGAAGATCGCGCCGCCCCCTGCTGAAGGCTCGATGCCGTATACCTGGCGGTACCCGTGGCCCATGCCGCCATGGCCATGCCAGCCGAAAACGAGGGCGAGCCTCGTGCTCGGATCATAGGTTGGCGGGACCGACAGGAAATAGGTGCGTGCCTGGCCTGCAACGGTGATGGTCTGATTGTTGAGCGCTCCGGTGGGCGCTTCGGCGAGGCCGCATCCCGACGGACCATCGAGGCTGGCATACTCGACGGCCTCGACACCGGCGGTGATGTTGCGGTCGATGCTTGCGTCGGCGATGGCGCCGCCTGAGCCCATGGCGCCGCCCGTGCCGCGGCCGCCGGTGCCCGGCAGCCCGCCACTGCCGCCAGCGCCCGCTGGCGACGGCGCCTTGGCGCAGCCGGCGACCACCAGGCAAAGAGCGATGGAAACAGCGGATCCGTAAACGCGAACATCACACATGACACCCCTCCGCAGTTGAGCTGGCGGGCATCATAACCCAAAGGGCATGCGGGCGAGATTCCGCGTGACGAGTGGGCTACTTCGCGGTGATGTAGCCTTCGGCGGCCAGGAGCTCGGCGGTCAGCACGGCGCCGCCGGCGGCGCCGCGGACCGTGTTGTGCGACAGGCACACGAACTTGTAGTCGTAGATGGGGTCCGCGCGCAGGCGGCCGATGGTGATGCCCATGCCGCCACTGGCGTCGCGGTCGAGCTTGGTCTGCGGCCGGTTGTCCTCGGCGAAGTAGGTCAAGTACGGCATCGGCGCGCTCGGCAGCTTGAGCGCCTGCGGCTTGCCCGCGGCCTTCTTCCAGCACTCGATGATCTGCTCCAGCGTCGGCTTCTTCTCGAAGCGCACGAAGACCGCGGCCATGTGGCCATCGCTGGCCGCCACGCGAATGCATTGGGCGGAGATGCGCGGCGAAGTGGCGGGCACGATCCTGCCGCCCTCGCGCTTGCCCCAGATCTTCATCGGCTCTTCCTCGGACTTCTGTTCCTCGCCCTTGATGAACGGGATCACGTTGTCCACCATCTCGGGCCAAGATTCGAAGGTCTTGCCCGCCCCGGAAATCGCCTGGTAGGTGCAGACGAAGATGTCCTGCGGGCCAAACGCCATCAAGGGATCGACGGCCGGCACGTAGCTTTGCAGCGAGCAGTTCGGCTTGACCGCGATGAATCCGCGCTTCGTGCCCAGGCGCTGGCGCTGGTCTGCGATGACCGCGGCGTGGTCCGCGTTGATCTCGGGAATCATCATGGGCACGTCGGGGGTGCCGCGGTGGGCGGAGTTGTTCGACACCACGGGGATCTCGCGCCTCGCGTAGTCCTCTTCCAGCTTCCGCGTGTCGTCCTTGGGCATGTCGACCGCGCAGAACACGAAGTCCACGTTCTTGGCGACCTCGTCTATGGCCGAGGCGTCGAGCACCTTCATGCCGGCCACTGCCGCCGGGATCGGGGTCTGCATGGCCCAGCGTCCGGCCACCGCGTCCTTGTAGTTCTTGCCCGCCGATTTGGCGCTCGCGGCCAAGGTCGTGACCTTGAACCATGGATGGTTTTCCAGCAGCGCCAAAAATCGCTGACCCACCATGCCTGTCGCCCCCAACACCCCGACGCGTAGTGAACCGGTCATCTTCGATCTCCTTCTTGTTGACAGTTGAACATTTATATATAGCAGGATACCGCCGACGGGAAAGCGGAGACGAGACGCAACATGAGGTAGATTCCCACCCGTGTCCCCCCACCCGCCACCCGCCGGCATCATGCGCGTCCGCGTCGTCATCCACGGTGCGGTCCAGGGCGTGGGCTTCCGGCCTTTCGTCTTCCGGCTGGCCCTGGAGCTGGGGCTCAACGGCTGGGTCAACAATTCGGCGGCCGGCGTCGTGATCGAGGCCGAGGGGCGCGAGCCGGCGGTGCGCGAATTCTTGTTGCGGCTGGAGAGCAACCGGCCCGCGATTGCGATCGTCCAGAGCCTGGAGGCGACATTTCTGGACCCCGTTGGCATCGTCGGCTTCGAAATCCGCGAGAGCACGGGCGGCGAGAAGCGAACCCTGGTCATGCCCGACCTGGCCACCTGCCCGGCCTGTCTCGCCGATGTCTTCGACGCGCGCAACCGCCGCTTCCGCTACCCCTTCACCAACTGCACGGCCTGCGGTCCGCGCTTCAGCATCATCGAGTCCCTGCCCTACGACCGGGACGCCACCACGATGAGCGGGTTCGTGATGTGCGCGGAATGCGAGCGCGAGTATGACGATCCCGGAGACCGCCGCTTCCACGCGCAGCCGAACGCCTGCCATGCCTGCGGACCGCAGCTCGCCCTGTGGAACCCAGGTGGCGACGAAATCGCCGTGCGCGACGAGGCCCTGCTGGCCGCGGCCGCCGCGCTTCGCGAGGGGAAAATCGTCGCCGTCAAGGGCCTGGGCGGTTTTCACCTCATGGTGGACGCGCGCAACGACCCTGCGGTGAGAGAGCTGCGCCTACGCAAGCGGCGCGAGGAGAAACCCCTCGCGCTCATGGCGCCGTCGTTCTCCGAGGCGCTGCGCTACTGCTCCGCCACGGCGGTGGAACAGCGCCTCCTGCGCTCGCCCGAGTGCCCCATCGTTCTCTTGCGGCGGCGGACGCGGGCGCAGGATCTCTCGGCCGCCATCGCGCCCGGCAATCCGACGCTGGGGATGATGCTGCCAGGCACCCCGCTACACCATATCCTGATGCGCGAGCTCGGATTCCCGGTGGTCGCGACCAGCGGCAATCTCTCCGAGGAGCCCATCTGCACCGACGAGCGCGAGGCCCTGGAACGTCTAGCCGGCATCGCGGACCTGTTCCTGGTGCACGACCGGCCGATCCTGCGCCATGTGGACGATTCCGTCGTGCGCGAGGTGTGCGGCCGCGAGCTGGTGCTCCGCCGCGCCCGCGGATTCGCGCCGCTGCCCATCCAGGTCGAGGGCGAGCTGGGGCCGGTGCTGGCCGTCGGTGCACACCAGAAGAACACGATTGCCGCCGCCATCGGTTCGCAGGTCTTCCTCAGTCAACACATCGGCGATCTCGAGACCGAGGGCTCGCATCAGGCCTTTCGCGCGGCCATCTCTGCCTTCGAGCACCTCTACGAATTCGCGCCCAAGGCCGTCGCGTGCGATCTGCACCCGGGCTACATGTCCACCCAGCACGCGAGCTTGCTGGGGCTGCCTCTCGTTCGCGTGCAGCACCACCACGCCCACATTCTTTCGTGCATGGCCGAAAACCAATTGCAGCCGCCCGTGCTGGGGATCGCGTGGGACGGCAGCGGCATGGGAGACGACGGGACCGTGTGGGGGGGTGAGTTTCTGCGCGTCACCGCCCAAGGCTACGAGCGCATCGCGCACCTGCGGCAGTTCCTCCTGCCGGGCAACGAGAAGGCCGTGCGCGAACCCCGCCGCGTGGCTCTGGCCATCCTCTTCGAGATCTTCGGCGACGAAGCCATCGTCGTCGACGCGCCCCCCGTGCTCGCCTTCTCCCCCGCTGAGCTTGCGACCTTGCGAACCATGCTCGACCGCCAGCTCAACTCGCCGGTCACGACCAGCGCGGGCCGGCTGTTCGACGCCTTCGCCTCGCTCCTCGGTGTGCGCCAGGTGGCGAGCTTCGAGGGCCAGGCCGCAATGGAGCTGGAATACTCGCTCGCGGGCTCGACGGAAGAAGCTGCCCTGCCCTACGCCGTTCGCGAAGAAGGCGGGCGCCTCGTGCTCGACTGGGAGCCCGCGGTGCGCGCCGTGCTGGTCAAGCCCGCGCCGCCCAACCTGGCCGCCCGCTTTCACAACATGCTGGTCGAGATGGCCGTGGACGTGGCCGCGCGGGTCGGCGAGCCGAACGTCGTGCTGAGCGGCGGCTGCTTCCAGAATCGCTATTTGACCGAACGGATGGTGGCGCGCCTGCGCGCCGAGGGTCATCGTCCCTACTGGCACCAGCGGGTTCCGCCCAACGACGGCGGCATCGCGCTGGGGCAAATCATGGCGGCTCGTCAACAGAAGGATCGACCTATCGATGTGTCTCGCGGTACCGGGAAAGATTCTCAGCGCTAGCGGCGAGGGAACCACGCGCACCGGCGTGGTCAGCTTCGGCGGCGCGAACAAGGAAGCGAGCCTGGCCTTCGTTCCGGAGGCCAACGTGGGCGACTACGTTCTGGTGCACGCGGGGTTCGCCATCAGCGTGGTCGACGCGGACGAGGCGGCGCAAACCCTGGAGTATTTCCGCCAGATTGGCGAGCTGGGCAAACTGGAGGAGCCGGGGAGCAAGTCGTGAAGTTCGTCGACGAATACCGCGACCGCGCCAAGGCCGAGGCCTGCGCGCGCGCCATCGCGGCCATCACCACGCGACCGTGGTCGATCATGGAGGTGTGCGGCGGCCAGACCCACAGCATCGTCAGGTACGGCATCGACGAGCTGCTGCCCGAGAAGATCACCCTGCTGCACGGCCCCGGTTGCCCGGTGTGCGTGACCCCGCTCGAGCTCATCGACAAGGCGCTGCTGGTCGCGGCCCGGCCCGAGGTCATCTTCTGCTCGTTCGGCGACATGCTGCGCGTGCCTGGCAGCGGCGGTGATCTCTTCTCGGTCAAGGCCCGCGGCGGCGACGTGCGCATCGTCTACTCGCCGCTCGACGCCCTGAAACTGGCGCGCGAAAACCCCCAGCGTCAGGTGGTGTTCTTCGCCGTCGGCTTNNCACGTGCTGGTGCCGCCCGCCATCGAGGCGCTGCTTTCCGCGCCCGACAATCGCACCCAGGCCTTCCTGGCCGCGGGCCACGTCTGCACCGTGATGGGCTTCGAGGAGTACGTTCCCCTGGCCAAGAAGTACCGCGTGCCCATCGTGGTCACCGGCTTCGAGCCGCTCGACATCCTGCAAGGCATCTTGATGGCCGTGCGCCAGCTCGAAGCGGGCCGCGCCGAGGTCGAGAACCAGTACGCGCGCTCGGTCCGGCGCGAGGGCAATCGCCCGGCGCAAGAGCTGATGGCGAAAGTCTTTCGCGTGGTCCCGCGCAAGTGGCGCGGGGTCGGCGAGATCCCGTCGAGCGGCTTCGCCCTGCGCGGCGAATTCGCCGCTTACGACGCCGAGACTCGCTTCGGCGTGGCGGACTATCACGCCGATGAGGATTCCGAGTGCATCAGCGGCCAGGTCCTGCGCGGGGGGAAGAAACCGCGGGAATGCCCGGCCTTCGGCGGACGCTGCACGCCCGAACGGCCGCTCGGCGCCACCATGGTTTCGAGCGAGGGCGCGTGCGCGGCCTACTACACCTACCGCCGTCACGCCGAGCGAGCGGGAAGCTGAGTATGACCAACACCCCCACCTTCGCCGGAAGCTGTCCTCTGCCCCTGAGCAATCAAGACCACGTCACCCTCGCCCACGGCGGCGGCGGCCGGATGATGCACACGCTGCTCGAACGCGTCGTGCTCTCTGCTTTCGGCAACCAGCCGCTCGCATCGCGCCACGATGGCGCCGTGCTGGAGACGGGCAAGGGCCGCATCGCCTTCACCACCGATTCCTACGTCGTGCACCCGCTCTTCTTTCCCGGCGGCGACATCGGCACCCTGGCCGTCACCGGCACCGTGAACGATCTCGCCATGTGCGGGGCGCGCCCGCTCGCGCTCTCCGCGGGGTTCATCCTGGAGGAAGGCCTGCCCATCGCAACGCTCGAGCGGGTCGTGGCATCCATGGCGCGCACCGCGAAGGCCGCATCGGTGGACATCGTCACCGGTGATACCAAGGTCGTGGACCGCGGCAAGGGCGACGGTATTTTCGTCAACACCGCCGGCGTCGGCGTCATCGAACACGGCCTGGCCATCGCCCCGTCGAGCGTGCGTCCGGGCGACGCCATCCTGTTGAGCGGCGACGTCGGCCGTCACGGCGTGGCCATCATGGCCGTGCGCGAGGGCCTGCAATTCGAGAGCACCATCGAGACCGACTGCGCGCCGCTCGCCGCGCCCGTGCTCGCGCTCCTCGCCGCGGGGATCGAGGTTCACTGCCTGCGCGACCTGACGCGCGGCGGGCTCGCCACCAGCCTCATCGAGATCGCCGAATCCAGCCGCTTGCACGTCGACGTCGACGAAAACGCCATCGCCGTCGAGGACAACGTCAGCGGCGCCTGCGAGATCCTCGGCCTCGATCCGCTCTACCTGGCGAACGAGGGCCGCTTCGTCGCCTTCGTGCCAGCCGCGCAAGCCGAACCAGCGCTTGCGATCCTACGCGGCCAAGCGGTCAGCGCCCGGGCCGCCCGCATCGGCGCCGTCTCGGAATCGCCCGCCGCGCTCGTGACCCTGAAGAGCCGCATCGGCACCAAGCGCATCCTCGACATGCACAGCGGGGAACAGTTGCCACGCATCTGCTGACGGTTTGACAGAGCCCCGGTTCTCGTGGAGCTTGCTGGATGATGAGTAGCCCGGCGCCCACGCAGGAGAGTGGCGGACCGCGGTCCGTCCGCCTGGCGGCGACCGGCGTGGCCTTGATCGTATGCCTGGTCTATCTCCCGGTCCTGGGCAACGGATTCGTCAACTGGGACGACGGCGCCTACGTCAATCGCGATCCGTTGACGAAGGCGCTGCCCGCGGCCTTCACCACATTCCACGCGAGCGGAAACTGGCATCCCTTGGCCACCCTCTCGCATGCGGTGGACCACGCCGTCTTCGGCCTTTGGGCCCCGGGGCACCACCTGACGAGTCTCGTCGTGCATGCGCTCAATGCCGGCCTCGTGGTCTTGCTCTGCTGCGCAATCTTCGGCGTCCGCGCACTTTCCCGGCGAGAAATCCTCGCGGCCGGTATCGCGGCGGGGTTGCTGTGGGGGCTGCACCCCTTGCGCGTGGAATGCGTGGCCTGGGTGTCGGAGCGCAAGGAATTGCTGTGCACGCTGTTCTACCTTCTCGGACTGCTCGGCTATCTCCGCCACGCGAGAGGGACATCCATCTCGCGTTGGTATCTCGCCACCCTCGCCTGCTTCGCGATGGCGCTGCTTTCGAAGCCCATGGCCGTCAGCTTCCCGTTCTTGCTGCTCGTGCTCGACGCCTATCCGCTAGCACGCCTGCGGCGGCCTCGGCTGGGCCGGCTGCTCGCCGAAAAGCTGCCCTTCGTGCTCCTTGCCATGGCATCGGCCCTTTTGACCTTGCACGCACAGCGAGCGGCCGGCGCCATGCGCGCCCTCGCGGACTTGCCACTGCGTAC
>PNBO01000417.1:0-3591 GCA_003136095.1 Myxococcales bacterium
ATCCTGGAATGCGCCGGCGACGTGGATGTGCTCATCGTCGAGATCGGCGGCACGGTCGGCGACATCGAATCCTTGCCCTTCCTCGAGGCCGTGCGTCAGCTGCGCTTCGAGATGGGGCACCAGAACGCCATCTCGGTCCACGTGACGCTCATCCCATACCTCGGCGCCGCCGGCGAGATGAAGACCAAGCCGACGCAGCACTCGGTGATGAAGCTGCGCGAGATCGGCATCCAACCCGACATCTTGCTCTGCCGATCCACGCGGCCGGTGCCCACCGCGCTCAAGCAAAAGATCGCGCTCTTCACCAACGTGGCGCCCGACGCCGTGTTTTCGGCCGAGGACGTGGATTGCATCTACGAGGTGCCCGCCAAGTTCCACAAGCAAGGCGTCGACGAGAAAGTTGCCGAGCTGCTCAACATCTGGTCGCGCGCACCCGAGTTGACGGGCTGGGAACAGGTCGTCGAGCGGATGCGCAGCCCGCAGTCCGAGGTCGAGATCGCGCTGGTGGGCAAGTACGTCGAGTTGGGCGAATCCTACAAGAGCTTGAACGAGGCCATCATGCACGGCGGAATCGCCAACGACTGCCGGGTGCATCTGCGCCACGTCGACTCGGAGGAGATCGAGCGCAAGGGACCGAGTTGCCTCGAGACCGCGGATGGCATCCTCGTCGCGCCGGGCTTCGGCACGCGCGGCAGCGAGGGCAAGATCGAGGCTGCGCGCTATGCGCGCGAGAAGGGCGTGCCCTACTTCGGCATCTGCCTGGGTCTGCAGATCGCAACCATCGAGTTCGCGCGCAACGTCGCCGGCCTGACTGGCGCCAACTCGTCGGAATTCGAGGAGAAGCCGGCGCACCCCGTGATCGATTTTCTGCCCGAGCAGCGCAACATCAAGGACATGGGGGCTACCATGCGGCTGGGCGCCTATCCCTGCGTGCTCAGTCCCGGTACGCGCGCCGAGGCGGCTTACGGGATGCGCGATATCTCCGAGCGCCACCGCCACCGCTACGAGGTGAACAACGAGTACCGCGAGCGCCTGGTGGCGGCCGGGATGGTCATCTCGGGCCTCTCGCCCGATGGCAAGCTGGTGGAGATGATCGAGTTGCGCAACCATCCCTATTTCGTAGGCTGCCAGTTCCACCCCGAGTTCAAGTCGCGACCGCAGAGCCCGCACCCGCTTTTCCGCTCGTTCATTGGCGCCGCACTGCGTGCCCGGATGGAGAAGCGGCGCAAGCTCCCCGCCGCCGCCGAGGCACACCCTGTTGTTTAAATGGGAACCCTGAATGGGTTCCCATGCCCTCCCGCGCTCTGGCGGAGGCGCGACGGGTCGCGGCCGAAGGCCGCGAGGGGTAGGGTGGGTTGGGTGTGGTCCCTAGTGCCGACGAAGTCGGCGGGCAAAGCCCGTCTCCGCCTGCGCGGTTGATGGGAACCCTGAATGGGTTCCCANNCTCGGCACCCGCCACCCACCCTGCCTCCCCCGCGCTTCGCGCGGCCTCGCCAAACCCTCCCGCGATGGTCCGCGACGAGCAAAGCTCGTCGGCTCCCCACGCGACTGTCTAGAGCGCATAACATTGGGCGTCACGTCGACTCGGGGGCTGCCTGGCGCGTTCGAGAGCGCGCTGTGCGACGTTCATTTTCGCGCACGATTCTCGTATTCTTCTTGACTCAAGCAATCTGCGTACCATGGGAGGCTTTTGCTTTTCCCAGGCAGTGCGGGGTGGTATCAAATAGAGAGGGAATCGTCGATGGCCTGACCGCGACCGCTGGTGAAGCGATGTCCATGGAGATCAAACAGCACCTGAAGCTTACGCAGCAGCTCGTCATGACGCCGCAGCTTCAGCAGGCGATCAAGCTGCTCCAGCTCTCCCGTGTGGAGCTGGTAGACATGGTGCGCGATGAGCTGCTTGAGAACCCCATTCTCGAGGATTCGGTCGAGGTTTCCGCCGAGCAGGCCAAGCCCGGCAGTGACGAGGGACAGGCGGTCGAGGCCGGGCGCGAGGCGGAAACCGAGCGCATCGGCGAAACCGAGACCCTGGTGGCGCAGGTAGCGGACGACAAGCTCGGCTCCACGGCCGAGGTCAAGCCCGACACGCGGTCGGACGAGGCCGTGGCGGACTTCGACTGGGACACCTACCTCGAAACCCAGTCCAACGCGGCGCCGATGCCCTCGTTCCGGCCGAATTCCGATGAGATGCCGTCCCTCGAGGCGACACTGACCCGGGGCACGTCGCTTTTCGACCACCTGGAATGGCAGCTTCAGTTGACGCGCGGTTTCTCCAAGGAGGAGGAGGCCGTCGCGCTGCTCATCGTGGGCAACCTGACGCCCGACGGATACCTGGATACTCCGCTGGAGGACCTGGCCGAGGATGCCTCGGTGAGCGTGGAATTCGCTGAGAAAGTGCTCTTGCACGTGCAGGAGTTCGATCCCCCGGGTGTTGCGGCGCGCAATTTGCAGGAGTGCCTGCTGCTACAGGCGCGCCACCTGGGTGCCGATGACGACCTTGTCATCGGCATCATCACCAAGCACCTGCACAACTTGGAAAAGCGCAACTACGCCGCGATCGCCAAGGACCTGAACCAGCCGCTCGAGGAGGTCTACGAAGCGACCAAGGTGGTGCTGGGCTTCGACCCCAAGCCCGGGCGCGCCTACACCGACGAGGAACCAAACTACATCACCCCCGACGTGCACATCCAGAAAGTCGGCGACAAGTACTTCGTGGTGGCCAATGACGACGGCCTGCCCAAGCTCAAGATTTCCGACTTCTACCGGGTCGCACTCGCCAAGGGGTCCAAGGCGCGCGAGTACATCCAGGAACGCCTGCGCAGCGCCCAGTGGCTCATCCGTTCCATCCAGCAGCGCCAGCGCACCATCGTGCGCGTGACCGAGTCGATCCTGCACTTCCAGCGCGAGTTCTTCGAGAAGGGCTCGGCGTATCTGAAGCCGCTCATCCTGCGCGATGTCGCCGACGACATCGGCATGCACGAATCGACGGTGTCGCGCGTGACCACCAACAAATACGTCCACACCCCGCAGGGCATCTTCGAGCTCAAGTATTTCTTCAACTCCGGTATCACCCGCAGCGACGGCGACGACCTGGCGTCCGAGGCGGTCAAACTGAAGATCAAGCAGATCGTCGCGGGCGAAGACCCCAAGCGCCCACATTCGGATCAGAAGATCGTCGAGCTGCTGCGCGAGCAGAACATCGAGATTGCCCGGCGAACTGTGGCCAAATACCGGGAGCAACTGCGCATTCAACCGAGCAGCAAGCGCAAACAAGTTTTCTAGCCTAGTCCTCGACCGTCAACGACCCCCTGGAGGCCCCATCGATGCAGCTTTCGACCACGTTCCGCCACATGGAAGCATCTCCCGCCGTCAAGGACTATGCCGAGGAGCGCCTGGAGAAGATTAAGAAATACTTCAGCCGCGATCCCATCGCCGCTCACGGGACGTTCTCCGTGGAACGCAACCACAGTCACACCGCCGAGTTCTCGCTGACCCTGCCCAACGGCATCGCCATCCAGGCGCGCGAGACCACCGAGGACATGTACTCGTCCATCGATCTGTCGGTGGCGCGCATCGAGCGCCAGGTGCGCA
>PNBO01000417.1:3731-3907 GCA_003136095.1 Myxococcales bacterium
GTCATGAAGGTCGTCGACTTCCTCGCCCCCGGCGCCATCATTCCCGCGCTCCACGGCGCGAGCAAGGCTGAGGTTCTGTCCGAAATGGCCGCCTTCCTGGCCGCGCGGCAGGCGGCGCCGGGCGCCATCGACGCGCAGGCGCTGTACCACGTTCTCGAGGAGCGCGAGCAGCTTGC
>PNBO01000221.1 GCA_003136095.1 Myxococcales bacterium
GCCACGCAGTGGGCGGACAGCAATGCCTTCATTCCCGCCATCTACTTTCCCGCGTTCGCCACCGCGGTGCTGGTGGCGCGACTCGCGCGGGTGGCGCTGGACGGAAAGAAGTGGGGCGCGGTCGGGGTGGCCATCACGGCGGCTCTGCTTCTCGGCGCGCAGAGTCTGCACACCTCCTCCCCCTCGGCGGTGCGCGGGCCGCAGCGCCGGCCCATTTTCCTCGGCTGGCCCCGGCTCGGCCAAGCCCTGCCGGCGCTCGCGAGCGCGGTGCCGAACCCGCAGGAGCGCACGGCCGGCACGCGCCTTATTTCCGAGCTGCGCGCCTTGCCGGGCCCGCTCTTCATTCCTTTTCACACCTACTACGCCGTGCTCGCCGGCAAGCAGCCCTTCGTCCATCGCATGGGCGTGCACGATGTCGAGGCCGCGCTGGGCCGGCCCAAGGGACTGGACCAGGCCATCGCCGAGCAGCGCTTTGCCGCCATCGTGCTCGACTGGAAGTCCTTCCCCGGCGAGTGGCCGAACCTGGATCGTCGCTACCGCGTGGCTCGCGAGCTCAGCGAGGGCGTGGATTCGGTACGCATGTTCGCCGGCGCGCAGACCTCACCCAATCGACTGTATCTGCCCAATACGAAATAGTTGCTCCGGAAGGTCTAGTAGACGATTCCGGGCGGGATCGTGCAGTTGGTGGTGCAGTAGATCTGGGCCGTGGGGTCGTTGGGATCGGCGGCGGGCTGCAGCTGGGTATCCAACTTGGCGCCGTTGCGATCACCCAGGTCGCATTCTTCGCCCCGGTCGGTGTCGACGTTGTCGTCGCCGCAATAGTGGGGCTTGGTGCAACCAAGGGTGCAACCACCGTTGCCGGACTGGGTGCCGTTGTCCTTGCCGCTGTCGCACTCCTCGGGGCCGTTGACGATTCCGTCGCCGCAGTAGCCACCCCACGTGCACTTGCTGGTGCAGCCGCCGTAGGTATTGTCGTCGTTCGGTCCGGGGCAGCCGGTGGGCACCTTCGATGCGTCGCTGCCGCAGTCGCACTCCTCGTCGGCCACGGTGACGCCGTCACCGCAGGTGGGCACGCAGCTCGTCGGCGAGGCGTTGAACCCGCTCAGCGTCAGCTTGTACGACGAGCCGGTACTCTGTCGTTCGGCCTGGAAGACCGCGATCTCGTAGACCTTGCCATTCTGCAACCCGAGGCTGGCGGTTGACTTGGTCGGGGTGGTGGGGGCGCCGTTGGCGTCGAACGCGGTCACCGTGGTGTTGCCGTTGCCGTTGGATCCGATCACGATGCTGCCGTCGATGGGCGTGTGCACGCCGCCCAGGTCCACGGCCAGCTTGCCGTTGATGAATACCCAGACGTCGTCGTCACCGACGAAGTCGAGGGTGTACGACTTGCTGCTGTCGTACGGGAACCAGTAGCGGACCTCGCTCGTGAAGCTGAAGTTGTGCAAGATGTCCTTGCCACTCGCATCCACGTCATGTGGCCAGGTGTGGCCTGCATCGTAATAGGGAGGAATCGTGGCGTACATGAGCTCGCTGGCGGGCGTGAAGGTGTCCTTGTCGACCGGGAAGAAGAGCGGATTGCCGTCGACCTTGGCAGTGATGTACAGCGCCACATAGGTGCCATTGTTCAAGTGGCAGCTGCCGGGCAGCTGGGTGTAGCCCAGGTCTTCCATCTTCTGGCAATCGGTTTTGCCGCCGGTCGGATTGGTCGTCGGATCGTATTGGTACTTGAAGGTGCAGGGGATGGGATTTCCGGCCGCGTCGAGCATGGGGTCCGTGGACGTCCCGCAATAGTTGGCGGGAGTCGTGATGTTCCACTGCTCGCCGTTGGCACCGTAGCGGTTCACGTAGTTGCCCTTGCCGTCGTTCCAAAGCGTCAGCTTGGACGCCGTCGCATGGTTGGTGCCGGAGACGTCCGTGTACCACGTCGCGAAGCTCGCCGCGCTGGCGACGTGTGCGGTGCTGGGAGCCGTCGACGACAACACGGGCTTGCCCTTGGCGTCGAGGCTGGCGTTGACCATCCCCGTGGTGGGGTTGTACGACCCGGTGACGCCGGTCTCGAAATCGTTGCCGCCAGTGACGTCCTTGCTGAACTTGAAGTCGCGGTAGATCACGGGAACCTTCATCGTGTCGCCGATCGGCGGCTGCGTGCAGGTCCAACCGGGCTCGACCTTGCAGTCCTTTGAGCAGCCGTCGCCGTCGGCGGCATTCCCGTCATCGCAGCCTTCGCCGAGCACGATGCCGTCGCCACACTGTGAGGTGCATCCGCTGCCGGCCGTGCAGGATGGCTCGATCTGGCAGTCCTCCGAACAGCCGTCGAACGGCGTCGTGTTGCCGTCGTCGCAGCTCTCGGCACCCTCCTTCTTTCCGTCGCCACAGGTGGTCTTCGAGCACTTGCTGGGCGTGCCGCTGCACATCCAGCCGATCTCGAGGTGGCAGGTGGCCGAGCAGCCGTCGTCACTCTTGGTGTTGCCATCGTCGCAGGTCTCGGTGCCCGAGATGGTGCCGTCACCGCACTTGGGCGTGCAGGGCTTGCCGGGAACCCGGCACTGGAAGCCCTTCTCGACCGTCGAGCAGTCGGCGGAGCAGCCATCGCCACTCACGGTGTTGCCGTCGTCGCAGGTTTCGTCCGAGGTCAAATGACCGTTGCCGCAGACGGCGATGTTCACGCAGGGCTGGCCGGGCGTCTTGCACTCGTAGTTGTTCTCGATCTGGCAGATCCGGCTGCAGCCGTCGCCGCTGATGGTGTTGCCGTCGTCGCAGCCCTCGTTGCGTTCGAGGATGCCGTCGCCGCAGTTGCCGCCGCCGGGGCGATCCATGGCGGCGTCCGGGGTTGTGACGACGATGATGACGCCGCCGGCTCCCGTCGCTGTGCCGGCGGTGCCGCCGCCCCCGCCCGCGCCGGCGCTGGCCCCGGCCGCGCCGCCTTGGCCATTGTCGATGATGGAGGCCTTGCTGCACGCGACGGTGGCAAGTGTCACGGCGGCCGCGAGGAAGCACAATGCCAGATGCCTGGCGGGCGCGCTCGGGGACAACCGATAAAAGATTCCAGTCATTGCCATGTCGACATACCTCAGCAAGAGGAAAGCGGGCGCTCGGGATGAATTCGAGCCTGACCGGCTACTATACCAAGGTTTCCACGAGATCCGCGCTTTGCAACTCGAGGGATCGGGTGTTCGCCGCGGTCGTCACTCTGCGTAGGGGTCGAGGTCCTCTCCGCCAATGCTAAGGTTGATGCGGTGACAACCCTGGGTGTGATCTCCGACACGCATGGCCTGCTGCGGCCGGAGGCGCGCGCCGCCCTCGCCTCCGTGGATCGCATCCTCCACGCCGGGGACATCGATGGGCGGGTGGTGCTGCAGATGCTCGGCTCCCTGGCTCCCATCACGGCGGTGCGGGGCAACATGGATCGCGGCGCCTGGGCGCGCGGGCTGCCGGAAGAGGTGACCCTCACGGTCGACGGGTTTGCCATCCACGTGGTGCATGACGTTTACCAGCTCGGCCTCGATCCCAAGGCCGACGGCATCGCGGTCGTGGTGTCCGGGCATACCCACCGGCCGCGCAACGAGGTGCTCGACTCCGTGCTCTATTTCAATCCGGGCAGCGCCGGTCCGCGGCGCCACGGCTGTCCGGTCTCCCTCGGCAAGCTGCACCTGGGGGCGGACGGGATCCGGGGCGAGATCATCCTGCTGGATGTCTAGATCTGCGTTGCGCCTCGGATTCGATGGTAGATTCCTTCGCCCATGGCCACGACCGGTTCCTCCCCCCAGTTGCGTCCCTCGCGCCTCCTTACCCAGCAGGACAAACTGGCGCGGGCTCACGACGAGGAGGTCTATCCCCTGTTCGGCCAAAAGCTGGCGGACCTGCTCACCGCGGGCTTGGTGCTGGTGCCTCGTGCCCACATCCTGCAAGTCGGCTGCGCGCTCGGGGACACCACTGCCTTGCTCGCGCAGAAGATGGACGCGGACAGCCGGCTCATCGCCGTCGAGGCCACGCCCGCCCTGGTCGAGCGCGTGCGCGCCAGCGTGGATGTCGAGCACATGGGCAAGCACGTCTTCTTCCGCGCCCACCAGCTCGACGGCAAGCTGCCCTTCGCCGAGAACGGCTTCGACCACGTGCTGGCCAACGTGGCGCTTCCCGAGCTGGCCACGCCTGCGGCCCAGATCGCCGATCTCGTGCGCGTGACCAAGCCCGGGGGCGAATTGCGCCTGGCGACACCGCTGGCTGGCACCTGGCGTGAATTCCTCGACGTGTACTCGGACGTGCTGGTCCGCCTGCGCAAGCACGAGATGGCCGAGGCGCTCGCCGCGTACCGCAATACCTTCCCGGAGCCCGAGGCGCTGGCCACACAGCTGGAAACGGCCGGGACCGGCAAGGTCACGGTCGAGACCGTGCACTGGGAGTTGATGTTCCGCACCGGCCGGGAGTTCTTCTACGCCCCGGTCATCGAGCTCGGGCCGCTGCCGCGCTGGAAAGCCATCGCGGGCAAGGGGCCGGAGATGCAGGACACCTTCATGGCGGTCAAGCAGGCGATCGACACCTACTACGGTGGAACTGCGTTCAGCGTCAGCGTCTACGCGGGCGTCTTTTCGGGGCCCAAGGCCTAGCTCCCCGCCAGGCGCACGTGCAGCAGGCGGCCCGCATCCTGGGGCCGCCGCTCGCGCCAGATCTCGACGGAAACGACCGCGGCGCCGTCCAGGTTCCTGCCGGCCAAACCCAAGGTCTGGCCTGGCCCGACCTTGTCGCCGGCCGCCACTGTGATATCGCGCAGACCGGTCACGATACTGGTGATTCCGGTGGCGTGGGCGGTGACGACCGCGAATCCTCCCTGCGGCAAGGCCTCGACGCGCTTGACGATGCCCGCGGCGATGCTGCGCACCGGTTCGTTCAAGCGGGCGAGCATCTGCACGCCGTCGTGGCGAAGCTCGACCTTGGTCGGTCCGTCGTGGCGCGAGCCGGGGACGGCCACGGCCTCGCCGCGTACCGGGCGGACGAGGCGCGCGGGGCCGTCCGTGCGGAAGGGAGGTGGCGCGCTTTCGTCCGTCGTGCTCTCCGCCGTGGCGCGGGCCACGAAGGCGGCCTCTATTGCGGTGCGTTCGGTGCGTACCCGGTCCAGCTCGCGGGCCAGCGTTCTCGTTTCCTCGGCGCCGCGCCGCAGGGCCAGCAGGGAGAGGTCGAAGGCGCGGGCGTCCTTGAGCCGGCTCTCGGGGCTTTGGGCAAAGCCGAGCTCGCGCCG
>PNBO01000028.1 GCA_003136095.1 Myxococcales bacterium
GAATTGAGCCCGGCCGCGTCGGCGAGTCGAGGTTTGGGAATGTTGGACAGGGCGGCGGCGGCGAGTGGAATGAAGAGGCAAGAGAAGCCGACGCCCTGGACCAGGGTGGCGAGAATGATTTGCGACAGGCCGGTCTGCAAGGTGAAGGTGGCCATGGCGAACGAGCCCAGCGACACGCACACCACGCCGTTCCCGACCAGCAGGCGCAGGGATATCTTGTTGTAGAGCTTGCCAACGATGGGGTTGACCACGAACATGATGGCCGCGCGCGGAAGCAGCGCCAAGCCAGTGTCGATGGCCGAGTAGCCAAGCATCTCCTGCATGAAAACGGGCAGGAGAAACAGGTTGGCCATCAGGATGGCGAACTGCACGGCGCCGATGAGCGTGGCGGACATGAAGGTCTTGTCCTTGAACAGCCGCAGATCGACCGCGGGCGCGGCGGCGGTGAATTCGCGAACGACGAAAGCGATGAGGGCGATGATGCCGACGGCCAGACAGGCGGAGATGGTGCGCGACTCGAACCAGTCGTCGCGCGTGCCTTCTTCCAGCACGTACTGAACCAGCGCGAGCCCGATCGCCATCATGGCGATGCCGGCCCAGTCGACGTTCTTCTTCTCGCGGGCAGCCTGGGCGTGATTCGCGCGCAGGGTTTCCTCGTCTTCGTGGACGAAGGCCGTGACCATCAGGAAGCCGAGAGCGCCGACCGGCAGATTGATGAAGAAGATCCACTCCCAGCTGTAGTGGTCGACGATGAACCCGCCCAGGGTTGGCCCGACGGCCGGCCCCAACACGACCGCCATGCCGAACACCGCCATGGCCATGCCCTGCTCGTGGGGGGGGAAGGTCCGGCGCAAGATGGCCTGCTCGGTGGGTTGCAAGGCCCCGGCGCCCATGCCTTGCAGAACGCGGAAGGCCGCCAGCGTGGTCAACGAGTGCGCGGTCCCGCACAGGGCCGAGCCCAGGATGAAGACCACCAGCGAGGTCAAGTACACGCGCTTCTGGCCGAACATGCGGGAGAGGAAGCCGGTCAGTGGCATGACGATGACCATGGCCACCACGAACCCGGTCGTGATCCAGGTGATTTCCTCCAAGGTCGCGCCCACCGAGCCGCGGATGTGGGGCAGGGCCACGTTGACGATGGATGCGTCGATGGTCCCCATCAGGGTGCCGAACGTCACCGAGAGGGTGACCAGCCACTTGTTGACCGGGGGGCGTGGCGCGTTCATCGCGGCTTCCTCGCGGGAGCGATGCCCCGCCAGAGTCCGGCCACCAGGCGGCGGGCGAAGGTCTGAACCGACATGGAACGATCCCCGGTCACGGTCTGCAGGAAACAGTAGTTCCACACCGCGCCCATGAAGATGCGCGCGGCGATCTCCGGATCTCCGGCCAGGCGGCCCAGGGCCTTCTCTTCCTTGAAGAAGCGGGTGAGGGCGTGCAACACCTGACGCGGACGAGTGCGCACGCGCGTGCCACCCGCGAGCTCGCGTTCAGACCAGCACATCATCAGCTTGGGCAGAAGCTGCCCGAGAAAGTGGATGCTCTCGACGGTGATGCGGTTGAGGTTCTTGCGGACATCGCCCTGGCCCACGAAACGGCTTAGCGTCAACGCGGGTGGCTGGGCTTCGTCCATGGCGGCTTGAAATAGGATGTCCTTGGTCGGAAAACGGTTGAAGATGCTGCCTTCGGACACGCCGGCGCGCCGGGCAATCTCGACCGTGCTCGCCTTGGACAGGCCATGGGCCAGAAACACGGTGCGCGCGGCGTCGAGTATCTGCTGGTTGGAAATGCTGGGCGGGCGAGCCATTTTTGAGTGGTGACTCAACTATGACCAGGGTCTCTCAATCGGCAAGTCCAATCCCGCGAAGGCAAGCCAGTCTCCTGGACGCGAAACATGGCAGCAGCATCCTGGAAACATGCCAGGAACGACGGCGGCTCGATCTGTCAGATGCCGCACAGCTCATACTCGCGCCCCTCAGCCGGACAGCAGGAATCACACCGTCTCGCCTGCAGCTTGCCCCGCCTCCAGCCTCGCCGCGGCCGGCGCCTTGCGGCGCGCCTGGATACGGTCGAGCCAGAGGTAGAGGTAGATGATCGGGGTCGTGAACACGGGCTGGAGGTGCGGGAGGGATCATGGTTTGTGGGCTGCCATACCCCACGCAAGCTCGTCGCGCCATCGGCAACCACGAGAGGTTCTTGGCTTTTCCACGATCCTTCTTGACATTGCAGGACGCCCAGACTGCACGTTTTCCCCCACTCTCCTCTTGACCCAGCCTCCATCAATGCCCTACTCTTTCGCACTTTGCCATACTGGAGAAGATCATGAAGTTAAGACGGACGAGAACCGGAGCGTTTTGGGGAATGGCGGCAGTGGTACTCTTCGCCTACGGATGCCCGAGCGAGCAAGATCCGGCGGACCCACAAGCGCCGCGGGCAATACAGCCGCGCATCAAGGCCGCTGGCGGCCAGACCATCAATGTTGCCAATCGTCCGCCGCAGCCACCGGCCACGGTTGCCATCATCAAGGACGATACTCTCAACATCAGCTCGATGGTTTCGCAGGCTCTGACGGCTGCCCTGGGTTCTGGTGGCATTAGCAACCTGGTCCACTCGGGCCAGACGGTGCTCATCAAGCCGAACATGGTGACCAACACGGCGGCCGCTGTCACGGACTACCGGGTTGTCAAAGCGCTGGTGACTCTGATTCAGGCCGTGAATGGCGGAGCCGCCATCACCATCGCCGATGGTAGCGCGTCCCAGGACAGCATCAGCATCATGACGGCCAATGGATATACCGCTGCGAACATTCCCGGCGTCACGTTCGCCAACTTCAACGACACCACCACGAATCCGACCAACACCTATGTCCTGGCGGACAGCCGGACGGGCGCTGCCGAGCAGATCCCGGCCCTCATCACCAACGCCGACGTCTACATCGATATGCCCAGGATGAAGACGCACCTCCACGCCGGCATGACCGGTGCGCTCAAGAACCTGGGCATCGGGACCGGGCCGTTGCCAGTGTGGAACCAGGGCACCGGCGGTACTGCCAAGTGGGGCTTGCACCACGACATCCGCTCCGAGATTGTCGACCACGTAGCGTGCCGCGTACCCAATTTGATCGTCATGGATGCGCTCTCCCCGATGGAGGGCCAGGGACCAGCAAGTGGCACCACCGTCAGCGGCATGAACATGGTCCTCGCCAGCACGGACCCAGTCGCGGTCGATGCGGTCGCTGCCACCATCATGGGCATTTCCCCCTCTCTGATCGCGCACATGGTGCTCGCCGCCAACGAGAACCTCGGCGTCATGGACCTGAACAACATCACCACCACCGGCAACATCACCTTGGCGGCGGCTTCGTCGCTTCACACCTTCGTGCGGGCGACCGCGGGCGCCATTCAGGGGCCGACCGATCCGGGCGAAATTCCCTACCGGGCCACGACGGTCATCCGGCCCGCTCCCTCGGCCATGACCATGGATGGCGATCTCAGCGAGTGGGTCTACGCGAATCCGATCACTGTCAACACCACCGCTCAGGTGAAAGCCAACGCTTCAAGCTGGGGCGGGGCCGCGGACGCCAGCGTCACCGCACAGACCATGTACGATAGCCAGAACCTCTACGTCGCCTTCACGGTCAAGGACAACACCAAGCTGGCCAATAGCAACACTGGCTCGGCTATCGTCAACGGCGACGGCGTCGAGCTCTACCTCAGCACCTTCAACGAGCAGTACAATACCAGCCGCACGGGTGCGACCTACGGTTCGACCTACGACTATCACCTGGCCATCAGCTATGCCAGCACGCCCCATGCCTACATGCTCTCGCACAGCAAGGCGCTCACGGGTGCCGTCATCAGCATGGTCGATACCAGCGACGGCTACATCATCGAGGCGCTCATCCCGTGGAGCAATTTCGGCAGCCCGACGATGAGCCCGAGCGCCATCGCCGGTGGCTACGTCGAATACCGGCAGCTCGGCCTCAACGTTGCCTTGAACGATGCGGACACCACTCCCTCCACCGTTGACCACAAGCTCATCTGGAACAATGCCACGGACAGCGACATCGAGACCAACGCGATCAAGACCGGCATGTCCTACGTCGATCCGCCCGGCGGCATCTATACGACGCCTAGCTATACGCTGACCACTTCCGCGACCAACGGCACGGTGACCAAGAACCCGGACCAGCTCACCTACGTTGCCAACTCGGTCGTCACGTTGACCGCGACGCCCGCGGACGGCTATGTCTTCACTGGCTGGAGCGGCAGCGCCTCGGGCACCACGAACCCGCTGGCGGTCATCATGACCGGCAACAAGAGCATCGCGGCAAACTTCCAGGCCGCGCCGGTCCTCACCTCCATCACCGTGTCTCCGGCGAACATTTCGGTGAACACCGCTGGCGCACAGCAATTCACCGCGATTGCCTACGACCAGAACAACAACCAACTCTCTCCCCAGCCG
>PNBO01000378.1:0-1159 GCA_003136095.1 Myxococcales bacterium
GGCCGAGCCACCGCCGGCGGGGCCGGCGGCAGGGGGACCGCCGAAGAGGGCGGCAGGTGCAAGGGCGAATCCGGCACCGTGACGTCCTCCCACAGGCTCGGCATCAGACTGATGAACTTGGAGGGCAGCTTGTGCTCCGCGTGGGCGCCCGGCGGCAGCAGTGCCGCGAGCAGGCTTTTGAGCTCGGCCGCCTCGCCGCTGCGCGGCCGCTTCGCGCTTGCCAGCGCCTCACGGCAGTAGTCGACGAACTTGCGCGCGTCGGGGAAGCGGTCGCGCGGATCGGGCGCCAGCGCGCCGACCAGCAGCCGCTCGATGGCGGGCGGAATGTCGGGCCGGTAGCGCAGGGGCGAAGCCACGATGCCCGAGGCCGCTTTGAGGTAGTCGTCGGGCGTGCCGGTGAGCTTGCGCAGCGGGCTGCCGGTGAAGAGCTCGAAGGCCACCGCGCCCAGGGAAAAGATGTCGCTGCGCCGGTCGGTGGGCGCGCCGCGCGCCTGCTCCGGCGAGATATAGCCGAGCTCGCCCTTGAGCGAGGTCACGACCGAGCTGTCGGCCTTGCGCTTGGCCACGCCGAAATCGGACAGCTTGACCTCGCCGGCGTAGGACAGAAGGATGTTCCCCGGCGAGATGTCGCGGTGGACGAGGCCCAAGGGTTGGCCGTCGCCGCCGCGGAGCTCGTGCGCGAAGTGTACACCCTCGGCCACCTCGCCCATGATGTAGAGGCCGGTGGCGTCGTCGATACGCGGGTTGCCGCCCGCGCGCTGGCTGTGGATGTACCACTCGAGCAGGGCGCCCAGGTCGCGACCGTCGACATACTCGAGGACGATGAAGTACTCACCCTCGGCGGAGATGCCCAGGTCGTGGATCTGAACGATGTTCTTGTGCGACAGCGAGGCGTGGATGCGCGCCTCGATCTGCAACATCTGCACGAATCGCATGTCCTCGGCGAGGCGGGGCAGGACGCGCTTGATGACGACCAGCTTCTCGAAGCCTTCCTCGCCGCGGGCGCGGCCGAGGTACAGCTCGGCCATGGCGCCGACGGCAAAACGCTCGAAGAGCTCGTAGTGTCCAAGCCGGCCGTGCGGGAAAAGCGGCACGGGGGTCCCCATGGCGGGGGTTGGCCCGGTCATTGACTGCTCGCTTGTCCGACCACCTTGGCGGT
>PNBO01000378.1:1280-2633 GCA_003136095.1 Myxococcales bacterium
CTGGGTGACCACCTTTCGATGCTCGCGGATCGGCCCGCGGTGACACTTCGTCGTGTACTCGCGCACGCGGGTGGCTTTCCGGCACACAGGAAATTCTACGAGAGATTGCCTACCCAAGGCGGTCCGGAGCCCAGCTTCCGCGCAGCGATTGTCACGGAGGCCGGGCGCGAGCCTCTGGTTTATCAACCTGGGCGCCAGTCGCTCTATTCCGACCTCGGTTTCATTCTGCTTGGCGCGCTGGTCGAACGAGCCATGTCCGCCCGGCTCGATATTCTGGCGGAACGCTGCTTGTTTCGACCGCTCGGGCAGTCCCGCCTCGGCTTCGTGGACCTGCTCGCCGGGCCGGGCTGGATGCGGTCCGCCGGCCTCGACATCGCGCCAACCGAGCGCTGTCCGGTGCGCGGCCGTATGGTCGAGGGCGAGGTCCACGACCTCAACGCATACGCCATGGGCGGCATCGCGGGCCATGCCGGGTTATTCGGCAGTATTCGCCATCTACTGCAACTGGCCTTCGCTCTTTGTGCCGCCTATCACGGCCGGGGTGTGGGCGGAGGCGCACCCCTGGTAAATCCCGAGGTGCTGCGCCAGTTTTGGCAGCCGGCCGGGATCCCCGGCTCGACCTGGCGGCTGGGCTGGGACGGGCCGTCCGCCCAGGGCTCGCTCGCCGGTTCGCTCCTCTCCCGCCGCGCGGTCGGCCATCTGTCCTTCACCGGCTGCTCGCTGTGGATCGACCCTGAACCGGAAACTTGCGTGGTCGTTCTTACCAACCGCATCCATCCCGAGGCGCGCGACGATCCGCGCTTTCGCGCCCTTCGCCCGCGCATCAACGACGAGGCTTTGCGCGCCATCGGCTACCAGGCGGGGTAGATTACCAACCACAGCGCGTGAGGGCCGGCGGGCTTTGCCCGACGGAACTCATCGCGGGAGTTGGTAAGAACCCTTTCAGGGTTCTTACGTAGGAGAACATGAAGATCGCACTCGGACAGATCGACCCCACCATCGGCGATTTCGCGGGGAACTTGCGCCTCATCGACCAGGCCGCGGCGCGCGCGCGCGGCGCCGGGGCAACGCTGCTGGTCCTGCCCGAGCTCGCCTTGTGCGGCTATCCGCCGCGCGATCTCCTCGAACGAGACGCGTTCCTCGCCGCGAGCACGGCCGCCCTGGCCACCCTGGCCGCGAGCGTGCGCGGCGAGCTGGCGGTGCTGGTCGGCTTTCCCGAGGTGCTGCCCGAAACGGCGGGCGGCCGCCGTGTCGCCAACGCGGCGGCGCTCATCGCCGATGGGAAGGTGGCGGCGATCCGGCGCAAGTCGCTCTTGCCCACCTACGACGTCTTCGACGAATGGCGCTACTTCG
>PNBO01000378.1:2698-2945 GCA_003136095.1 Myxococcales bacterium
CGGCGCTTGCGGCCGCGCATGCTGGCTTCGGTGGCGCGGCACTGGCAACGACTGCTGGTCTTCGTCAACCAGGTTGGCGGTCAAGACGATCTGGTGTTCGACGGCTCGAGCCTGGCGTTCGACGCGGGCGGCGCGCTCATCGCGCGTGCCGCCGAGCACGCGCCCGATCTCATCGTGGTCGACGTCGAAGCCGGCCGGGGCGAGGTGCGGCACTTCGCCCCGTCGGACGCGCGTTCGGCGCTCGATG
>PNBO01000355.1:0-410 GCA_003136095.1 Myxococcales bacterium
GTCGTGGGCGCCACCACCATGATCTTCTCCATCATCATGATGCTCACGGACAAGCTGACGACCGGCATCGAGAACCTGTCTCTTCTGCACGCGCCCTTCCTCCTCGGGCTCATTACCGGCGGCGCCGTGATCTATTGGTTCTCGGGTGCCTCGACCCAGGCCGTCTCGACCGGCGCCTACCGCGCGGTGCAGTTCATCAAGGCCAACATCAAGCTGGAGGGTGTCGAGAAGGCCTCGGTCGCCGACAGCAAGAAGGTCGTCGAGATCTGCACCATTTACGCCCAGAAGGGCATGTTCAACATCTTCCTGGTGGTGTTCTTCAGCACCCTGGCCTTCGCCTTCATCGAGCCGTTCTTCTTCATCGGCTACCTCATCTCCATCGCGATCTTCGGCCTCTACCAGGCCATCTT
>PNBO01000355.1:446-7918 GCA_003136095.1 Myxococcales bacterium
GTCGAGCTGGCCGTCACGCTGCAAAATGGCGGCCTCAAGGGCGCGTTGGCCGCCGGCTTCCTCATGGTGGCCTTCGTCTTTGTCTACCGCTCGTTCTACGGTATGCGTATTCCGGTCGAGGACATCAAGGCCGAGGCAAGGAAGTAGCGACAAGCTAGCGAGATCGGCCTAGGCCGGTCGTCGTCAGCAGCGTGGGCGGATGCGCTATCATCCGCCCATGTCCATTTTGGGGCGTCTGCGTCTCTTGGTTCTAGTTCCCGTCATCCTCGGCTGCGCCGTGGTCGCCTTCGGCAAGACCGCGGGCCCTGAACCGGCCACTTCCACGGCGCAAGCCGAAAGGCCGTCCGCGCCGCCCGCGCCGGCCAATCGCCATGCGGGCGGGCTCTTGGCCTTCGACGTGCGCGATGCGGACACGGATGCGCCGATCCCCTGCAAGCTGACCTTCGTGGGCCTCGCGGGTACGCCCAGACCTTTCTTCACGCACAACGACATCGGCCGGCCCGAGGGCGAATTGGCCATCGCGGCCTTCGACCGCGTGTTCTCCGCGGCGGGCAGCGAAGACATCCGCGTGCCCCAGGGCACCTACAACATCTACGTCAGCCGCGGGCCGGAGTGGGACATCTCGGTGCATCCCTGGGAGAAAATCGGCGAAGGGACCACGAAGATCTATGCGCATCTGCGACACGTGATTGATAGCCGTGGCTGGCTGTCGGCCGATTTCCACGTCCACGCCGCGCCATCGCCGGATTCCATCGTCCCGCTCACCCACCGCGTGCTCGAATTCGTGGCCGACGGCATCGACATGATCGTGTCCACCGACCACAACATAGTCACCGACTACGCGCCCTCCATCAAGGCGCTCGGTCTCGGCGCGTTCATCACCAGCGCGCGCGGCGATGAAATCACCACCAACGGCTGGGGTCACTTCGGCGCGTTTCCGCTGTCCCAGGATCACGCCCGCGCCGGACAGGGCGCGATTCTGGTGCACGGGCACAACGCCAAGGAGATCTTCGCCAACGTGCGCGAGCACGCCCCCGAGGCCGTGATCGACGTGCACCACCCCCGCATCGACCCGGGTATTGGCTATTTCATCCTGGGCCAATTCGACCCGCACTCGGATCGGGCTGGCCGTCCTGGATTCTCTTTCGACTTCGACGCCATCGAGGTCTTGAACGGCTACCAGGATCCGGCGCGCAAGAGCGTCGACCGCATCATCGACGACTGGCTGGGCTTGCTCAATCACGGGCACCTGGCCACCGCCACCGGCAACTCGGACACCCACCACCTGACCTACAACATGGGCGGCTATCCCCGGAACTACGTGCGCGTGGCCGACGATCGGCCCGACCACGTTACGCCTGGGGAGGTTGCGACTGCGGTCAAGGGACACCACGTTTTCTTCACCACCGGTCCCTTCGTGCGGTTTCATGCCGGGAAAGGCGACATCGGTGACCTGGTGCCCGCCCCCGGCGGCAAGGCCAGCCTCGACATCGAGGTCGACGCCGCGCCCTGGATCTCGGTCAGCCGCGTGATTCTCTACGTCTCCGGCAAGGAGGCCAAGCGCTGGCCGGTCCCGGAAAGCCAGGAGATCGTGCGTTTTCGCGTCCGCCACGACATCGATCTTCCCGCCGATGGTTACGCCGTGGTGCGCGTCGATGGCGACAAGATTATGGCGCCCGTGGTAGGCGACAACCGCACGTTTGGTGTCTACCCGCTCGCCCTGACCAACCCCATCTTCTTCGACGTGAATGGCAACGGTCGCTACGACCCGGAGCACGTGCACGGGCCGCATTGACATGGGAACCCCGAAAGGGTTCCCAAACCCTCCCGCGATGGTCCGCAGGCCAGCAGGCCGTGAGCAAAGCTCGCCGGCTACCCACGCGACCAAGCGCATCGATTTCTGCTAACCTGCGGCCCTCATCAGGAGGAGCTCCATGAGCAAGATCCTGCGCCACGCGGTTCTCGTCGGTCTTCTCGCGACGCTGGGGTGCGTGGAGGCCGGGGGCGGTGGGGGAGGGGGCCAAAGCGGCGGGACGGGCAGCGGTGGCTCGACGGGCAGTGGCGGCAGCTCGGCGACCGGCGGTCGGTCGGGCAGCGGCGGCTCATCGGCGACCGGTGGCAGCTCGGCGACCGGCGGCTCGTCAGCGACGGGAGGTTCGTCGGGAACGGGCGGTTCGTCAGCGCGCGGTGGCTCGTCAGCGATGGGCGGTTCGTCGGCAACGGGCGGTTCGTCAGGAACGGGCGGCTCCTCGGCAGCCGGCGGCGGCAGCGGGACCGGTGGCGGCACTGGAACTGGCGGCGGTACCGGGACCGGTGGCGGCACTGGAACTGGCGGCGGTAGCGGCACCGGCGGCGGTACCGGGACCGGCGGCAGTACCGGGACCGGCGGTAGCACTGGTCCCTCCACCTGTGGAACCGCCACCAAGGCCCAGGCGCCGTCGGGGGTCACGCCCTTTCGTGCCATCGACGGCTTCGTGACTCGCAACGGCTCCGAGCTCGAGCTCTGCGGTCAGCCGTTCAAGATCCTCGGCACCAACACCTACTACGTGCAGTCCTACGCGGTCTACGAGTCAGGTAGCCTGGCGGTGGTGGGCAGCACGTTCGACGACATGGTGAAGATGTCGCTGCCGGTGGCTCGGATGTGGGCGTTCAACGCCGTGTCGGGTGACGGGGCCATCATCGAGACCGCCGCCGGCAAGTACGCCGAGCCTGGCTTGGTCGGTCTCGACACGGCCATCGCGGAGGCCAAGAAGCGCGGGATCCGCGTGATCCTGACCCTGACCAACTACTGGGCCGACTACGGTGGCTTGCCTCAGTACGCGAAGTGGGCCGGTGCCGCAAGCGCCCAGGACTTCTACACCAACACGACGATGCAGGGCTATTTCAAGGCCTATGCGACCATGCTTTCCCAGCGCACCAACACGGTGACCAAAGTGGCCTACAAGGACGAACCGGCCATCCTCGCCTGGGAGATCGCCAACGAGCTGCGCTGTCCGTCGTGCACCGACTCCAGCCCCGTGACCGCTGCCATCGACAGCCTGTCGAAGTTCCTCAAGTCGATCTTCCCCAATCACCTGATTGCCGACGGTGGCGAGGGCATGGACGACACGCCAAGTAACTGGGGCACCCTGAGCAACACGTACCCGATCAGGGGTGGGGAAGCAGGGGGAGGCGAGCGCACGAGCTACACCAACATGGTCAAGCTGACTGCACTCGACATGGCCAGTTACCACTACTATCCGGTCGGCTGGGGCATGGCCGCCACACCGGCATCGACCGTGGCCAGCGACGCGCAGGTATGGATCGAGGGTCACGCCAAGCTTGCCACGGACGCAGGCAAAGTCGCCTACTGGGGCGAGTTCGGCTTCAAACCCAACAGTGGCATCACGGACGCCGAACGCGCGCCCGTCTACGACGACTGGCTGACCACGTTTTTCGGCGGGACCGACCATGGGGCGCTGGCCTTGTTCTGGCAGCTGATGCCTCAGAATCACGCGGCCGACGATGGCTACGCTTGNNAGGGTTAGCTCTGCACTCGGCACCCGCCACCCACCCTGCCACCCCCTCGCTGCGCTCGGCCTCGCCAAACCCTCCCGCGCTCTGGCTCCGCCGAGCAAAGCTCGGCTCCGCCTACGCGGTAGCTACCTACAACTGTAGTACCGGTTGATGGCGTCGACCGCACGGTACGCGCTGACCTCGCGGCAGCCGGCCAGGGCGAAGCGCTCGGCGATGGCGAGGGCGCTTTCCGGCGACGAAACCTCGATGCAGGCGAGCTCGGGCCGATAGCGGCCAAGGTCCAGGCCCGCGAGCGCCGTGGGCTCGGCGCCCTCGATGTCCATGGAGAGGAAGTCCAGGCGCGTGACCCTTTCCCGGCGGAGCAGATCGTCGAGCGCGATGGTCGCGACCTTGCGCTTTTCGTAGGTGCCGCCGCGGGGATCGGTGCCCGAGCCAGACGAGAAATTCCGATCCTCGCTCACGAAGAAATCATGCGAGCCGTCGCTCTTGTCGCCAGCGAAGTAGGCAAAGAAGCGAGCTCGCGGCCGCTTCCGCGCGTAGTCTCCCGCATATTCAGCGACGGCGTCGACCGCGATGCCGGTCCAGCCCAGGTGCTTTTCCAGAAAGTAGGTGGTGCTGTGGCGGATGGGATCGCCGGCCCCCACGTCGAGAAAGAAGCCACCGCGGCGATCCGCGAAGAAGGCGCGGATGAGTGTCTCCTCGTCATCTTGCGAGTAGAGGGGCTCGCCGTAGATCCGTTGCAGGGCGGCCAGGTCGACCTTGGTGGGAAGCGCCCGTGGCTGGCGCGCGCCCGGCCGGCAACCCAGGGCCGTGCCGCCCAGCAGGAAGGCCACGAAGGCCATCCTGCCGAGCCGTCGAGCGGTGCCCGCGCCTTCTACTGCCACCTCGCGGGACGTGGACCCGCGCTGGGAGCGGGAGCCGGGGCCGGGCCAGCGGCCGGAGCCGGCGCGGGGGCCAGGGCGGGAGCCGGGGCCGGGGCGGGAGCCGGGGCCGGGGGCGGAGCTGGTCTCGGGGCCGGCCCCGGCGCGGATGCAGGAATGGGCATGGGCGTCGCGGCCGGCGCGCGCGCCGGCGGGGCTGACGGCGGCACCGGTGGGGCTGGCACGTCTACCGAGCCGGGCGCCCAATTGGTCGGCTTCTTGGCGGGCGCGGCTGTCGGCGCGGGCGCATCCAGGAGCGGGAGCATCGGCAAGGGGTGAATCTCGACGGCGGAGCCCGTGAAGATCGGAATGAGCAAGGCGTTTCGTTTGGTGTCGAGACCGATGGCCGCCGGCGATGCGACTCCGGAAATGACTTCGGTGAACTCGCCCCCCGGTACGCCGCGATAGATGGCCGCGGCCTCCCAGCTCGAAATCAGCAGCGAACCATCGCCCAGCCGCACGATGCCGTCGAGGCTGCCTCGGGGCAGCTTGGACACCGATCCGAGCTCGCCCTTGTAGTTGATGTGGATCAGCTCGTTCTTGCCGAGAGAGACCGACCATATGCCGCTCGCGTCCGCCAAGATGCCGTTCGGCCAATTCAGAGTCCTGTCCTTGATGAGTGGCTTGACAGAGTGCTTCTTGAGATCGAGCTCGTAGATAGCGTCACCGCCCGTGCCCGAGAAGGCGCCATCCTTGATCTTCACCGCGCTGTCGGACACGTAGATGACCTTTCCGTCGGGCGATACCGTCAAGGCGTTGAGGAAGACCGCGTCTTTGATGGCGATCGTGCCCTTCGGCTTCCCCGTCTTGCGGTCGAACTTACGGACCGTGTCCAGATCCGCGACGAAGAGCAGATTGCCAACGATGGCCATGCCTTTGGGCGCGTTGAGCTCGGCGCCCTTCTTGCCGCTGTCCACCCACTTGAGCTCGATGATCTTGCCGTCGGGGCCGATCTTCGAGATGAAGCCGTTCTTGTCGGCCGCCGTCGGATCGCCGTTGATGTTGCTGACGAAGTAGACATCCTGGTCCGCGTCCCACAGCACGCACTCGGGCGTCTGCAACCCAGCCTCCTTGATGACGATGATGTTGGTGGGCGCGGGCGCGGCCGGCGGCGGAGCCGGCGCCGCGACCGGAACGGGCGTAAGTGCGGGCGGGGGCGCGACCAACATCGGGCTCGGCTGCTGCGCGCAGGGGCAGGGCGCGGGCGCCGGGCAGTGAGAGCAGCCGGCGGCAAGCGTCAGAGCAGCGGTGCCAAGCAGAACGGGAATCGAGCGGCTGGAACGGTTCATTCTTCACCTCTCCTGGTTGCTGTGCGCGCAGGTCGTTGGCGCTGCGCAGGGCGCAGCCTAGTCCGGAGAAGCCTGGAACTACAACCATTTTGCGCGCTGCCTCCCGCGCGGTTCGGCGCTGGCCGATTTCGACTGCTTCGAGGCGTGGCGGTGCAGCGAACAGGTGGGACGAAGTGCGCCGCCTACGCCGCCGTGCTGGCCGGGCAGAACGCGCTCTAAGTGCGACGACGAATAGCCCAGGTGGTGTCAAGTGGCGCTCCGTCCTCGGAGACCGACTTCGCGGTTGCCACCGAAGTGGTGGCTCGATCAGAGTTTTGAGCCGTTTCATCCACCCCCCGCCACTGCTCGGCGTCATGGCCTATATCGCGCGTTGGCTTGGGACAGCTCTTCTCGCCGCCACCGTCATCTTCGTGGCCTGCACCGACTCGGGACACGTGGACGCCTCGGGTCAGGGAGGCGCGCTGCAAAGCGGCGGCAACACCGCCACCGGCGGACAAGTGAAGGCGACCGGCGGCAGCCTGGGTACCGGCGGACAGGCGGGAAGCGGTGGCACCACCGGCAGCGGGGGAGCCCCCAGTAGTGGGGGCAGCAGGGCCGGCGGGGTTGCAGGTGGTGGCGGCAGCACGGCCACCGGCGGGCAACCCGCTACCGGTGGTCGGACGTCCACGGGCGGAACCATCGCGACTGGCGGCTCACCCCAAACCGGTGGCCAAACCGGTGGCCAAACCGGTGGATCGACCTCCAGCGGCGGCGCCACGGCATCCGGCGGGGCTCTGACCGGAGGCACCTTTGCTACCGGCGGCCGTGCAGGCACGGGCGGCCTCACCGCGACCGGCGGCGCGACCAGCTCGGGCGGGGCCAGCACGGGCGGCCCTACCGGCGGCACCACCGCCGGCGGCGGCACCAGCGTCACGGGCGGCACGGGCGCGACCGGCGGGGCTACCGCGACCGGCGGTACGCCCGGGACTGGCGGATCGACCTCGCAGTCCTGTGGCTCCATTGCCAGCACCGCGACACGGCCCCAGCTGTCGACCGCGGCGGCGGCCAACTACACCACTGCGAAATACCTTGCCGGCGGAGACAGCTGGAATCCCACCGCCGGCATTACTCTGCCAAGCTCCCCGAGCTACACCGTCGCGGCGGATGGAAGTGGGGATTCCACCACCGTGAAGGGCGCGCTCGCCAAGGCCACGGGATCATCTCGCGTGAACATCCTCGTCAAGGCGGGCACCTACCGGGAGAAGATCAGCATCAGTGGTTCGACACCGATCACCCTCTACGGCGCCGATGCCGATGCCAGCAAGGTGGTCATCGTGTACGGCGATTCGAACGACTCCGCGGGTGGCACACCCCAAAGTGCCACGTTCACCGTGAGCAATCCCGGCTTCCAGGCCAAGAACCTGACCTTCGCCAATGACCTCGACGAAAACGCCAGTGGCTGTACCAATTGCCAGGCGCTCGCCTTCTACAGCACCGGGGACAAGCTGGTCTTCGACAACGTCCGCTTCATCGGCAACCAAGACACCATCTACTTCGATTCGACGGGGACCAACACGGTTGCTCGCGTCTACCTGAAGAGCTCCTACGCCGAAGGCGACACCGACTACATCTTCGGCCGCGCCACCATGGTCATGGAAGACAGCGAGATGCACTACACGTCGCTGCGAAAGCCCACCAATGCCGGCCGCCAGATCGCGCCGAGCACCGCCGCCGCAAACCAGTACGGGTACCTCTTCAACCGGTGCAA
>PNBO01000355.1:7923-46440 GCA_003136095.1 Myxococcales bacterium
CGCGCCTACGATTCCAACACCAACCGCTTCAGCGAGTACTGCAATTCGGGCCCGGGCGCCGGTTGACGCGGAGGCTCCGCCTGGGCTGGCACCGATCGATCGCTCCGACCCCTAGCTCAAAGGTATGACCATGCGACATCCACCATTTTCATGTAAACCCTGGGAGGGTTTCCAAACTTTCCCGCGACGCGGAGCTGCGCAGGGCGCGGCCGAAGGCCGCGGGGAAAGGGCGGGTTGGCGGGTGTCCCAAGTGCCGGCTTTGCGGCACGGCGAGGCCGGCAGGCTCCGCACGCGATTGTGCGGACTGGCTCTGGGCGGTTTGCTGCTCGCAACTGCGCTCTGCGGTTGTAGCTCGTCATCGCCCGCGCGCGGCACAGGTGGGAATTCGGCGTCGGGCGGTGGCAGCGGCACGGGTGGCGCGGCTCAGACCGGCGGCGCGACCGGCAACGGCGGATCTTCGTCCTCGGGCGGCGCGAGCGGTTCGGGTGGAGCCATCGCATCGGGCGGCACGAGCAGCTCGGGTGGAACCAAGGCATCCGGCGGTGTGACCAGCACGGCGGGTGGGGCACCGTCGGGCGGAGTGACCAGCGTGGGTGGTGCGTCGGCGACAGGTGGCACGGTAGCCACGGGTGGCTCTGCGCCGTCGGGTGGAACGACGAGCTCGGGTGGCAATTCGTCATCGGGTGGCGCCACGGCCACCGGCGGATCCGCGAAGACAGGCGGAGCGACCGGCACGGGGGGCAGCACGGCCACGGGCGGCTCGGTCCAGACCGGCGGCAGCTCCGGCACCGGCGGCGCCACGGCCACGGGGGGAGCAAGCGCGACAGGTGGTACGGGCGGCCCTATCGCCACCGGCGGCGCAACCAGCACAGGTGGCTCCACCCAGCCGCCCGTCACCTGCACGCCGGCATACACGGGGACGGACACGCGACCGCAGCTGACCGATGCCGCGGCGGCTTGCTACACCATCAAGAACTACCTGGCGCAGGCCGGGACCATCGGCTCCTTGGTGCGTGACGACTGGGATCCCTCGCCGGCGCCCTTGACCCTCCCGGCAAGCCCGACCTACACGGTTGCGGCCGATGGCAGCGGCACGCACACCACCGTGCAAGCCGCCATCACCGCCGCCCTCGCCTCGGGCAGCACCTCGCGCGTGACCATCCTGGTCAAGCCGGGGACCTATCGAGAGCTGGTGTGCGTGAAGCCGGCGTCAGGAGTCACGGCCATTCCCGTCACGCTGTACGGGGCCGACGACGACGCCAGCAAGGTCACCATCGTGTACAACAACGGGTCGGGCGTCACGGTGACCACCGAGAACACCAACCCGTGCTCAGTGCCGTCGGGGACGACCCACGGAACCAGCGACAGCTCGACGTTCATGGTCTCCACCCGAGCGTTCCAGGCCATGAACCTCACCCTCGCGAACGACTTCGCCGAGCCATCGGGGCAATCCGCCGTGCAAGCGCCGGCCCTGACCGCGCAAGCCGACCAGCTGGTCTTTCAGAACGTTCGCTTCTTGGGCAATCAGGACACGCTCCAGTACAAGACCGGGAACGTGACGACCGTGGCCCGCTCGTACTTCAAGAGCTGCTATATCGAGGGCGACGTGGACTTCATCTTCGGTCGCGGCACCATGGTGTTCGATGGCTGCACCATCAAATACATCACCGCCCGCAAGAGCGGCGGCACCATTTTTGCCCCCAGCACCGAGAGCTCGCATTCGTTCGGAATGCTGGTCATCAACAGTCAAATCGGCAGCGCCTCGGGGACCAACAGCACCTACCTCGGCCGCGCCTGGGACGACAGTAGCGGGACGAGCCCCAATGGACAAATCGTCATCCGCGAATCCACGCTCGATGCGAGCATCCAGTCTGCGGCACCCTGGACCACCTCGACCCAAGGTCGGGCCTTTTCCGCGTCGGGGAACCGCATGTACGAGTACAAGAACACGGGCGCGGGCGCCGCGCCGTAGAGCCCATCGGGGCCGAGCGACGCCCTGCTGTCCGAAAACTCAATGCGTCGGCTCAGGCCGCCTCTCGATGGTAGTTCAGCAAGCTGGGCGGCATGCCTCGGGATGGGAAAGGTAGCCACCACGGGTTTGCGTTACCGCGGGCGAGCTGCTGGCTGATGCAGGGCTGCGCCTATGCCTTCTTGAGCGACAGGGCCAGCTTCACGGCCTCGCCCACGCCCTTGTCATTCGCCATCTGCTTCACGTTGGCGCGGTCCGCGCCGGTGAGGGATTTCAAGGAGCCGAGATACTGCCCCTGAAGCTTCCGCGCGCGAGCGACCTTCGGCGACGCCTTCTTGACCTTCTGCTCCGGCCGGGGCTTCGCCGGGGTGCGGAATGCACCAGCGAGGGCGGCCTGCATGCGCTAGGCCATGGCCGCTTCCACGGCTGCCGCGATCTGGCGAGCGAAGGTCTCGACGAGGAACGTGACATTCAGGGCGGCGTTGGGCCTCCGTACTCCTGGGGTTTTCGTTGCTGCCTATCGTAGGCGGAAGGGGGGGGTGAGCAAGTTGAGTCCCGATACCAGAAGTGGATGACGACTTGGCGGACCACACCTGGTATATGTGGCACGATGCTTCTCACGTTGAGAGGCAAGGAAGGGAAACGGTAAATGCAAAAAGGTACGGTCAAGTTCTTCAACACAGCAAAGGGTTTTGGATTCATCACGCCGGAGAGCGGCGGCAAGGACGTGTTCGTCCACGCCAACGATCTCGGGGGTGCCGTCATTCAGGAGGGCACCAAGGTTGAATTCGAGGTCGTCGAAGGAAAGAAGGGGCCTCAGGCCAGCGGCGTCAAGGTCGTCTGATCCTGTCGTGTCCGGAAGGTCACTCTGAGGCCACGGGATTCGCGGCTATGGCTTTTCGGACACCACGCCATTTGAGGCCACAGCACGCTTGAAGCTCGTGGCTTCAGATGGCGCGCACGCCGTGCCGGGGCTGATGCCAGACTGCGTCGTCCGGCCAGCTCGACCATGAAACCGTGGAAGATCATCGCGAGGGCTACCAATCCTGGCGGTGACGACCTTGTCTTGTGGCAGAGAGACGCCGAGTTCGTGGTGCGGGTGGGCAACACCGAACTGATGTCGAGCCGCCGCCATGGCTCGGAAGAAGCCATGGCAACCGCGGCGCTGTCGGCGCTCGCGCGCGACGATGCCCGTGTTTTGATCGGCGGCTTGGGATTCGGATATACCCTACGCGCCGCGCTCGATCGCCTCGGTCCGAGGGGGCACATCTTGGTTGCCGAGATCTCGAACGACATCATCGAGTGGAACCGACGTTTTCTGGGAGGCCTTGGCGGCCAGCCCATGGACGACATTCGCGCCACCGTAGAATGCACCGATGTGCGTTGGGTCCTGGCGCGCGCATCCAGGGCCTCTTCACGCGGGCGCTACGATGCGGTTTTGGTCGATGTCGACAACGGCCCGCGGCCCTTGGTGACGAAGACCAATCGCTTGCTCTGGCAACCGGACGGAATCGCGGCCACAAGCCGGGCGATGAAACCGGGGTCCGTGCTGGTGGTTTGGTCCACGGGTTCGGATCCAAGCTTCGTCGCGCGTCTGCGTGCCGGGGGATTCGCGGTGGAGGTGAAGCCTGTTCGTGCGGAAGCTGGGCGCGGTGCCCGCCACACTCTCTTTGTCGCGCGGCGAGGGGTGCCGCGGCAAGACCCGATCCCGTCTGGTTGTCAATCGTCCAAATCCCATCCCCGGTCAGTGATGCGACGGTGACCTCAGGTCGACGATGGGAGCGATCAGCGAAGAGCGAAGAGGGCGGAGATCTCTTGTTGCGACAACGCGCGTTTGTAGACGCGGAAGTCATCGAGTGACCCGTAGAAGAAGGGATCGCCCCCCGCCGAGCCGCCGAATGTCGAGCGGCCGATCCAGTTGTTGGTGGTGGTCGCCAGGTCCGACATGTGCAAGGTCATGGCATCGTTCGTGGCCACGACCACGCCGTCGATGTACATGGTCCCCGTGTAGGTTGAACCGGCGGGGAGCACGATGGCGATGTGATGCCACACGTTCGCCGTGAGGGCGGATGTGCCCTCGAGGCGCTGCATGTTGGTCGTGCGTCCCGATGGGGAGATGCCGAAGCGGACGGGCGTGTTGGTGGATGTGCTGCGCGCCGTCATGTAGCAATAGGGGCCTGTCGTCGAGGATGTGTCGGCGCCAAAATCAAAAATTCTCTCCCAATTCTGGGTGGGCGTGGCGTCCGCCAGGTTGACCCAGACCGCAATCGTGAGGGCATTGGGTGCCAGGGTTTGCAGGGCGGGTACCGTCACGTAGCCGCCACCGGAGCTGGGATCGGACGTGGCGGGCATGAGGTTGAGCGCGTGGGTTCCCACTTGGTGATCGGTCGAGAAGGCCGCGCTCCCGTCCGTCCCGTAGGTTGCTAGCTTTCCGTCGTGGGTGCCGCTTGCGGATGTCGACGAATCGGCCGCGGTCGTGCCGCTGCTCTCGTCGAACTTGTACCAGAGGACCAGGTCAAGGTCCGCACCACCGGTGCCCCCTGCGCCGCCTTTGCCGCCGGTGCCGCCTCTGCCGCCGGTACCGGCGCCACCCGTTCCACTACCGCCGGAGCCGCCGCCCGTCCCGGTTCCGCCGGCGCCACCCGTTCCACCGCCGCCGGAGCCGCCGCCCGTTCCGGTTCCGCCGGTTCCGCCGGTGCCGCCGGCGCCGCCCGTTTCCCCGTCGCCATCCACGCCTGCGCCACCGGTGTCTTCGTCTGCGGTGGGCTGATCCAGGGAATCCGAAATATCCTCAGGAACGACGACATCCTGCGCAACATCGATCTCGGGGAGATCCTCGGCATCGTTGGGAAAGGCGACCTCGTACGCAGCGGGTAGATCGGGCAGAGCCGATGCGCTGTCCGTGTCGACGCTGCCGTCACTACCGCCCGTGTCGCCGCTCCCAGCCTCGGTCGCGTCGGGCGCGACGGGGCGATCCATGGGCCCGTCAGGAGCGCGCGGGGTTGGGCCGCGCAGCTTGCCGATGTCGACCGAGCACGCCGCAGCCAGCATGACACTCAGGCAGAGAGAAGAAATGCAGATCTCTGCGGGAAAGGAACGCTCTGCTTCGTCCGGACGGAATGACGCCTTCATCATTAGGCAGCCGCCCCATGAGCACGCCGGCCACCGGGACCACGCTCACAGGTTGGCCTGCGCAGGATATTAGCACGTTGGCCGTCCCGACCGCGGCATCGAGTAGGTGTCCATCGCCATGATCCCATCCGCGATCAGTGCCGTGGCGGTGACGCCGGTCGTGCGGCAGAACGGGATTTAGGCAAGTTCTCCCAATCGTCATCCGCGCCCTCTGCCGTTCATCGGTGGCAACGATGGACGACTCGGTCTGGCCGTGACAACGGTCGGACTCGCATGAGGAGTGGACCAGCTCTGGGGGCCGGTCAGCGCGACTACTGCCAGTGCTGGCGGACACGATGGGTAGCCAGCCCGGGTCATGCTGGCGAGGTCATGCCTGCGCAGACCCGCATCTTCAAGCTGCTCATTCTCGCGGATTCATGCGAGAATCCTTCCGATGTATTCTCGGACACTACGGGTTCGGCGGTTCCGCCGCATCCAACGAGCGCGAAGGAGATGCAATGAATCGAACATTCAAGCTAGTGACGTTGGGAGTTCTCGGTGCCTGGTTGCTGACGAGCACGAGTTGCGAAGACAAAGTCTGCAATGACGCCTTGCAGACCTGCAAGAAGGAGGCGACCGAGCAACGGAAAGAAGGCGCGAGCAACCTGGCCAAGCTCACCGAGCTCAAGACGCAACTGGCGGCCACCCAAGCGAAGGTCGACAGCCTGACCAAGGAGAACGACGAGCTCAAAGCAAAGAGCGAAGCGGCGGAGGCGAAGGTCAAGGCCAAGGGTGGCAAGGGCAAGCACAAGAAGCGGGGCAAGAAGTAGCCGGGGGAGGTCCGCGCTCAGCACCCGCGCGGTCCGCAATCCCTGGCCTTCGCCAGGTCACCGTTTGCGTGCGGTGTCTCCTGTCGGTGGCGAGGACTCGCGACACGGGTCGCTTGTCTCCGCCATCGCCACCGGCGGGAATGAAACATTGTGGATGACCTCGTGGCGAACGACAGCCTTCCGGCAGACCGCCGGATGCGGGCGCCTTTCACAGCTCGACAGGCTTGGGCCCCGTGCCGGTATCGACCTTCTTCGGTTGGGGAGCGCTCTTGGCGGGAACGCTCCAGGCCGGAGCGGGCTTCGGTAAGGGAGCGCTCTTGGCCGGAGCGGGCTTTGGTTGGGGAGCGCGAACGACAACGGGAGGGGCGTCGCCAACCTTCTTGCACACGTGCAGCTTCTGAGCCGTCTCGCCGCGGCAGCCGCCACAGGCCCGCTTGCACTTTGCGGTTGGCGGCTTGCCCGAATCCTTGTCCTCGCAAGCGCAGGCCTCGGCACAGCGCGCCTCCTCGTCGCCGACCTTCTCCACACAGCGCTGCACGAGGTTCATGCGATAGAGCGCATCCTCGGCTGGTGACAGATTGGGCAAGTACGTCGCGTAGTTCACCACATCGCTCGTGCCGGCTTTGTTGCCCGGGTGGAATGCCACGCACGCGGTCAGGAGGTCCACCCGAGCCGCATCGGGCGCCGCTTCCGTCCTCGCTCGGCTGCGGGCGCACTGCGATTCCATGCCCGCGGCGTCGCCGGCTTCGCGCAAGAGCTCGAGCCTACGCCGGATGACCGCGACGGCATCGGGGTGCGAGCGAGCGTAGTCGTCGATCAAGTTCTGCTCCTCCACGGAGCGACCCGCCAGCCAGAGCAGCCGTCCTTTCGTCGCGACCAGTGGATCGGTCTGCTCCGCCGTCAGTCCCAGAACCTTCCCGAGAGCCTCGAGCATGGACAGGGCATCCTCGATGATCGGCCAGTAGTGGGGCTCGATCTCCGACCTCTGCTTGTACTTCGGTAGCCCGCCCGTGCACGAGGCGCAACTCGTGTCGACGAGCGAGGCCAGGCTGGCATCGGTCACGGCTTTCGCATAGGTGTAGACTGCATCGAAGTCCCGCGGGGCGGCCTTGGCCGCCTGGTACCTCGCGGCCATCTCCGGGTTACGAAACCTGATCTCGCCTTGCGGAGGCTTCGCTACCTGCGCTCTCCTCACGTCGGAGCGCGGGCGGTTGTCCACGGCCGACGAGCAGCCGACAGCAAAGACGAGGACCAGCGTCGGCCACGCAGGCCGAAGCTGCTTGCGGTTCGAGGCAAGACGGAGCACTCTCACTGCGCTTTCCCGTCGACACTCTACTGCTCTCCCTGTAGCACGGCTATAGCCAACCGAGGCGCTTGGCGTCAGACGATTTCCGAAGTCTCTGGCGCGTTGACCGCCCATTTCGCTTCTTGCCACGACCGCGTTCTGCCCCCCAATGTCACTCGCCAGGGTGATGGGGCCACGTCTCGCCAAGGTCATGCGGCCAGTCGTCGCCACCATCGGTGAATACCGAGCGCAGAGCGCGACCTGGCGAACCACAGCCCCGTGCCACTCCGGCAACCATGCTGGCGACTAGGAAGTGCCGCCTTCGAGAACGCGCGCGACGGCGCGAGTGAGCCCTTCGACGGTGTAGGGTTTGGCGAGCCAGATCAGCCCCTGGTTGACCGCGAGATCGGCGCGCTCGCCTGGAGCATGGCCGCTGACCACGATGGCCTTCTGTTCCGGGAATAGGCGCGAGATGAGCTCGAGGACTTGCAAGCCATCGAGCCGCTCGCCCAGCACCATGTCCATCACGACGAGGTCGTAGGGACTCTTCCCGGTCTTCGCCGCCCGCCTGAACGCCTGGTAGGCGCGCAAACCACTTTCCATCGTGTCGACCTGGTGCCCCAGCTCCTGGAGAACCCGTTGGCAAGTGCGTAGCTGGATGCCTTCGTCGTCGACGACCAGGATCCTCGCGGGGACGCGCGACGTGAGTGTCGATGGCTTGGTCACGGCCTGCGTCGCGGGCGCGAGGGGGAAATAGAGAACGAACGTGGTTCCCTGGCCGGGGACGCTCGTCACATCGATGAACCCCTCGTGCTCCTTGACCACGCCGTGCACGATGGCCAAGCCCAGCCCGGAGCCAGAGCTCTCGCCGGTTCGCTTTCTGCTGAAGAAGGGCTCGAAGACCCGCCCGAGCTCCGACGGTTCGATGCCGCAACCGTCATCGGCAACCGTCAACACCGCGTAGTTTCCGGCCGGAATAGTCTCGTAGCGAGCAGCAGGCATGGCTAGGTGCTCGTGCCGCGTCTTCACCAGGATCTGTCCGCTGCCGCCGATCGCCTCAATCGCATTCCGCAGCAGGTTGCCAACCGCGCGTGCCAGTTGCGCCTCCGAGCCACGGACGGCGAGCGGTTCGGAGGAGTAGTCGGCCACGATGTTGACGTTGCGCCCCTTGTCCTCGAGCAGGTACAGGGCACTTTCCGCGAAGCAGGACTTCACCACACGAGCAAGATCGATGTTCTCCTTCACGGTCCTGCCCTGGCGTCCGAGCGTCAAGAGATCCTTGATGGTCTGGACGGCCCGCATGGACGCGGTCTTGATGATTTGGACATCGGCGCTCAATTTTCCGACCGTGTCGTTATCCAAGTGTAGCTGGCTGAGCTCCCTGAGAATGAGATCGGGCAGGGCCACGAGCGGGCCCAGGGCATTGTTGAGATCGTGCGCCACCCCGCCGGCGAGCACGCTCAATGCCTCCATCCGCTTGGTGGCGGCCAGCCGCTCTTGCACGCTGCGCTCGTGCAACATCGTCTTTGCGACCAGCTCCCGGTGCAGGCGAATGCTCTTCAAGACCGCCGTGATTTCGTTGCGGAAGACTGCGTAGCTTCTGACCCCATCCGCGTAGTCGAAGGCCGCCACGCCGAGGAGCTGAGACTCGACCGCCATGGGGAACACCAAGAAGGTACGGCGTGGATCAAGCACCAGGGCGCTGGGCGGTACGAGAACGCTCGCCGGGAAGCTGGGCTCGGGCATCTCGATTGGTTGGCCGTCCACGAGACAGACCACGGGTGCGAGCTCGCTGGCGTTCGTCTCGAGCGTGCACGACAGAAACGCGGTGCGCACCCCGGCCGCGGGCAGGCCCTTGAGCAACGTTTGCTTCAGGGACGAGAGATCGAAGGCGACCGAGGCCTGCTCGCTGACATCGAGCAGGGTCGTGTAGTTGTCCTCCAAGGTGAGGCGTTGGGCCATCTGCATGGTCGTGCTGGAGGTCGCAACCAGGTTCAGCCCCTCGTAGAAGGCGCGTTCGAGCTCGATATCGGCCAGGCCGCCGAGCTCGTCACGCAGCCATCCGATCGCTTCTTGGAGCATGGCATGGCGTTCAGTGTCGTCGGCCATGTCTTCGAGTAGGTCGCCAACCGCCTTCTGAAATGCTCGGCGTTGACCCGAAGGCCCGATGCGCAAGGATTCGACCAACCGCTCACTGATGGAGGCGGCGGCGGCCGGATGGGCGCGCAACGCGCTCGCCAGCTTCGGCCGCAGGGCATCGAGCCGGTCGAGGCAGCCCGTGGGCGCACCGTTCTTCTCGGCAGCCGAATGGCTTTCCGCACGTTGCTCGAATTCGCATCCGCAGGATCGGCGGCGGATGAATCGGGAAGGCAGCACGACGCGATCGGGAACCGGCTGGCCGGCGAGCTGGGCCAGGATGGTGTCGATGGCCAGGTTCGCCATTTGCCACAAGGGCTGCGCCACGGTGGTCAGCGGAGGGTTCCCCAGCGCGGCGAGCGGCAGGTCGTCGAAACCCGTCACCGGGATGTCGCGCGGCACACGGCGGCCCCACTTGCGCAGGGCATCGATGGCCCCCAGCGCCATGTTGTCGCTCGCGGCCACGACGCCGTCGAAGGGGATGCCACCGGCAAGAAGACCGTCCATCGCGCTACGGCCCTGCTTGGGCATGAAATAGCCACACGCCACGAGCGCCGGATCGAAAGGAATGCCATTTCTGGCAAGAACCTCCTGGTAGGCATCGAGGCGCGCTCGCGCCTCGGGGTTGTTGGGCGTCCCGGCGAGAAAAACCGGGCGTCGGACCCCATGCTCCCGCACGAGGTGTTCGACCGCCGCCTCCATGCCAGCCCGGTTGTCGAGCACCAGGCTCGGCACACCCGGCAACGACAGGCCGATGCTGCACACGCAGGTCGGCCGGAGGCCTTCCACCAAAGCGGCGACCGGTTCCGGTCCACAGAAGGCCGCCAGCATGCTCGACACGATGATGATGCCATCGAAGCTACCTGGCCGTAGCGCCCGAAAGATCGTGTTGTCCGCCGTGGCCATCGGCCCTGGCGCAGCGAGGGGGCCGCCGTAGAGCAACAGCAGGTTGTGGCCCTCTCGGCGACACTTGGCATCGAGCGCCTCGCGGAGGCTGGCCTCGTAGCAGCCCTCGAAGAAGTTAGCGTTGTCGATGAGAACGGCGATGGTCAGACGCTTCGCCCCAGCCCACGCGGTTGGGGCTCGCGCTTCCTGGGCCGGGGGCGCGTGCGGCGGAGACGTTGTCGGTGCCGTCACGGGATTCTCGGGAATGTCTGCGCATGCAGCTGGGCTGGGGTGCGCAGTGTCCCCCGAAAAGCGCGTCATCGTCAAGCGGATCGGAGGGCGTGCGTGCATCGGAAGATGCGTCGTACGGCAATTGTGTGTACCCTGGGCCGATGCTAGGGCAGCGGAGAGTTGCAGCGGTACTGAGCTCGGGCGCGGCGCTCGTGTGGCTTGCGCACGCGGCCTGGGCCCAGCCCACACCCGCGGGGTTGGAGCGGGGAATCGATCCGGTCAGCTTCAAGCTGAGCCCGTCGATAGGCGCGTATCTGACCACCGCCGGGGCGCGCATGGCCCCCGGCGGGATGTTGCAAGTCGATCTGGTGGCCGACTTCAACATGACCCTGATGGCCTTGCGGCTGGGCGACGAGCGCCTGGGCAGTCTCATCGAGGATCGCCTGGATCTGCACCTCTTGGCGGCCTATGGCTTGCTGAACGGGCTCGAGGTAGCGGTAGACGTTCCCTTCACCCCCTGGCAGGCGAGCGATTTTGGTCGCCTGAATGCGGCCACTGGCCTCGCCGTTGCCGGGCCGACGTCCTACGGGCTGGGAGACGTGCGTGGCCTGCTGCGGGGTCGCGTGCTGGGCGGTCCGCGATCGCGGGTAGGCCTCGCCCTGATTGGCGAGGTGCGCGCCCCGAGCGGCGACGACCAGGCCTTTCTGGGTGAACGGGGTTGGTTGCTTTCACCCCGTGCCGTGCTCGATGTGGCCATCACCACGCGCACGCGCCTGGCCTTCGAGGCGGGCTACCGTTACCGCAGCCAGGCCGGGCGTTTCCTCAACCTCTATGTGGGCGACGAGCTGACCTTTGCCCTGGCCGGCGCGCGCGAGCTGCCGAGCTTCGGACGGCTGGCGCCCACGGCCTATGTCGAGGTTGTTACTGCCACGCCGGCGCGAGCGCCATTCACGGTGGACTCGTCGGATGCTCTCAAGACCGCGCTGGAAGCGCTGGTCGGGGTGCGCGCCAGTCGGGGTCCGCACTGGCAGTACCTGCTGGGCCTGGGTCGCGGTTTTGCCGTCCATGGCGGCGTGGGCCGCGAGGATCTGCGTGTGTTCGCGTCGGTGGGCTGGCGGGGCTTCGTGCCGCCTTCCCGCAACCCCGAGCGCGACCGAGACGGCGACGGCGTTCTGGACGTCGATGACCACTGTCCCGATGATCCCGGTCCGGCCGTGTACGACGGCTGCCCGGACCGTGACGGCGACGAGATCCCCGACATCGAGGACAAATGTCCGCTCGAGCCTGGCCCGGCCGCCAACGATGGCTGCCCCACGAGCAATCTGGTGCACATGCAGAAGGGGGCCATCAACGTGCTGGGTAACATCACGTTCGACACCAACAAGGACACGCTCAAGCCGGAGTCGTTCCCCGTGCTCGACGCGGTCGTGGGGCTGCTCAAGGAGCACCCCGAGATCAAGCGCGTCCGTGTCGAGGGACACACCGACAGCCAGGGCAGCCTGGCCCTGAACATGGACCTGAGCCGGCGCCGCGCCCTGACCGTGTTGCGCTACCTGGTCGGCAAGGGCATCGACCCGGCCCGGCTAGAGTCCGAGGGCTACGGCCCCACGCGCCCGGAGGCCCCCAACACCACCGTGCTCGGCCGCGCCAAGAACCGCCGGGTGGATTTCGCCATCGTCGAGCCCGGGTCTGCCCCCGTGGCGACGCCGGCACCGTCGCCTGCGCCGCCGGCGGCACCGCCGCCTGCGCCGCCGGCGGCACCGCCGCCTTCGACGACGCCGGCACCGCCGCCTTCGCCGACGCCGGCACCGCCGCCTTCGCCGACCACCCTGGCGCCTGCGCCGCGGCCGGCACCGCCGCCTTCGCCGGCGCCGCCCACAAAGTAGGCGGCGCGCCGGCCACCAGGGCTGCGTTACTCGGCGCAGAACAGGCGCACCGACACCTTGTCGCCGAAGTGCAGCCGGCAGCGCCCTTCCATGGTGATGCGGGCGGGCGTGGTCACGGTAGAGTGCGCGAAGGTGAACCCATCGCCGACGCGACAGGTGATGGTGAAGGTGGGCTCGCCGCCGTCATGGCTGGCCCCCCCGCCATCCGTGGCCTGGGTCGCGGCGTCGACGGCGCTGGGGGCGCTCGCTGCGCTCGCGTCCACCGCTCCCGCGTCCGTCGCCAGGATCCCACCGTCGGCCGTGGGCTCGCCGGCCCGCTGGATGTCGACCACCAGCAGCTTTCCGTCCACCGGGTCGCCGGGCAAATCCAGCACCTGCGCCTCGCTCACCAGCGCGGCGATCCGCTGCAGGGCCGAGCCGAAGTCGTCGGCGCAGATCGAGGCGATCAGGCCGCGGTCGCCCATGGAGGTCACCGCCTGCGCATGGCGCACGCCTGAGCCATTGGCCTCGTCGATGGCGCTTTGGCAGCGGACTGGGTGGCCTAGGGCGTCCACCGGGCCGATGACGGACAGGTACACCTCGCGCATGCGTCCGGTCCCGGTGCCGTCATCGAGGTTTTTGAGGAAGTCGACGTAGCTAGACACCGGGGTGAGGGCGGCGCGTCCGGCCTGCGTCTCGCAGGCGTCCTGCGAGCAGCTTCGCTGCGTGGTGCCGGGTTGGATCAGACAGAAGGCTCCGTCGGCCGCGCACTCCGAGTCTGCCGTGCACGCGGCGCCGCAATTAACCGGCTGCAGAGCCACCGCCCTGCCGGTTGTGTCCGAGCAGTCGTCCTCGTCGCTGACCACCACCACCACCAGGCGTGCCCCGGGCCGCAGCAGCCCGCGGTTGCCGGGCGGCACCGCGTCCAGGGGCGTATCGATGAGAGGCGGCGAGAGCGCGCGTCGCATGGCCTCGTAGGGCATTTCCTGGCCCGACCCGACCACGCCCTGGCCGATGAGCAACCCGAACTGTTCCAGCAGATCTGGATCCTGGTAGGTCAGCAGCTTGCGTTTGCTGGCAGGCTGGGTGACGCCGGAGAGGTCGGTCCCCAATTGCAACCGGCCGGCCTGGCTAGAGTAAGCGTAGAACTGTGTGCTGGTGGCGGGCGGGCAGGCGTCAAGGTAGTTGACCGACACGCTGGTCGTTATGACGCCGACCTGGAAGTCGTTCTTCACCGGCGCGTTGCTCAGCGCATCCACAAAGGCGCTCAGCCGCGCCACCACCTTGGCCTGCTCATCACCCATGGAGATCGAATTGTCGATGACAAACAGGAAATCGGTCGTCACCGAGGGGGGTAGCGACAACTGGTCGGTGCACTTGTCCACCACGCCGCGCGGCGCACCCCCACAGGTGAGGGACGAGACCAGTGTCGTCGCAACCACGATTCGCGTGGTCGCCCTCGCCATGCCCAGCCTGCTCATGGTGTAAGGGTAGGTTCAGGGTGCGAGGTCCGTCAAGGCTCGACGTTCCGCGTCGGCTATGGGCCAAGCTCGAAGAGGTCCGCCACGGGCATTGAGAGCCTCCTGTCCATCGCCAAAATCCCATCCGCGGCCAGTGACCTGGCGGTGGCGCCAGTCATGCGCCAAAACGGGATCTCGTCAGTAGGGAACCCAGTCTTGAAAGTCTTCACAACTCTCCCCGAACCGCCGCTCTTGCCCTCATGGCGCAAGACCGGATCTGCCAGGGTAGAGGTACTTGTTCTTCCTAGGCTGATTCTGTTCCGGATGACCTCCTGGCGAGGCACAGAGACGCAAGCAGGCCCTGGTTTGCAGCTGGGTACCATCCACGCAATGCGGCGACACAAAAGTGGCGGCCGGACTTCCTGCGCCCCGCAGGAACGTCGTATCATACGACATGCTCTCTTCCAGCTCGAAGTTGACAGTAAGCCCAATGGTCCATCGTTCGCGCGTCCTGCTCTGTCTGACTGGCGCGCTCGTGCTCGGCTGCGGTGGCGGAAGCAGCTCATCCTCAGGCGGCGTGGTTGGTTTCGCCACGGGCACAGAAACGGCCGGTCCCGTACCCGTGGACGGCACCAGCGCGGCAGCGCCCGTGGTGACCGCGCTGACGGCGGCGAGCACCAGCATCAGCAAGGGGCAGCCGCTGCGGGTCAACTTGAACTTCTCGGATCCGCAGGGGGATGTCGCCGTCATCAACTTCGGTATAGCCGGCGAAGACACCCACTCCGTGTTGTCCGCCGACATGGTCGGCAGCAACACCAGCGGAACCGTGACGCTCGACCTGTATCCCGCCAACTACGTCGCCGGTGTCCATGTGTTGATGGTGTCGCTTACCGACAAAGCCGGCCACGTCAGCGCGTCCGCGACGTTGGCGTTCACCATCGTCGGTGGCGCGACCGGCGCGGGCGGCGCCATCGATTCCGGCGCCATCCTCGGCGCGGGCGGTGGGGGAGGAAGCCGATTGGACGCGGCCTTCGGCGTCGATGGTTTGACCGTCACGCCTGTCCTCGACGGTGGCCCGGGCAGCCAGGAAACCATCCTGTTCAAGATGGAGTCGGTCCAGGGCGTGTCCTTCAACCCGCCCGTCACTACCATCTTCACGTTGCCCACGGCGTCGTACATCACCCGGGTTATGACCTATCACTACGGTGCCACGATTGGCAGCAAGAGCCCGACGGTGGCGTTCAAAGACACGACCACGGGCGCGATCTACGGACCGTGGCTACAGGTCGGCTACAAGAGCTTCAACGGTACGGCGGGCGCCACCCGGTCCGATCCTGGCAACGTTGCCGGTCCCCCCGACAATTATTGGCTGGCGTATCCGGCCCAGATCGTACCGGCGGGCACGTACCAGGTCGTCGATTCGGATCCGACGACCTGGGCCTACACGGCCGATCTCGGCAATCGCGGCTGCGCCTGGGTGTACGGCTGGAGTCTCGGCGGCGCCGTCGACGGCGGCGCGCCAGGCCTGGATGCAAAGACCTCGGACGCATCGGTGACCACCGGCGATGTCGCCTTGATAACGGACGCCCCGTCCCCAGCCGATACGCCGGTAGCAGCCGCGTGGTCCATACCGGTGCTCATCGAAAACGGCGCGGGAACGGTCACGTCGCCCAAGCTGGCGATGGATTCGAGTGGCAACATCATCGCGGTCTGGGTGCAGGGCGATGGTACGTCGAACAACTATCAGAACATCTACGCCAACCGCTACACCGCCGGCGGTGGTTGGGGAACGCCGACCCTGCTCGAAACCAGCGACATGCCGGCCGACAGCCCGCTGGTCGCCACCGACTCGAACGGCAATGCCATCGCCGTCTGGCACCAGGCATGGAACCTCGTCAACGGCACCAACTATGGCCTCTACGCCAATCGCTACGTTCCGGGCGTTGGCTGGGGAGCCGCGACCACGGTCTTCGCCGATACCAGCACCACCAGCACGACCGCGAATGCGCCCGACCAGCTCGCCTTCGACGCCAATGGCAACGCCATGGTGGCGTGGACCTTCTACGAGTGGTCATGGAACCACACCAGCGTGCACACCACCCGCTACGTGGCGGGAACGGGTTGGGCGGCCGCCGAGCTCATGGATACTGGCACGGCAAGCGCCAGCTCGCCGAGCGTCGCCTTCGATGCTGCCGGCAATGCCACGGTGCTGTGGGTTCAGGGCGATAGCGGCAACGACGTCGTATACGCCAATCGCTACGTCCCAGGAACCGGCTGGGGCACGGCAACGCTCGTCGATACCGCAGCCAGGGGCGGTGCCTCGGCGCCGAGAATGGTCTTCACCTCGGACGGAAACGCCATCGCGACGTGGTTCAACTACGGCCTGCTCGGCATCACCGCCGATCGCTATCTTGCGGCCAGCGGGTGGGGTACTCCGGTCACCATCATCGAGACCGGCGACACCGGCTACGATCAAGGTCTGCAGTTCGCCCTCGACAAGAGCGGGAATGCCGTGGCCGTGTGGAACAATTATGGCGGCGGTCTTTTCGCCAGCCGCACCCTTGCCGGCGGCAACTGGGACACGCCCAGCGCGATCGAGTCCGGCGGAAGCGACTACTCGGGACAAGTCGCATTCTATGCCAATGGGAATGCCTTGGCGGTTTGGGGCCGTTTTGCCGCCAATTCCTCCAACATCTGGTCGAGTAAGTACGTCGTCGGCACTGGCTGGAGCACGCCCATCATGGTCAATGCCACGCCAGACAATACCAGCGACCCACACATGGTGATCGACAAGAACGGATTGGCGACGGCCGTGTGGGTACAGTCCGGCAGCCTGTACGCTAGCAGCGCGGCGTTCTAGGGGCTTTCGAAACAGCCCAGATCGGGGGCCGACCCGTTGAACGGAAGCCCCACGTCGGTGCCGGCGTTGATGAGTTTGCTGCCGGGGGCCAGGTGCATGAAGGTGATCGCGGGTAGACTGCCATCGGCGGCGCGTGGCTTGAGCGCCTGCGTGGTGTCCAGGCTCTGGAAATCCGCATCGGTGACCGTCAGTCCGTTTTGCCAGCTGTTGTTTTTCTGCGTGCCACTCGTGATGTTGACCTTACCGTTGTAGGAAATGCAGTTGGCGAAGGTGTGCGTGCCCGATGTGAGCGTGTTGGTGAAGACGAAATTGCCGTTCGTGTTGCCGAAGGCGGTGCAGTTGTAGAGCGTCTGACCCGCGAGGTTGTTGTTCTCGTCGAAGCCCTTGCCGCCGTTGCTCGTGTTGTCGAAGGACAGACAGTTGGTGACGGTGTGGGGAGTGGCCACCTGGTTCCCACCCAACTTGAATCCGTTACCGTTGCCCGCGAAGCTGGAAGAATTCCAGCTGTTGACGCCGTTGTTGAAGGCCCAGCAGTTGTCGATGACGATGGAATGATCGGCCATCCAGAGATCCCAGCCGTCGTCGGAGTTGTTGTACGACCGGCAGCCGCGGAAGACGTTGCCATCGCCCTGTTCCCACTTGGCGCTGAAACCATCCGCGTTACCGCCCACTGGCCCGTCGAAGTTGAAGTACGAATCGGTGTTCAAGATGAGGTTGTTGCCCGCGTCGGTCCCGCGGATGAGCATGCCGCTGTTGCCGCAATCGTGGATCTTGCACGCCTCGACGGTGTTGTTGCCGCCGCTGACGCGGATGCCGTTGTGGCCGGCATGCCCAACCTCGACACCCTTGAGATGGACGTAGCTCGCGCTCAGCGAGAGCCCATCGTCGCCGGTGGCCTGGCCAGTGAAATCGAAAACCGGGCTCTCTCCGCCATAGGCCCAGATCTTGAGCAGGTTGCCGGCTGCGCCGCTGACGTTGAGGCCAATGGTGGCGGTCTGGGTGAAGGTGCCTCCGCGCAGCCAGATTTGCGAGCCAGCTTTGGCCACGGAGAGTGCTTTGGTGAGCGTCTTGTACGGCGCCTCCAGGGTGCCCGCGTTGCTGTCGAGCCCGGTGGGGGCCACGAAGATGCCCGTGGTGGGCGCCGGTGGCGCGTCCGCGACGGCGGCGTCCGGCTGGGGTGGGCCTGCGTCAGGCGGAGGGACGGGGAGGTCAGGCGTGGTGTCTGGGCGAGGTGACACGTCATTGGTCGCATCATTGGTCGCATCATTGGTCGAGGTCGCCTCGGCCGGCTGTCGCGTGTCCGCGATGGTGGTGTCGGGATTGACGAATGTGTCGTTGGCAGTGTCCGGTCGCGCATCCGGCAGTCCGCCACCGCTGCCGCCTGCCGAAGTCGCGCCGGTCGCGCCTCCGCTGCCCTGGACGCCACCGCTGACGGTCGCGCCACCGCTGCTCGTGACGCCACCCGAACCGAGCGCGCCGCCGGCGGTCGTGACCGTGCCGCTGCCGCCCGTGCCACTACCGCCCGTGTTGCCGATCGTGCCGCCGGTTGCGTTCGCTCCGCCCATCGCCTGCGCGCCGCCCGAGTCTTTGGCCGTCCCGGTGCCACTCGAGTTGTTGCACGCAACCCCCAGCAAGCCCAGGCCGACGAGCAGGGCGAAGAACGCAGCGGATGGTATCGGTCCGAGAGCTCGCGGGTTGCACATGGTGATCTCCAGAACGCCGTGTTGCACAGCCGCCGTCCGTCGACGGCCGTCCAGGACGGATCGCATGAGCAGTGCTACACCTCGGGCTCGATGGCTCAGCGAATCGCGCAGAGGCGCTGAGTGTCGTGGGGATTTTTGTGCTACGGGCCGCCTCGTCCGGTGCGGTTTCTCCTCGACGTGGCCACCGCCTGGCACCAATCCCCGCCACCTCCTGGCGCTATCCACCGCCAATTCTCTTTCGGCAAGCGAGGTCCAGTTGTCATGCCGCCGGGTCTTGCGCCAACCTGGGATGCGATGCGACCATGGCAAAGGGGCGCTCGAACCTACCCGCCGTTGCTTCTCTGGAGGGCTACTCCATGAGGAAGAGCCGACCTGGTGCTGGCTTCGTTCTGGTGGTCATTCTTCTAGCAAGCTGCTCGGATGGAGGCGGCGGCCTGACGAGCCCGGGCGCGGGTGGCACTCCAGGTCTGGGTGGTATGGGCGGCACGGGCGGCACGGGCGCGGGTGGTATCGGTGGGTCGGGCGGAACTGCAGGAACATCCAGCACCATTTGCCGCCCAGCTTCTCCCTGCCCGACGGGACGGATGGCCTACCAGGACACGATTTGCCCGTGGCCCTCGGGCACCTGCACCCCCAATGGAGATGGCCTCTGTTACCAGCGTTGTAGCACCGATGCGGATTGCACCGATTCGAAGTTCCCGCTCTGTAGTGGTTCAATCTATCTGTATGGTGGTAGCGATTATGGCCAAACTGTGCATGTCTGCCAGAGTGTGCAGGACGTAGCCGGATGCGCCTCGCCCCAGGGCATAGACGGAGGCTCCCCATAGGGTGATATCCCTGGAGAAGAGTCTAGAAACGACCCAACCAAGAATCGTCGCATCCCAGCCATGGTCGGCGCGAAGGAAGGGCGGCAGCGCTATCTCGTCCGCCGCAGGACCACGAGGCTCCGATCGTCCTGCCGATGTGGCTCCCATGCTTGCGACGCATCGAGGATGCGACGGCAGATCTCGGCCGCAGGTTCAGCGTGCGCCAGGGCTACGATTTCGATGACCCGCTTGACACCGAACTGTTCTCGGTCTGGCCGCCGCGCTTCGATGACGCCGTCCGTGAACAGAACCATCACGTCGCCGTCTCCCAGGTAGCCCTCGCGGCTGCGGGTGGCGAATTCGATGCGTTCGGCCGCGCCAATCCAGGTTCCCTGGCTCCGGATCTGCTCGCATTGTCGTGACTGCGCCCGCCAAACCAAGATGTCCTCGTGAGCGCCTGCGACCAGAAAGCGTCCGTCGGGGAAGAAGCGAAACAGCGATAGGGTCACGTAGTCGTCACGTTGCAAACGGCAGCGGACGTTCTCGTAGAACGAGAGGTTGAGTAGGCAAAGCAGCCTCGCCGGATCGACGCAGGCATCATTGCGCATGAGCGAGGCCAAGCCGCTCTGGAGCATCAGCATCACAAGGCCGGCGTTGAGACCATGACCCGATACGTCGCCGATCCCCAGCCAGAAACCGCCGTCTTCGGTGGGCAGAAGGTCGTAGTAGTCGCCACCGACCTCCGTCGCGGTCTGCATGGTGGCCGCGATTTCCATCCCTGCCACCGACAATTGTCGGGGAAGAATCGCGGTCTGGATTCTCTGCGCGATGGCTAACTCGCTTTCCAGCTGGGCAACGGCGGCACGACGTTCCGCCTCGACGAGCTTGGCCTGGCCGTCCTGGATGGTGAGCAGGCTTGCCTCCAGCTTCCGCGTGCGGTCCCGTACCCGCTGTTCCATCTCCGCGTAGAGCCCTGCGTTCTCGAGCGAGATCGCCGCCTGCGTGGACAGCGTCTCCAGCAATTCGATCTGGTCGGAGGTGAACACGTCGGCCGTCAGTCGATTTTCCAGGTAGAGAATACCGATCAGTTCTCCGTGTCGGATCATCGGCATGCATAGGAGCGACTGCGGCTTGTGCTCTGCGAGGTAGGGATCCGAAGAGAACCGGGTGGGCTCGAAAGGCTGGGTCAGCACCACCTTCTCGCGCGCTTGCCACACGAAGTCGACGATGGTACGCGGAAGCGGCGCGAGGGGTTCGTCGGATGGCGTGCCGCCGTCGGAAAGTCCCGCGTCGGCTGGGAAGCGGAGCCGTCGGAAGCCATCCGCCTTGGCTCCCGCAGCGCACTCCACCCAAAGCTCGCCATCGCGAAGCAAGAGCAAGAAGCCTCGCTCGGCGCCGGCCTGCGCGATGGCGATCTCCATCAGCCTCGCCATGAGTTTGGGCAGGACGATTTCCCCGGAAAGGGCTTGTGTCGCTTTGGCCAGCGCGATGGCGTCGAAGTTGTCGGTCCGCACGGCGCCTGACCACCCTGCGGCGTCGACAGCGGAAACCTGATGACGATGGCCCGGCTCGGCGACGCGGACCGCGAGCTGCCTAGCCTTTCGGATAGCACCCCAGCGAGCGTAGGCCGTGCTCGCATTCTCGAAGTAGAGCTCCCTGGCGATTCGAGCCCAACCCCGCCGCTCGGCGTACCTACCCGCCAACTCGTTGGCCAACGCCTCAAACAGGATCGACCCCGCATCGCGCGCGAGCTTGATCGCCTGCTCGAACCAGGTGAGCGCTTGGCCGTCGTCGCCACTCGCGGCGCAAAGCTCAGCCGCAACCAGGGCGTGGCGATGGCCGAATGTCTTGGGTGATGCCGCGGCCCACCGGCGGAGCGTGGCTTCTTCGGCCTTGAGCCCTGCGAGGGCGGCCCCGGCGTTCTCGCCGCCGGCTCGTGCCAGCTCGGCCAGCAGCAAGGCTTCGAAGAGCTGGGTTTGTGGTCCGTTGAAGTTGCCCGGAACCGAGGGTTTGGAGCGTGCCAGACACGTGGTTGTGCCTTCAAGGTCCCCTGCGAGGAATTTCTCAAGAGCCAGGAACAGGAAGTGGCACGAGATGACAAAGGGATTGTGGCTTTCGAGGATCTTGCGTTCGGCTTCGGCGTCGTCGGGTCCCAGGGCTGCTCCCGCGGTAGCCCGCAGGCGGTCGACAACCCTGCGCAGCGAGCCGACCACATCGCGATTGGTTACGTCTCCCGTGCGCTCGATGAGGTCGGCCGCATGGCGAGCGACCTCGACGACGTCCTCGAGGGCGTCCCCCATCTGGAATGCGAAGACCGCCTGCCCCATGGCGCAATAGCAAGCGTAAAGATAGTCACCGGCATCGAGCGCCGCTTTCCATCCCTTCCGAAGATGTTCCACGCTCTCTAAGATGTCTGCGGACCAGAAGGCGACGAACGCGCCCAGGATGAAGTGAACTGTGCATGCGACGGCCTGGCTACCGATGGTCTGGTTGAGGCGGGTGGCGATCTGCCCGATCGCGTAGGCCTTTTGCACCTCGCCCCTCACGACGTGGACATGGGCAAGGCACGCACAAAAATACGCCGACACCGGCGCGTTGCCTTGTCGCAACGAAAGCTGCACGGCGCGTGCGACGATCAAGGTCATCAGGGTTGGGTTGATCTGTGCCGCAGCCGGCATCATGCGATGGAGGACGTGAAGCAGGAGCAGGCTCTTCCGGTCGGTCATCGGGGGCAGGTCGAGAAGCGCCGCGACGCCTCGCGGCCCAAGCGTGGCGGAGATCGCACCAAGCTCCGCGCCGATGGCCGGACCGATGGCTTCGGGGGAATCTGGAAAATCCACGCCCAGGATCCTGGCGGCCTTGACCCCGCAATCGATCGCCTCGCCCATGCGATTCATGCTGACATGAACCAGGGTTCGCAAGGCCAGAGCCGTCGCCCGGTCGATGTCATCCCTCGCAACCGCATCGGCGTGGTCGAGCACGCGAAATGCGTCGTCGAAGCGTCCGGTGGCAATCTCACATTCGGCTCGGCAGATCTGGGCCTGGAAGGCAGTCTCGTAGTCGTCCTGCCCAGCGCTATCTGCCAGCAGCTCCGAACAGATATCGAGGTGCCGGATTGCGGTGGCGTGAGCGGCGGCGTCCTTCGCTTTCCGTCCGGCGGAGAAGTTCAACTTCGCCAAGGCTCGGCGTTCAGCCGGATCGCCCATGTGCCCGATGCCTAGGTTGAGATGGTTGACGATTTCGAAGAGCTGGCGGTCATCGGTGGTCGCGCCCTCCGCCGCCAGCTGCATGCGCCCGATGCGAAGGTGCATGTCTTGGCGCTGGCTTTCCGCCAGGGTGGCGTAGGCCGCTTGGTGGACGCGATCGTGAAGAAATCGATAGGATGGGTTGTATTCCTCGTCGTGCACATTCGATGCCGCATCGGGGGATGCAATGCCAGCTTCGTGGAGAAACGCCTGGCCGACATCGACGGGAACCACCAGACCTTCGCGCAGCCCATGCCAAAGCGCACGTCTCACGTCGGCGGCGCTGCGTTCCGCGATCCGCGCCAGGGTTCGCCGGTCGAACCGGTGTCCGATACAGGCCGCTATGCGCAGAAGGTCCTGCGTCTCTTGCGGCAGCCGCTGCAGGCGTCCAACCATGAAGTCGACGACGTTGTCGGTCACCATCGCCTCGCCGATCGCTTGCAGGCTGAACCTCCACTCGTGCACGGTCGCATCGAAGGCGATGAGCCCGTCGCGGTAGAGGGTGCTGAGGAATTGCCCGAGGAAAAACGGGTTCCCGTGTGTCTTCTCCAGCACCAGCTTGGCCAGTGAACGAACGTGGTGTGCCTTGGTGGCGAAGGTGTCGCCGAGCAACTGTAGGGTGGCGCCTTCGTCCAATGGTTGGAGCTTGATCTCGGCGATGCTGGTTCCCATCCGGCGCAACTCAGCGACGGCGTCCGTGAGCGGGTGGGTTGGATCGACCTCGTTGTCTCGGAGCGCGCCGATGACCAGCAAGTAGCCCCGCTGGGGCGCGGTCAAGAGGAGTTGGATCATGCGCAGCGAGGCGGCGTCGACCCACTGCAAGTCATCGAGGAAGAACACCAGCGGGTGCTCGGCGGAGGCGAAGACCTGCAGGAACGCCAGGAAGGTTGCTTCGAAGCGGCGTTGCGTCTGCGCCGGATCCAGCTCCTCGATGGGCGGCTGGGTACCCAGAACCAGGGATACCTCGGGAATGATGTCCGTCACCACCCGGCCGTTGTTGCCGACGGCCTCGAGAATCTTCTGCCGCCATTGCGCGAATACGGCGGGCGGCTCGGCGAGAATCGAGCGAAGCATCTCGCCACAGCCCTGGATGATGGGGGCATAGGGCATGCGCCGGCCAATGGGATCGAACTTGCCGGTGGCGAATCGCGCGCCGGTCGCCATCTGTTTGTGAAGCTCGCCCACCAGGACCGACTTACCCACGCCCGAATAGCCGGAGATGAGGAGCAACTCGGCGGCGCCCTGGCAGGCGCGTTTGAAGGTCGCAAGCAGCGTTGCCAGCTCCTGCTCGCGACCATAGAGCTTCTGCGGGATGCGAAGCTCGTCGGAGAAGTCCTGCTGGCCGAGGGTGAACCCGGGAATCGTCCCGGTTTGGGCGAGCAGCTCCTGGCAATGAAGCAGATCGGCCTTGAGACCAGAGATATCCTGGTAGCGATCCTCGGCGTTCTTGCCCAGAAGGCGCATGACGATCTCCGACAGGATGCGTGGCCAGTCGCTGCGAATCATGTGCAGCGGCAGGGGCGAGCGGGCGATATGACTGTGCAGGAGCTCGAGGGGATCGTCGGTGGCAAAGGGCAAGACACCCGTGCCGAGCTCGTACAGGGCCACGCCCAGCGAATAAAGATCCGTACGCCGATCGACCGAGCGGTTCATGCGTCCGGTCTGCTCCGGCGACATGTACGCCAAGGTTCCTTCCAGTCGCCCCACATGCGGGCTCCGCCGGTCTTCCAGCGTCAGGCGCGTCGCTGCTCCGAACTCAATCAATGTGACGTGGCCGGCGTCATCGCAGAAGAAGTTCTCGGGTTTGATGTCCTTGTGGATGACTTGGCGGCGGTGAACGGCCTCGACGGCTTCGGCCATCGCGATGGCAGTGCGCAGGAACGTGGCTAGGCCCAATCGTCCCGGCCCGACGAGGTAGTCGAGCGACTTGTCCCCGGGATACTCCATCACCAAGGCGACGCTGTCACCCAGGTCTACGATGCCCAGCCCCTTGGCGACCCCAGCCACGTCGAGCCAGCTGAGAATCGAGGACTCATGCCGTAGACGAGCCAACTGGGTCGTCGTCGGCCTGCCTCCGCGCGGAGACTTCAGCAGAACCGACCGCCCGTCCGCGTTGCGATAGCCTCGAAACAATGCGGCTTCGGCATTCTCCCGGATCTTGGCGGCAATGGTGAATCCCTGTACTCCCCCAGACATGCGCGAATCTTATCGCCAGTTGGCTGCCATGTCCTCATGCCTCCGTGAGGCGGTGGCGGCATCCCGGGCTCGCCGTCGCTCAGCGTCTGCTCCGATCATGCCCGGATGCAACCCGGGAGATCGAGCGATGACGACGGGGCGATCGGTGCGTTTCGCAGACTACGCTCTGAGGCTATGCTCTGGCCCATGGACCCTCTTGACAAGAGCGCCTCGTCGCAACCGCCATCCGGGGGTGGTGGGGCCCTGCTGCTCGTGAGCTCGGTAGCGGCGTTGGCCGTCGCTCTCCTACTCTGCGCCAGCCTGCTGGCGCAGCAACGTCCTCTGTGGCTGGCGATCGGGGCTGGCCTCGCCGTTTTTCCCTTCCTGCCGCTCATGTGGCACGGCTCGGCCGAGGCCCGGGACAAGGATCGGGGAACGGCCTCGCACAGGTCGCGAAGCCGCTTCGCCCTGCGCAGCTTGGCCGTCGCCTTGGTGGTGCTCGCTGTGTCCCTGGGCGACCTAGGACCCAAGCGGGTGGCCCAGAACCTGCGCGCTCTCGCCGGCCGCATCCAGGCGAAACCAGCGGCAAAGCCGGGGCTGGTTCCGTTTCCGGCACCGGGGGCAGCCACGTCTCACGGGCTGGAGTCCTTCATCCCGGCCGATGCCACCTTGGTGGTCGGGCTCGCAGGCTCGACGGCCATGGAGCAACTCTTGGCGGCCCATGGCGTAGACACCCGCGCGAAGCTCGCGGCGCTGGCGACCTGCAAGATCGACCTCACGAGCGCTCGTGTCTTGGTTGCCGCGCGCGGCAGCGGGGCTCACAGAATCGTGGTGCGGGCTCCGGGAGTCGCCGATGAACGGAATCTCTACTGCCTGGTGGGTGTCATGGGACCAGAGTACCTGCAGCTTCGCAGCGATGGGGGCGCCATGACCGTGCAGGTGAGTGGCTTTCGCTCGCGTCCTCTGATCTTCCAGCTGCTCGATCCGACGACCCTCATCGCGACCGACGAAGGCTGGCAGGACACCGCGGACCAGAAGCTCTTTGCGGACGATCTTGCCACTGCCCGAGGACGACTGGCGCTCCCCCTCCTTCGTGTCGATCGCACCACCCCGCTTTGGGTAGTCAGCGTGGACGAGACGCCGCAGGGCGCCTGGGATCTCGCTCTCGACTCTCGGCAAGAGGGAAGCCTGTTCAAGCTGCAAGGTAGCTCGACGCCACCGTCGGGGGAAGGGGACCGGGCGCAGATCTCCGTGCGCGTCCCCCTGGCCTTCGCACGAGCCTTGCCCGAGAGCACCGTGGCGCTGGGGATTCGCGGCGTGGTGGCCGCCATTGCCGCAACCGGCGCTTGGCAATCCCCGGCCAAGATCCTGCCCGCTCCGCCGAAACCGACGGGCTCCGGCCATGATGCGGGCGCTCGGTAAAGCGGCCCGTGCCGGCGAATTCTGACAGACAGGGAGATCCGCGCGCCGCTGACAGGTAGACTGTCACGCGCAAGGAGACAGTATGCAGCAGCGACACCCCAGCCACCCGACGCTCCCGACCCCTCAGTCGACGCAACGGCCGTCGGGGGAGAGCCCGGCGCTGCCACCGCCTGCTTCCTCACGGTCGTCTGCGCTTCGCATCCCACCGCCGCCGCCCCCGCCATCCCTTCGGCCGTCTTCACCTTCGCTGCCGCTCTCCCCGCCGTCCCTTCGGCCGTCTTCACCTTCGCTGCCGCTCTCTCCACCGTCCCTTCGGCCGTCTTCACCTTCGCTGCCGTTCTCCTCGCCGTCCCTTCGGCCGTCTTCACCTTCCCTGCCGCTCTCCTCGCCTTCGCTCCACGTGCCGGAGCCATTCCTTTCGCCGGCAGCGCCATCCCGCCCGCGGCATTTCCGGCTGGTGACCGCTCTCCGCGCGGCGCCGCCGTGGGTGCCCTGGCTGGTGGCGGTGCTGGTGACCGGCGCAGCCCTGTACGGCGTCGTCTGGGGGTACGGCGTGCGCGGTCGCCTGCTCGAGCAGGCCGAGAAGGCCGAGGCAGCGGCGGGCGCGGCCGCGGCGGCGAGGCGGTCCGTCGAGCGAGAGCTGGCCCCCCTGAAGGCCGACAAGGCCGGCATTGCCAGCGAGAAGGTGTCGCTGGCAGCCGCGCGTGCGTCCCTGACCAGGGAGCTGGCACTGCAGGCGGGCCAGCAGGCCGCGCTGAAGGCCGCGGCCGACCGGCTGCGCGAAACGATGAAGCGGGAGATCTCGCAGGGCGACGTGCACCTCACCGCGAGCAAGGGCCGGCTGGAGGTGGGCCTGGCCGACCGGATCCTGTTCGAGCGGGGCAGCGTGTCGCTCTCGGCACGCGGAGAGGGCGTGCTGGCTCGCGTGGGCACCGCGCTGGGCGGCACCGACGGCTGGCAGATCCAGGTCGCCGGGCACACCGACAACACGCCGGTCGCCAGCAACCTGCGATCGCGCTACCCCAGCAACTGGGAGCTGTCGTTGGGGCACAGTGCTAGGGTCGTGCGCTTCCTGCAGGAACGGGCCGTGACCCCGCCCGACCGCCTGGTCGCGAACGGCCACGGCGAATACCAGCCGGTAGCCAGCAACCAGCTCGCCGCCGACCGTGCGAAGAACCGCCGTGTCGAGCTCCTGGTGATGCCCGCGCCTCCGTCCGGGGAGCGGGCAACCGCCGAGCATCAGCCGACCGCGCGGGAGCCGCCTTCCCGGTAGCCAGGGCCGTGGCGGAGCAGCGCCGCGACCCGCTACCTGGGCGCGCAACTCCGGCCCGAAGCCAAGCGCGGGCATAGCGGGGAGTTGACGTAATGCTTCTTATCGGACATGTTACTGCAGACGCGTTTCGGCCAAGGCAAAATGGCGCTTGAAACGATTTCGTTGTCGGATGTCTTGAGATGCGATGCGGCTGTGCGAAAAGGGCCCTCGAACTTGCTACGCGCCCGCGGTCGCGTACGCGTGAGTCACCAAAGAAGATGTTGACGAGCGCAAAGATGTTTCTCGGGCCGGGGCTGGCCCTCTTGTCGACCTTGGCCATCGTCGGCTGCTCGGTGGATGTGGGCAAGTTGCGCGCTCCCACGCCAAGGGACACAGGGGCCACGGCAGACCTTCCATCGATCGAGCACGACGGCGTCGCCTCTGGCGTGGATGCCAACGCGGACCAGGCAGAGGCGCAGGACGCCAACCCCCTCGCTGACGTGGTGGATAGTCGGATCGACGCCGCAATTCGCGATGGCAGTGTCAGGCAAGACGCGCCACCGTTGGATACTCCGTTCGGTGACGACGCCTTCGATTGGCCAGGGAATGACGGCCCTGCCGTCGGGATCGACATCGGTGGGATGGATGGAATCGGCGGCGCCGACGGCGGTGCCCCAGATGATGTCGCATTCCAGGATGCGCCCGCGGGTTCGGTCTGTGACGATGGCGGGAGCGGCGCGTGTGATGCGTCAGGGGATGACCTAGCTCGTGAGGACGTCGCGATTGACACGGAAGGTGACTCGGCCGGCGATGGGCCGGTCGTCACGGACGGAAAGCCGGACCTCATCCGCGACAGCCCGACTGCAATCGACAGTGTTGTTCACACCGTGAAGGAGTTTGGGGTTCTCACCACGACGGGCCAACCTTGGGGAATTGCCGCGGGTCCGGATGGCAACCTGTGGTTCACGGAGCGCAGTAGCAACAAGATCGGCCGTATGACACCCACGGGCACGGTCACCGAATACTCGCTACCGGTGGCGGGCGGATATCCCGCGGGCATCGTCGCCGGGCCGGACGGCAATCTCTGGTTCACGGAATACAGCGGCAACAAGATCGGCCGCGCCACCACCAGCGGGACGATCGCCGAGTACACGATTCCCTCCTCGGGCGCCGGGCCCACGGGCATCACGGCGGGGCCGGACCACAATCTCTGGTTCACCGAGCTCGGCGCCAACCAGATCGGGCGCATCACGGTCACGGGCACCGTCACCGAGTACTCGGTGACGACCCCGGGCAGCAGCCCCGCGCGCATCGTGGCGGGCCCCGACGGCAATCTCTGGTTCACAGAGCACAAGAGCGACCACATCGGCCGCATCACCCCGACGGGAACGGTCACCGAGTTCCCCATCCCCACCGCGACCGGCAATCCCTACGGCCTGGCGGCGGGCCCCGACGGCAATCTCTGGTTCACCGAATACACCGCCAACCAGATCGGCCGCATCACCCTGGATGGGACGGTCATCGAGCTCGCAATCCCGACCGCGAGCAGCGCCTCCTCCGCCATCGTGGCCGGTCCCGACGGCAACCTGTGGTTCACGGAATCGGGCCCGGGCAAGCTCGGCCGGATCAATCCCTAGGTAGCCCCGCGCGTGACGACGGGGCCACCGGGCATCCAGGCTAAGTGAGGGTGAGACCCCCGAGCCTTGCAGCACGCCTCTGCGCAAATCATCAAGAGCCTGGATTCTGCGTTCGAGGGGATAGACCGTGGTCTTGGCGAGTGCGGGCGTACTCGCGGGGTACAACGGTGCAGGGCGGCGATCTACGAGCGCCGAACGAACAATTTCCGCAGGGGACACTCGAAATTGTGAGGGCCCACGCTCGCGAAACCCGGGACCTAGCCCGAGAATCGCGTGAGAACGGGCAGAAGTCGCGTGGCCCAACTCTTGCTGAATGCAGGTGCCGAGGAGCTACCATGACAAAGCGAGTCGGATTCTCCCTTCAGGCCTCTGTCCTTCTGGGCGCGGCCCTACTCATGTTTGCCGGCTGCGGCGGAGACACCGCGGGTGGCGCCACCGGGACCGGTGGTGGCGCCGGGAGCGGTGGTACCGGCGCGGGCGCTGGCGGAGCCGCGGGCGGTGGTGCCGGTACGGATATCGATGGCGGCGGCATTGACGGTGCCGTGAGCCCGCCATCCAGCCTCGCCGCGTACACGCTAAGCTACCGCAGCCAGGTGCGCGTCCCCTCGTCCGGTGCGGTCATGAGCTACGCCGACTTCGTGGCGCAGGTCAGCCGATTGGACCCGCTGGCGGCGAAACGCTGTCCGGTCAGCAACGACGCCGGATTCCAGGCCGCCGTGGATGCCCTGGGCGGGATCAACTGGACTCACCCCGTCGATATCCTGAAGGACCTGAGCCAGCCGCCGCTCTACCGTGGGCACATTCCCCCGATGCGAGGCGACGCGCCGACCGTGGCCGGTGATGCGAGCAATGCGGCGGCGCCCACCATCGAACGCCCCGACCTGGTCGGATACCAGGAGAACACCGCCATCTTCCTCTCCCAGCGCCATGGCCTCCTTGCCGTGAACACCGCGGGGGCAACGCCCGTGTTGAGCTGTGCGCTCAAGCTGCCCGGCCGTCCCAAGTACTTCTTCTATCACGGCAGCGAGATCGTCCTGCTCGTCAACGGCATGGCTTCAGGCACGTCCGTGAACGAGGCCGCGCTCCTGCGCTTCGGCGTCAAGCCCGGCGGCTTCGACTTCCTGGACGCCGTGATGCTGGACAACCAACAGATCCAAGACGCGCGCCTGTTCGACAGCACCTTGGTCATCTACGCCACGCTGTACAGCCCGCCGGCTCCCGCCACGACCGCCAACCCGGATGGCGGCGCCGTCGCCGTTCCCGTCACCAGCACCGCCGGCGGCAGCGCCACCGGCGTCAAGGTGACCGTCGTCAACTGGGGCACGCAGCTCACCCTCGCCTGGCAGGAGGAGCTTCTCAACGACCATGTCAGCTCCGATCCCCTCGCCGGCCAGGACCTCGTCACGGCCGTGCAGCAACTGACCCCGGGCCAGGTCGTGGCCACTTACAAGAGCTACAAGTCCTTCATCAGCGCCAGCGACCGCTACTTCGTGGTCAGCCGTGACGTCAGCAGGACGGTCTTTACCGGCACCCAGTCCCAGACCTATTCCTACTGCACCGCCAGTCACGCGGGCCCCGAGCACAGCGTGCAGTATTGCTATCCCAATTACGAGAGGCGGGACAATCCCGACTACAAGGATCCCCAATCCACCAAGGGCGACTACCCCTGCAACGGCAAATCGTTGCTCGATTGCATCCAGGAAGCGGCCCCCGTGGTCAGCAAGTACATCTACGTTCGCGTCGGAGAAACCTGCAACACGTACACGTACCACGACACCATCTGCGACCACACCGAGACCCGGACGCTGTCGTATCCGACCTACCGCACCGATCAATCCACCCAGTTCGTTGTGTGGCGCTACACCGATGGCGACTTCGTCAAGCTGGACGAGCAGCTCTTCGAGATGGCGTCGCCGGGAACCACCACCGGCAGCGTTCCCTCGTTGACCTTCACCGGCGCACCGCTGGAGGTCAGCGGCTCCATCGACAGCAAGGGCGACTTGCAATTCCAGCAGGGGCACTTCTACGTGCTTACCAATCAGGGACAGGTGCTGCACACGTTGCTCATCGCGGGCAACTCCATCGCCGAGCTCGGCGGGCAGAACACGCCTCGGCAGGGCGGAAGTTATTCCTATTCCGGATCTCACTCGACCCTCTTCTCCGACACCCGGATGATGGTCTCGCGCGCCTACTACGACTCCACGGCGCCCAAAGGCATTACCAGTTGGTCGGACGTCATCATGATGGATCTCGGCGCGCCGTCCTTCCCGACCCAGCTCACCCACTTCGTGATGCCGGGATCGAGCATCCAGCTCATCCTGGCCAGCGCCGGCATCCTCGGCCCCGGCACCGTGAGCTTCACCAGCAGCGGTGTCGCGCGCAATCTGCAGAAGATCACGCTCTTCAATCAGGACGACGCCAGCGAGGTGGACAACGTTCTCCTGGGCACCGAGTACAACGCGGACTTCACGCAGACCTGGCTCGGCACCTCGGACGATCAGCGCATCCGCCTCGACTGGGACAGCCAGCGCTTGTTCATGCCCTACGCCGGCTATCTGAACTCGCCCCAGACTTCCTTCAATCCCACCGCGCACCGGCTCAACATCACGGCGGTCGGTGTAGGCACGGGGCTCTCGTCCGAGATGACCTTCGACCTCGTCGAAGACATCGTCCGCACGGTTTCCCTCGACTCGTCCCCGGGCGCCGGCAGCGCCCTGGCCTTCGGCGATTCGTCGATCTACGTCGTCAATCAGGACTCGCAAGGCTGGTCGAAGGACGTCCTCGAGGAGTACGCCACCCCGATCGCCGTTTATCGCATCAACGACGCCGGCGACGTTCACGTCCGCATCGACCGCATCGGCGCCCGCTGCCAGGTCTCGACTTTCCGCGGGAGCCTCAACGCATTTTCCCCGACTCAACTGGCGACCGGCCCAACCATCGCTTGCCCGGAGTCTGGCTCGCCGATGGCCATCGGGCTCACCGTCGTCTTCTCCAGCTCGTCGACCGGCTGGCGCTTGAGTCAGGATGGCCTCACCATCACATCCATGACCGCAGACGAGGTCACGGAAGCGCTGACCCACGTCATCGATGACCAGTATTGCGCGCTGGACGGAACCAAGGACGACGCTACGCCGGTCCCCTACCTCGACGCGGTACCAGCGTCGGTCTGGTGCTACCCGTGGCCGACCACTAGCGGTGGTGCCGTCGGCGGGCTGCCGACCCCGAGCACGGCGACCAACTAGCGGCCCTGGCGCATGCGTCAGATCGGCCCACTTGGGGCAGCGAAGTTGCGGGACCGGTCGGTTTGGCGAACACGCAGCGCCACAGCTCTGGAGTTTTCGCGCAGACAGTGGGGCTCTGCTCACTGGCACCTGGCGAGGAGCACGCTGACCGTGTTCAAGAAGCTGTTGCAAGACTGCCTCCCAGCGCCGTTCCCGGCGCTCGAACGGACCGTAGGCCGCGAAGACCTCGGTTCTGCACGACTCGGCGTCCGACTGCGCATCCGCGGGCTCCTGCGGATGCTGCTTGCTGCCGGCGCATGACTGGATTCACGCTCCAGTGGGATTGTGGGCTGCCGGCGATGGGGTCGGCAGGGGATGGAGGCACGTTGCTGGGAAGCGATGCAATTCCGTCCCACGCCGATGCCTGCGCAGCAGGCGGCCTGGACGGAATCCGACGGAGTACAATGAAGGGCACCATGACCAGGAGCGCGAGGCTAGTCGTTTGCGCGGCGGTTGCGCTCGCGGTGGCTGGCTGCGGGTCGCACGCGATCTCGGTGCGCGTGGATGCTCGGCAGGCGGATGCGCCAGTGGCCATGGTCCCTGACAGCGCAAGCGGAGACTCGGCAAGCAGCGGCGCAGACGGTGGACATGTCATCCCGGTCGCGCTCTCGGCGGGCTTGTTCTCCACCTGCGCCCTGCTGTCGAACGGGTCGGTGAGATGCTGGGGGACCAACACCTACGGCCAACTCGGGAACGGGACGCGGATCGGCTCGACCACGCCCGTCGTGGTGCAGGGATTGAACGACGCCGTCGCGCTCTCGGCGTCGGATGGGTATCACGCCTGCGCGGTGCGGGCCGACGGCACGGCGCAATGCTGGGGGGGCAACGGCTACGGAGCTCTTGGCGATGGCACCACGATGGATTCTTCCTCGATCAAGACGGTGTCGAACCTGCGCGACATCGCGAACATCAGCGCCGGCGCCAATGACACCTGCGCCGTGCTCGGCGATGGGACCGTCTACTGCTGGGGCATGACGCCGGGCGGGGGAAGCTCCGAGACGCCGACGCGGCGGCCGCTCTCGGGCGTCGTCTCGATCCAGGCGGGCCAGAGCAACATCTGCGCGCTGCTCGGCGATGCCACCGTCGAGTGCTGGGGGGACAATACGGCTGGCCAGATTGGCAACGGCACCTACGCCGACGCCGTGCACCCGGTGGTGACGCCCACGGCGGTGCAGGGGTTGAGTCAAGTCGTCGCCCTCGCCGCCGGCGCCGAGGGCGAGTGTGCCGTCCTGGCGGATGGCACGGCCGCCTGCTGGGGCGCCAACGACCATGGTCAGCTCGGCAACGGCACGGTGTCAAGCGGCCCACCCTACGGTAGCTCGACGCCCGTGGCGGTCTTCGGCTTGACCAACGTGGTCGCGATCACCACGGCCGGCTCCTATGCCTGCGCGCTGCTCGCCGACGGCAGCCTGCGTTGCTGGGGCGACAACGAAGACGGTACCCTGGGCAATGGCACGACACTGGACTCCACATTGCCGGTCGCAGTTCCGGGCTTGACCGACATCGTATCGGTCTCGGCCGGCACCGAGCATGCCTGCGCGCTGGCGGCGGATGGAGCCATCTGGTGCTGGGGACTCAACAGCCACGGCCAGCTGGGCCATGCGCCCACCAACGATTCGTGCCACGGTGCTGTGTGCTCGATGACTCCGGTGCGGGTCGACTGGTCGGTGGACGCGGACGCGGGATTGGACAGCACGTTCCCGCCGGCGCGCGACGCCGCCTGGGAAAGCCTGCCGTCCAGCGCCGATGGCGGCGTGCCCTGCCGGCTCGACTCGGATTGCGCGAACTTAGGCGGGACGTTCTGTCAGAAGGATGCGTGCGACCCTTCGGTCATCGGGGTCTGCGCGATGATTCCCGACTACTGCCAGCTCGACACCGGCTTCGTGTGCGGCTGCGACGGCCAGACCTACGTCTATGCGTGCCTGGCCCACGGCGGAGCGGTTAACATCGCATCCCAGGGCCCGTGTCCGCTGCCCGACGGCGGAGCCCCCTGCGCGAGCAACGCGGACTGCGGCACCGGGCTCTACTGCAAAAAGGAGTCTTGCGGGGCGCCGACCGGCCTCTGCACGGGCGAGCCGGATTTCATGGTCTGCTTCGTCGAATCGAGGGACGGTGGCCAGTCGGCCTGCGGCTGCGATCACCAGACCTACCTCGATGCGTGCGAGGCCGCCTCCTACGGGATCAACGTCGATAGCGAGGGAGCTTGTCCCCCACTGCCCTCGGGGCCTTGCACCCTACCGGCGGATTGCGGTGACCCAAGCTACGCGGCGCTGGTGTTCTGCATGCCTACCAGCTGTGGTGCGGCCGCCGGGAGCTGTACGGCCATCCCCGGTGTCTGCCCGTCCCTCTTCGAGCCAGTCTGCGGTTGCGACGGTCGCATGTACTCCAACGCGTGCGTCGCCGCGCGTGCGCGGGTCGGCTGGTATGGTACCGACGGGGGTTGCCCCTAGCTCGCGACCTTCCCGTCGTGGGCTTTGCTACTTCGCTAGCCGCAGGATCAGGTTGGGCGAGCTGCGCCCCCAGTAGAGAGCGGTGTCGTCTTGGTAGCAGCCGCCAGACTGCAGTGCACGCACGGGGCATCGTCAGCCAGGCCGGCATCATCGCTATCGCGCCATCGCGGCCTCCGACGGGCGTGAGGCCATTCGCCTCCTGCGCGAGCACACGGAGCCCGTCCATCTCGCGTTCAGTGCTGCCTCTGGGCCTCGGCAGCACGTAGCATTGCCGCTGCGGCCGAGTAGTCTGGCCGCAGATCGAGGGCTTTGTGAAACTGCGCGATGGCTTCATCGCTCCGGCCCATCGCAAGCAGGGCGGTCCCCAGGTTGTTGTAGGCCACGACGTATTCCGGCGCCACAGCCACGGCCTTCTGGAAATGCGGGAGGGCCTCGGCAGCCCGTCCCAGATACATCAGGGCTAGGCCGAGGTTGTTGTGCGCGAAGGCATAGTCCGGCTCGAGGTCCACGGCCTTTTGGCATTGCTCGATGCCCTCCGCGATCCGGCCCTGGGTGAGCAAAGCCAGACCGAGGTTGTTCATCGCCTTCACGAAATCCGGCTTGATGGCCAGGGCCCTTCGGTACTCCTCGATCCCCTCGTCGATCCGAAGCTGGTTCACGAGGACGAAGCCCAGGTTGTTGTGGACCTCCGGGATGTCCTGCTCGAGCGCCAGCACGTGGCGAAACAACGTCTCGGAGTCGTGCCACAGCCTCGACTGGCGCCAGCTCAGGGATGCGAGCAACAACAAGACCGAGGCCAACCCGGCGGCGGCTATTCGGCGGTGTCGGCTCGCCAGCCGGCGCAACGTCACCAAGCTTGCGGCGCCACCCAACACGGCCCAGGCCATACAAGGCAGATAGGTGTAACGGTCGGCCACGAGCAAGATGCTCACCGAAACCAGCCCCAACACGGGTAACAGGGTGACCACGTAGTAGGCCCATGCGACGAGGCCGCCCGGCCAGCGGCGCCGTTGGCGTAGCACGACGGCGGTCAGCACCAGCACGAGCCCAAAGCTGACGGCGACGGTCGCCGGAGGGAGCCGCAGATTCAGCGGGATCGGATAAAAGGGCATGAGCTGGACCGGGGCCGCCGTCTTGCCGAGATAGAACACGAGGCCATAGAGCGCCTGCTGGATTCGGAAGCCCAGACTTAGAGGCTGGAGCATCGTGGTCTGATGCCGCGCCACAAAGGCCACCAATCCAGCCGCGACCGCGATCGCCAGCAGAGGGAGCTTCTCCAACCAGACACGCCGGTATTGGGGGGCCAGCCACAGCCGGGGATTCTCGGGAAGCCGGCGCAGCGGATAGAAATCCAGCAGCAGTAGCGCGATGGGGAAGGTGATGCCGTTGGCTTTGGAGAGCATCGCGGCCGCGAAGAGCACGACGCAGGCCGAAAGCCACCGCCGTCGGCGCGCCTCGTTCGAGCAGCCTCGCAGATAGCAGAGGACGGCCGTTAGATAGAACGCGCCGGCCAGAAGGTCGTGCTGGCCGCTCAGCCAAGCCACGGACTCGACACGCAAGGGGTGCAGAGCGAAGAAAAGCGCGGCGAAGGCAGCGGCGATTGGCAGGGCCGCGTCGTCGTCGGGCAAGGGAGCGGCCAGGCGCAGCAGGCGCGCCGCCACGAAGTAGAAGAGGACGGCGTTTAGGATGTGGAGCGCAAGACTGGTCGCATGATAACCGAAGGGCTGCATGCCCCAGAGCGAGTAGCCAAGGCAAGAGAAAAGCCAACTCAGTGGCTGGTAGTTGCTCATGTAGACGGTGGTGAACATCCAGCGCAGGTTCCGCCAGTCCAGGCCGCGGAAATGGGGATTGTTGAGGAAGTTGGCGTCGTCGTCCCAGCGGATGAAATCGGCGCGCAGCGCGGGCCAGAACGCCGCGAGCACTGCCAATGGGATCAGGACCAGAAGCAGGCGCTTGACGAGGTCCGCGGAGATCGTCGAATCCGAGGTCTTCATGCCGTCACGCGAACAATAGATCAACAGGTCCATGCTGTCCGCGCTCATATGCGAGCGCGGTCGACATCCCGGTCCCCTTGGCCAGACGTCCTGCACGCAGCCCTGGAGCCTTGCGCGTGCAGGCCAACCCGGCCCTAACGGCACGGGCCGAGGCGTCTGCCCGGCAGCCAGACCTCAGGACGGGGATGGGATCGTCGGGGAGCCTTGGCCGATCATGACTCATCACATCATGACGCAAGCCATCGGCTTTCCTAGGGTTTTCTTTTTTGTGAACCGGGATTCGGCTTTCGCGGAACTGGATATGGAAGTGCGTCTGTATGAGGACTATACAGAGCCTAGTCACCCGTTGCCCGAGGAGACCGTGATGAAGATGCTATCGTTCAACCGACTCGCGCTTTGTTTCGTTGCCGTCGGCTCGATCGTGGTTGCCTGTTCAAGCACCAACTCGGGCGGTGGGCCCAAGGGTAGTGGAGGCTCCGGATCCGGCGGAAGCGGAACCGGTGGCTCCTCGGAACCACCTGGAACCGGCGGACAAGGCACCGGCGGAGCCGCACACGGCACTGGCGGTGCCACGCAAGCCACCGGCGGTACGATGGCCGGAACCGGCGGGCGTGGTAGCGGAGGCACGACGACGGGCGCCGGCGGCGCCACGGAAAGCACTGGCGGCACAACGGCCGGAACCGGCGGTCGAGGCAGCGGAGGTGCGACGACGGCCACCGGCGGTAGAGGCTCGGGCGGCCAGACGGGCGGTGGCACCGCGGGCGGAGGCGGCGGAACGGGCACCGGCGGCGGCACGAGCCCAGGTGGGCAGGCGGGCGGCGGCAGCACAGGCACGGGTGCCGGCGGCTCGACGACGACCGGCGGCAGCACGGGCTTGGCCGGTCCGGCTGTTCCGAGCGACGGCTGCGGCAAGGCAACGACAGCCACGACCGGGGCCAACCAAACGATCACAGTGAGTTCATCGAGCCGCACGTACGACCTCAAGCTCCCCGCCAGCTACGACGAGAATCACCCCTATCGCCTGATCGTTTCCTATCACTGGCTGGGCGGGACCGCCGCCAACGTCTCCACCGGAAGTGGTGGGGTCATCAAACCCTGGTACGACCTGGACACCACTGCCGCGTCCAACGGGACCACGGTTTTCGTCGCGCCCCAGGGGATCAGCAACGGCTGGTCTAACACGAGCGGAGCTGACGTCGAGTTCTCGCGCCAGTTGATCACCCAGCTCGAGAGCACAATTTGTATCGACAAGGCGCGCATCTTCTGCGAGGGCTTCAGCATGGGCGGCTCCATGTCCTACGCCATGGCCAGCGCCATGCCGGACGTCATTCGGGCGGTCGCGGTCCACTCGGGCGGCCCCATGAGTGGAACCACGCCTGGTCACAGCAAGCCCGTCGCCTACTTCATGACCCATGGCACCCAAGACACCGTATGCACTTGGCCGTCGTTCGGCCTGCCGCAGCTCGAAGATTTTGCCAAGGTCAACGGGTGCAAGACTCCAGACCCAACCCTGAGCGCGACTGCATTCCAGGCAGCATTGCCCCAGCCCACCAGCACTGCAGGCGTCTGCCTTGAATTCACGGGTTGCACGGCAGGTTATCCCACGCGGTCGTGCCTCTTCGTCGGCCCTCACACGCCTTCGCCGGACAATACAGACGGGTGGGTGCCGAAAGAGACCTGGAAGTTCTTCTCGCAGTTCTAGCGGCCGCTTTTCAAGGCTGCCGCTCTAGCAGTCGGTACTCTCGCTCGAGCACGGTCACGGGCGCCTATCGACCGAACACATCACCAACGCCTTTGCCTTGGTTCGCCAGCTCGCGGCAGGCGTTCTCGCCTCCCCTGAGGTGCGTTTCTTGTCGGTGAAGGGCGTTCCCACGGGCGCTCCAGGCACCACCTACGATACGACGCCGCTCCAGTGGACGT